>NZ_JAXHMV010000008.1:300899-601798 GCF_034521165.1 Thiohalophilus sp.
AGGTTTTGGCTCGGGTATTGTGGCGTTTTTTAATCGAACGATTAAACGGACTTTTTTGTTGAATCGGGCCGGTGAGAGTATAGTTTATTGGAGGCACCCGGCGGGTGTCGTCAGTCTGCTACAGCCAACCAACCGGAGTCGGGTCGAGGTCCATGTCCAGAGAACGCGTCGTCAATCTGTCCGAAGTGCGCACTCAGTGCCAGAAGTGCAGCCTCTATCAACTCTGCATGCCGATGGGTCTGGGCGAAGGGGACCTCAACAAACTCGACAAGATCATCAAGCGTCGCCGGCCGGTGGAAAAGGGCGAGTTTCTGTTTCGCCTCGGTCAGGACTTCAGTTCCCTGTATGCCATCCGCTCGGGATCTCTGAAAACCTACACCAGCCAGAGCGACGGTCAGGAGCAGGTGATCGGTATGCATCTGCCCGGTGAGCTGATCGGTCTGGATGCGATTGGCGGTCATCGGCATGCCTGCTCGGCGGTAGCCCTGGAAACCACCAGTGTTTGCGAAATTCCTTTTGACCATCTCGAATCCCTGAGCCGGGAGATTCCCGGATTGCAGCTGCATCTGTTTCGCCTGATGAGCGCAGAGATTCAGCATGACCAGTGTCACATGACCGTTCTCGCCCGCATGCCGGTGGAAAACCGGCTGGCCAGTTTCCTGATGGGACTCTCCGAGCGGTACAAGTTACGCGGCTATGCGGCCAACGAGTTCAATCTCAGTATGTCGCGGGGGGATATCGCCAACATGCTGGGCATGGCGATGGAGACCATCAGTCGCCTGCTCGGCAATTTCCAGGATCAGGGACTGATCCGGGTGGAACGCAAACATATTCGCATCCTCGATCCCGCCGGCCTGCAGGCGATTGCCTCCAATTGCCGGGAATTGCCCGGCAAGCCCGCCGATAGCTCCAGTTCCCACGGCGCCTGAGGCTTCAGCCCGCGCCGGATCATCGGCGCATAAAAAAGACGACTTTTCTTTTGATCCAGATCAAGACCTGGGCTAGGTTTAGTAACACGGCTTGGGTATTGTTCAAGTCATAAAATCAGAAGCCTTCCCTTGCTTTGCGAGAATAAAAAAGGAAAGTCCATGGATAATCAATCGACCTATAATTACAGGGTGGTGCGCCAGTTTACGGTAATGACCGTGGTCTGGGGCATCGTCGGGATGCTGGTCGGGGTCGTGATTGCGGCGCAGCTGGTCTGGCCGGCGCTCAATTTCGATATCCCCTGGCTCACTTACAGCCGCCTGCGGCCATTACATACCAACGCGGTGATCTTTGCCTTCGGGGGCTCGGCGCTGTTTGCCACCTCCTATTATGTGGTGCAGCGTACCTGTCAGGTTCGGCTGTTTGGCGACCGGCTGGCGGCCTTTACTTTCTGGGGCTGGACGGCGGTGATCGTGCTGGCGGCCATCAGCCTGCCGCTGGGGATGACCAGCAGCAAGGAATATGCCGAGCTGGAGTGGCCCATTGACCTGTTAATCACGCTGGTCTGGGTGGTCTATGCGATCGTCTTCTTCGGTACCCTGGCCAAACGCCGGGTCAAGCATATCTATGTCGCCAACTGGTTTTTCGGCGCCTTTATCCTGACCATCGCGGTATTGCACGTGATTAACAGCCTGGCCATGCCGGTCAGCCTGACCAAGTCCTACTCGGTGTATCCCGGGGCCATCGACGCCATGGTGCAGTGGTGGTACGGGCATAACGCGGTGGGCTTTTTCCTGACCGCGGGCTTTCTGGGCATGATGTATTACTTTATCCCAAAGCAGGCGGAACGACCGATCTATTCCTATCGGTTGTCGGTGGTGCACTTCTGGTCGCTGATCGCCATTTACATGTGGGCCGGTCCGCACCATCTGCATTACACCGCCCTGCCCGACTGGGCCCAGTCGCTGGGCATGGTCTTCTCGCTGATCCTGCTGGCACCCTCCTGGGGCGGGATGATCAACGGCATCATGACGCTGTCGGGTGCCTGGCACAAACTGCGAACCGATCCGATTCTGAAATTTTTGATCGTCTCGTTGTCGTTCTACGGCATGTCGACCTTTGAGGGGCCGATGATGTCGATCAAGACCGTCAACTCCCTGTCCCACTACACCGACTGGACCATCGGTCACGTGCATTCCGGTGCGCTGGGCTGGGTTGGCCTGGTGACCATCGGTTCGGTCTATTTCCTGATTCCCAAGCTGTTCGGACGCGAGCAAATGCATTCGGTGAAGCTGATCGATGTGCATTTCTGGATCGCGACCATCGGTATCGTGGTGTACATCGCCTCCATGTGGATCGCCGGTGTGATGCAGGGGCTGATGTGGCGCGCCATTAACGATGACGGCACCCTGACCTACAGCTTTGTGGAAAGTCTGGAGGCCATGTATCCGTTCTATGCCGTGCGCCTGCTCGGCGGCCTGATGTATCTGGCCGGTATGTTGATCATGGCGTACAACGTGTGGAAGACCATCGCCGGCCCGAAGGCCGCGGCGGATGAACGCATTCCGCAGACGGCTTAACGGAGGAGAGCATCATGAGTCATGACAAAATAGAAACACGTGCCGGCCTCCTGGCCCTGCTCATTGTTATCGTGATCAGTTTCGGGGGACTGGTGGAAATCGTGCCGCTGTTTTTTATCAAGGATACGACCGAGCCGGTTGATGGCCTCAAGCCTTACAGTGCCCTGGAACTCGAAGGGCGGGATATCTATGTGCGCGAGGGTTGCTATACCTGCCATTCGCAGATGATTCGCCCGTTCCGGGCCGAGACCGAACGCTATGGGCACTATTCGGTGGCCGGCGAGTTTGTCTATGACCGGCCGTTCCAGTGGGGCTCCAAGCGGACCGGGCCGGATCTGGCGCGGGTCGGCGGGCGCTATTCGGACGAGTGGCATCGGGTTCATCTGATCAATCCGCGCGATGTGGTGCCCGAATCCAACATGCCGGGCTTCCCCTGGCTGGCGGAGAATGAACTCGACGGCAAGTACACGGCCAGAAAACTGCAGGTGATGAACAAGCTCACCAGAGCGACCTGTAACGGTTGCCAGACGTACAGCGAGGAGGAGATCGCCAGCGCGGCCGAGGACGTCAGGGGGAAAACGGAAATGGATGCCCTGGTGGCCTATTTGCAGAGCCTGGGTACCAGCATCAAGGCACGGAGGTAAACGCAATGGATATGAACGACGTGCGCAGCTGGTACACCGTGGTTATTTTTGTGGTATTCATTGGCATTTTTATCTGGGCCTGGAGCAGTAAACGCAAGCGTGATTTTCACGAGGCGGCTCATCTGCCCCTGAACGAGCCGGAATATCCCCGCGAGCAAAAGAATAAGGAGAACGGATCATGAGTAGCTTCTGGAGCTGGTTTGTGGCCGTGATTAGCCTGGGCATGATTTTCGCCTGCTACTGGTTAATTAAATGGACCACCAAAAGCCGTAGTGGTGAGGCGGCCGAAGGCGATGTCACCGGGCATACCTGGGATGGCAACCTGGAGGAGTACAACAACCCGCTGCCCAACTGGTGGTTGTGGCTGTTTTACATCACCATTATTTTCGCGCTGATCTATCTAATCCTGTATCCGGGGCTGGGTAATTTCAGGGGCGTCCTGAACTGGACGTCCACCGGCCAGTATGAGCAGGAGATGGACGTGGCCCAGCAGGAATATGGTCCCATCTTTGCCCGTTATGCCGAAACCGAGATTCCGGTGCTGGCGCAGGATGATGAGGCGATGGCCTCCGGCCGACGCCTGTTCCTGAACTATTGCGCCACCTGTCACGGTTCTGATGCCGGCGGGGCGCGCGGGTTTCCCAGCCTCAAGGATGATGCCTGGTTGTGGGGGGGGCATCCCCAGGCGATCAAGACCAGTATCCTCAACGGGCGTACCGGCGTGATGCCTGCCCAGGCCCATCTGGGTGAGGAGAAGATCGATAATGTGACTGCCTATGTGATGAGCCTCAGCGGTCGCGAAGCCGATGCGGCCAGGATCCAGGCCGGCAAACAGGTATTTAACCAGAACTGCGCCGTCTGCCACGGCCCGGATGCCAGGGGACAGATTGCGATGGGAGCGCCCAACCTGACCGACAACATCTGGTTGTATGGCGGATCGCCGGGAGTGATTCGTCAGACAATTCGCGAGGGGCGTCAGGGCCAGATGCCCGCGCACGAGGAGTTTCTTGGCGAGGACAAGGTGCATTTGCTGGCGGCCTACGTCTACAGTCTGTCTGATTAATCCGCCGCGGCGGCGGCGGGCTGTTGCCCGCCGCCCAACATCATAAGGAGTTGCGTCATGCTGGAACTGCTGTTCGGAACCTGGACCGGTATCCTGTCGCTGAGCGTGCTGGTGATTTCGGTTGCCATCGTCGGCTATCTTTTTTATGTATTTTTTATTCGACCGCCCAAGCAATGACCTATCGCATATGTTCGTCCGCCACCGGCCCTGAGCCATTGGCCCGGGCCGGTATCCGGTTGACGGGAACCAGGTTGGATAAACCAGGACAATCAAGCAGTTATCGGGGTGTCGATGAATAACCCTAAACACCAGGCTCACTCGTCCGAGCAGGCGGTTGAGCAGGAACTTTACGCCAAACACCAGAAGATCTATCCGCGCGAAGTGCACGGTATTTTTGCCACCCTGCGAATTCTCGGGGTGCTGGTCTTGCTGGGCCTGTATTACCTGTTGCCGTGGTTTTCCTGGGACGGCCATCAGGCGGTGCTGTTCGATCTGCCGGCACGCAAGTTTTATATCTTTGGCCTGACTTTCTGGCCGCAGGACTTTTTCTATCTGGCCGCGCTGTTGATCATTGCCGGCCTCTCGCTGTTTTTCTTTACCGCCCTGGCCGGGCGACTGTGGTGCGGTTATGCCTGTCCGCAGACGGTCTGGACAGAGCTATTCCTCTGGATCGAACGCAAGATCGAAGGCGATCGGCCCAAACAGATGAAACTGGCCAAATCACCCTGGAATGCCAATAAGATTCTGCGCCGTGGCAGCAAGCAGGCTGTCTGGATTCTGTTGTCCCTGTGGACCGGTTTTACGTTTGTCGGCTATTTCACCCCGATCACCGAGTTGTGGCAGAGCGTGCTGCAATTGGATCTGGGTCCGTGGGAGACCTTCTGGGTGTTTTTCTACGGTTTCGCCACCTACGGCAATGCCGGTTTCATGCGTGAGCAGGTCTGCATTTACATGTGTCCTTACGCCCGTTTTCAAAGCGCCATGTTCGACAAGGATACGCTGGTCATTTCCTATGATGCCAACCGGGGCGAGCCGCGCGGGGCGCGCAAGCGCGGCACGGACAAACAGGAGAAAGGGCTGGGGGACTGTATCGATTGTACCCTGTGTGTCCAGGCCTGCCCCACCGGTATCGATATTCGCGATGGTCTGCAATACCAGTGTATCGGTTGTGCCGCCTGTATCGACGCCTGTAATGAAGTCATGGACAAGATGGATTACCCGCGTGGCCTGGTTCGCTATACCACCGAAAACACGCTGGAAGGCAAGCCGACCAAAGTCCTGCGGCCCCGCATCGTTGTGTATGGCTTGTTGCTGTTGCTGATTACGGCGGCGGTGTTTTACAGCATCGCGACCCGGATACCGCTGGAACTGAATGTCATGCGCGATCGCAACACCCTGTACCGCGAAACCAACCAGGGGCTGGTGGAGAATATCTATACGCTCAAGATCCTGAACATGGACGAGGCGGCGCATACCTACCGGTTGACCGTCGATGGCCCGCCGCAAATGGAGTTACACATGGCGCGCGAGACATTACACGTGGAAGGCGGGAGTGTCACCCAGCTGCCGGTCCAGTTACGCATCGACCCGGTTTATCTGGAGAAGGCCGGCTATGATGTCGAGTTTCATCTACAGGCCATCGATCAGCCGGAACTGTCGGTCACCCAGACCGGCCGTTTCATTGGCCCGGTCATGCGCTGATATAGAGACCAATACGGGGAGAACCCATGCAACAGATAACCGCCAACGACATGTCATCCCCCTGGTATCGCCAGTTCTGGCCCTGGTTTTTAATTGCCCTGCCCGCCAGTGCGGTCATCGCGAGTATCGCCACGGTGATTATCGCGATAAACAATCCGGACGGCCTGGTGGTCGACGATTATTACAAGGAGGGGCTGGCGATTAACCGGACGCTGGCGCGGGATCGCCATGCCCGCTTTCTGGGCCTGCACGCCGAGGGCGGGATTGGTCCCGAAGGCCAGGTACAACTGGTCCTGCAGGGCAAGCAGCCGCAGGCGGCGCAACGCCTGCGGCTGAGTTTGCTGCACCCGACCCGGGCGGATCAGGACCAGGTCATTGGTTTAGAACTATCCGGCGCCTCGCAGACGCGCTTTCGGGGCGAGTTTGAAAGCGTCCCCGACGTCGGCCACTGGCATGTGCTGCTTGAGCCTGAAGGCGGCCAGTGGCGTCTGACCGGGCGGCTGGTGTGGCCCGGTGACGGGCGACTGCGGCTTGAGCCTGTCGGGGGCCGGGGTGAGCAAACGCAATAACTGATCGTTTTTGTGCCGGGAGGGCGCTGGAGATATGTCTCAGCAGATACCGAAAGTCCAGAAAATCGTGGCCGTGTTGTGGCCGTCGTTTTTGACCGCCGCGCTGGCGACCATTGTGTTTTTTACCGCCTTCGACCCGGTGCAGTTAGGCGAGGTGGCCGGCTATGGGGCGGTCAGCCGGCTGGGGGGCTATACCATCGGGTTCTTTTTATTCTGGCTGCTTACGGCCGGGACCGGCGCGCTGACCTGCTATTTTCAGCAGCCTTGTGACAGGCCCGGGCCACCGGCCTGAGTGCCACGATCAACCGCCGGGACGGCGGTTCCCGTCCGCTGCGAAGGAACCGCAGACCGTGCTGTTTTGGGCGCCGGGGGACTGGAGAGGATCGTCGGCACGGGAGCGTTTGTCCGGGCGGGGTTGCTGACGGCCCGGCGGGGAGGGGTCACTTTTCTCGCTGGCCGGCGCGGTTACCTTGCCGGGACCGGTTCTGTGGGCCCCGGCCGCTGTGACGCGCGCTTTTTTTCCCGCTTTTCTTTTTGCCGCTGACGCGCTGCGCGTTGGGATCCCGCCGGGGCGGTTTGGGCTTGATCAGCAGCTGTGGATCCAGCGTGGCGGCGGGAATCTTGTGGCCGATGTATTGCTCGATATCCGGTAGCGAGAAAACGTATTCATCGCAGGCGAAGCTGATGGCCTCACCCTTCGCGCCGGCACGGGCGGTGCGGCCGATGCGATGCACATAGTCTTCGGCGTCCTGCGGCAGATCGAAGTTGATGACATGGCTGACCGCCGGAATGTGCAGACCCCGGGCGGCCACGTCGGTGGCCACCAGCAGGTTGAGCTCGCCGTCACTGAAATTGCGCAGCAGGTTAAGGCGCTGTTTTTGCGGCACATCGCCGGTCAGCAGCGCGGCGGCCTGGTCGTTGCCGCGCAGGTAGTCGGCGATCTTCTCCCCCGCCCGTTTGGTATTGACAAAGATCACGGCCCGTTCAACGTGCTGGTTGGCAAGAATGCCCAGCAGCAGGCTGATTTTTTCTTCCTTGGCCGGATAATAGACCCTCTCTTCCACCTGCTCGGCGGTGATCTGTTCCGGCGCGATCTCCACCGCTTCGGGATTGTTCATATGCTCGTAGGCCAGTTCCTTGACCCGGTGCGAGAGGGTGGCGGAGAACAGCAGGTTCAGGCGCTGGTCGGCCCCGGGCAGGCGGCGCAGTAAAAAACGGATGTCCTTGATGAAGCCGAGATCGAACATGCGATCGGCCTCATCCAGAATCATCACCTGGATGGCGCGCAGATCGAATACCTGCTGTTTGAAATAATCGATGATACGTCCGGGTGTGCCGATCAGCACGTCCACCCCGGCTTCCAGTTGCTGGCGCTGGCTCTCGTAGCCGGTGCCGCCGTAGACCAGGCCCAGGCGCATGCCGAGGTGTTTGTTGAGCAACTCGGCGTCCTTGTGGATCTGGACCGCCAGCTCGCGGGTCGGGGCCAGGATCAGGGCGCGCGGCTGGTTGGGTCGACGCTGTTCCGCGGCCGGGTGGCGTAACAGGTGCGCGAACAGGGCGATCAGAAACGCGGCGGTCTTGCCGGTGCCGGTCTGCGCCTGGCCGGAGACGTCCTTGCCGGCCAGGGCAATGGGCAGGGTTTCGGCCTGGACCGGCGTGCAGTATGAAAAGCCTGCCTCTTCAATGCCTTGCAGCAGCGGTGCGGGCAGTTCCAGGCTGTCGAAACGGGTATCGGACAGGTGTGTATCACTCATGGGCGCACAGAATAGCAGATCGGATTCTGTTTGGGGCTTGAAATAACGGCTATCTTGGGCTCAAATGGCATCTTATACACCCCTGCACAGCGGCAGCCGATCTGGCGGGGCAGATGGCCCACATGGTATGTCCGGTGCCTGACCGTGTGTTAAGGTTAGCCATCCGGCATCACCCGAGTCAGTCATGTTCTGCGACTGCAAAACAATACAAATGGGAGAATTACGTTGAGCGACAAGATCGTTTACGTCACAGACGCCACGTTTGAAGATGAGGTTCTCAAGGCGGAAGAGCCGGTCCTGGTGGACTACTGGGCAGACTGGTGCGGTCCTTGCAAAATGATTGCCCCGATTCTGGATGAGATTGCCGATGAATACGCCGGCAAGATCAAGGTGGCCAAACTCAATATCGACGAGAACCCGGGTACCCCGCCCAAATTCGGCATTCGTGGCATTCCGACCCTGATGCTGTTCAAGAGCGGTAACGTGGAAGCGACCAAGGTGGGAGCGGTATCCAAATCCCAGCTGACAGCCTTTATCGACAGCAACCTGTAAAAGATTTGTCGTCCGGCCTGTTAACGCGGGCTGGACGAGTCCGGTTTTTGGTGGTAACTTAGCGCCAAGAACGTAAACAAATACCAATCGTTTTATTTGTAACCTGCCTGATACGGGCGCCCCTCTGGTAACCCTGATACACAGACGCTGAACGCGTAGCCGACCGGTGCGTGTCATGCGCCGCGTAACCAACCTGATTGTAAGACAACATCTATGAATCTTACCGAACTCAAACAAAAACATGTCGCCGATCTGATTGTCCTCGCCGAGGAAATGAGCATCGAAGGGATGTCCCGTTCACGCAAGCAGGACATCATTTTTTCCATTCTCAAGGCTCACGCCAAAAGTGGCGAAGACATTTATGGCGATGGAGTCCTGGAGATACTGCAGGACGGTTTCGGTTTTCTGCGCTCGGCGGAAAGCTCCTACATGGCCGGACCGGATGACATTTATGTCTCGCCCAGCCAGATTCGCCGGTTTTCCCTGCGTACCGGCGATACCATCGCCGGCAAGATTCGCCCGCCCAAGGACAGCGAGCGCTATTTCGCGATGCTCAAGGTCAACGAGATCAACTTTGAGCCGCCGGAAAAAGCCAAGAACAAGGTGTTGTTCGAAAACCTGACGCCGCTGCACCCCAATGAGCGCATGCAGCTGGAGATCGGCAACGGCAGCTCCGAGGACATCACCGCCCGGGTTATCGATATGGTGGCGCCGATCGGCAAGGGGCAGCGTGCCCTGGTGGTTTCGCCGCCCAAGGCCGGCAAGACCATGATGTTGCACAACATCGCCCACTCGATTACCCACAACTATCCCGAATGCCATCTGATCGTCCTGTTGATCGACGAGCGGCCGGAGGAAGTGACCGAGATGTCCCGCTCGGTGCGTGGCGAGGTGGTCTCCAGTACCTTCGACGAACCCGCCAGCCGCCATGTGCAGGTGGCCGAGATGGTGATCGAAAAGGCCAAGCGTCTGGTGGAACACAAAAAAGACGTGGTGATCCTGCTCGATTCCATCACCCGTCTGGGCCGTGCCTACAACACGGTAGTACCCTCCTCGGGCAAGGTGCTGACCGGCGGCGTGGACGCCAACGCCCTGCAACGGCCCAAGCGCTTTTTCGGCGCGGCACGCAACATCGAGGAAGGCGGCAGCCTGACCATTATCGCCACCGCACTGGTGGAAACCGGCTCGCGCATGGATGATGTGATCTACGAGGAATTCAAGGGCACCGGTAACATGGAGATCCATATGGATCGCAAGATCGCCGAAAAACGGATTTATCCCTCGATCAACATCAATCGCTCCGGCACCCGTCGCGAGGAGCTGCTGACCGGCCCCGACGAGCTGCAGAAAATGTGGATCTTGCGCAAGGTGGTGCATGATATGGATGAAGTGGCTGCAATGGAGTTTTTGCATAACAAGCTCGAGGCGACCAAGACCAATGCCGAGTTCTTTGACTCCATGAAACGCTGAACCGCGGTGGGCTCCGTTGCCGATCCTTGTGCATTGACGAGGGCCGGCGCCTCGCTGGTGTGCGGCTCTTCGCAGCGCGAGGCGCAAAATCCGATCGATCTGCCTCGATGAGGTAAAAACCCTGCTTTTACAGTTCCTTGTACGCCGTTGTTGAGGCGGTTTGTGAGCCGGTGCACGTGCCCGGTTTTGACAGGGGCGCTGAAAACGACGACTATTTGGATATCGGTATGGCGTGCTTGGCGTTCCATACCGGTCTGACTCCCAATAGCGATCGCGGTGAAGCAGGACCGACCTATGACCAAACCCGAGACGGCGTGTCATATCGATTTTGATGCCTGGGCCCATCTGGCCGAGACCGATCCCGAGCGTTTCGAGAGCCTGCGTAACCGGGTTCTCAATTACTGTATCGACCGCGCGCCGGCGGATCGCCGGGAGCGCTTGCGTTGCCTGCAATGGCGGGTTAACCAGGTACGTAACACCGCCAGCAACCCCCTGTCGGCCTGCATTTCCATTTCCAACATGATGTGGGATACCTTCAGCCACCTGGGCGAGGCCTACGAGGATTTGCAGCACTCCCGCCGGCCTTTCCGGCGTTGCGCGCGGATTTTGCCGTTTCCCGCTCCGCAACAGCGCGACAAGGCCTGAATTGGCGCAAACACTTGCCCTGCGATAGTTGATTCCCGTATGATCGCCGGCCTCGTTGCGTATGGTGCTCCGGAGAGGCCGGGGTGGCGATACGCCCGAAAGAGACTGTGAGGTTACCCATGAAAGCTGAAATCCACCCCGCTTACCAGGAAGTGTCTGTCACCTGCAGTTGTGGCAATCACTTCACCACCCGTTCGACGGTCGGCAAGGATCTGAATATCGAGGTCTGCGCCCAGTGCCATCCGTTCTATACCGGCAAGCAGAAGCTGCTGGATACCGCCGGTCGCGTGGACAAGTTCCGTCAGAAGTACGGCATGAAAAAGTAAGCCCCGTGACAAAACGCACGACGGCAATCATCAAAAAGGCGCTGTTTACAGCGCCTTTTTTGTTGGTTCTCTGGTCATCGGGGTCGATGGCCGACGCCTGTCGGCCGGCACAGTTCGATGAGCAGGTGACGGTGCGTTATGTGCATGACGGCGATACCGTGCACCTGCGTGACGGGCGCAAGCTGCGCCTGATCGGCATCAACACCCCGGAGCGAGCCCGCGACGAGGCGCCCGCCGAGCCCCATGCCGGGGCCGCCCGCCGGCAACTGCAGGCACAGGCCCGGGTCCCCTGGCGGCTGGTGTATGGCCAGGAACGACGGGATCGTTACGGCCGCCTGCTGGCACATGTGTTCGACCAGCAGGGGCGCAGTATCACTCGCCGGTTGCTGGAGCAGGGCGCTGGCCAGCTGCTGGTGATGCCCCCCAACCTGCGCTTTGTCGACTGTTATCGGCGCGCCCAGGCCGGGGCTCGCCGGCACAAACGAGGCCTGTGGGCCCTGTCGGCCTATCAGACATTGCCCGCGGCGGCGCTGAATTCGCGGCACGGCGGCCAGTATCGTGTGGTGCGGGGGCGCCTGACGCGGATTGGCGAAAGCCGTTCCTCGCTCTGGCTGAATCTCGGCCCGGCGTTTGCCCTGCGGATTGCCCGCGCGGATTTGGCGCATTTCGATCGCGAACAGATCGCCCGCTGGCGCGAGCAGCCGCTGCTGGCCCAGGGCTGGATTTACCGGCGTAATAACCAGTGGCGCCTGCGTCTGCGCCATCCCGCGGCCCTGCTCGAAACCCCCTGAAAGCTGCCGGTGGCCACTGGTAAAACCGGGATCGATGCGCCACCATGTAGGCTTCATGCCGACAGGCGGATAGCCTGTTCCCCTGACAGCGAGACACGATCGATAACAGTGAACATACGATGAATGATGAAAAGCTCTCTTTTGCCGAACAGGTTCTGCGCTATCACGCCGAGCCGCGTCCGGGTAAAACCGCCACGGCCCTGACCAAGCCGGTCGCAACCCAGCACGATCTGAGTCTGGCCTATACCCCCGGCGTTGCCGTGCCGGTGCAGGCGATTGCCGGGGATCCGCAGCAGGCCTATCGCTACACCAACAAGGGCAACCTGGTCGCGGTGATCTCCAATGGCAGCGCGGTGCTGGGGCTGGGCAATGTGGGAGCGCTGGCCGGCAAACCGGTGATGGAAGGCAAGGCGGTGTTGTTCAAACATTTCGCCGATGTGGATGTGGTGGATATCGAGGTGGACGCGGAATCTCCCAGAGCCTTTATCGATACCGTGCGTCGCATCGCCCCGAGTTTCGGTGGCATCAACCTGGAGGATATCGCCGCGCCCGACTGCTTCGAGATCGAGCAGGCCCTCAAGGAGCAGCTGGATATCCCGGTATTCCACGACGATCAGCACGGCACGGCGATCATTATCGCCGCCGGCCTGCTCAATGCCCTGGAATTGACCGGGCGCACCTTGAAAGAAGCACGTATCGTTTGCCTGGGCGCCGGTTCGGCGGGGATTGCCTCGATGCGGCTGTTGCACAAACTGGGGGCCGATAAACGGCATATCACGCTGGTGGATCGCAAGGGCGTGATTCATTCCGAGCGGCGCAACATTAATGCGCACAAGCGCGAATTTGCCCGGCGTACCGGCCGGCGCACCCTGGCAGAGGCGCTGGCCGGGGCGGATGTATTTATCGGCGTCTCGGGGCCGGACCTGGTCTCGCCCGCCATGCTGCAGAGCATGGCCGACAACCCGATCGTCTTTGCGCTCTCCAACCCGGATCCGGAGATCACCCCGGCCAACGCCCATGCGGCCCGTTCAGATCTGATCATGGCGACCGGGCGCAGCGATTATCCCAATCAGGTGAATAACGTGCTGGGCTTTCCGTTTATTTTCCGCGGCGCGCTGGATGTGCAGGCGTCGGCCATCAATACCGAGATGCAGATCGCGGCGGTGAAGGCGCTGGCGCAACTGGCCCATGAGCCGGTGCCGGAGAGTGTGTTGCAGGCTTATGGACTGACGCAGTTGACGTTTGGCCGGGACTACATTATCCCCAAGCCGTTTGACCCGCGTCTGCGGGCCTTCGTATCCCAGGCGGTGTCGCAGGCCGCGCGCGACAGCGGCGTGGCGCGGGATATCCGGCCGGGGGACAGCGAAGTGCAGTGAGGTGTTTGCCCGCCTCGGATCAGTTTTCCAGCGGGTCGACGGTGTCGCTGTCGACCAGTTCCCGCACCCGGTTTAACGAAGCCCGTTGCATCGGCCGCCCGTCCACCGGGCTCAGCGGGGGCTGGTGCGGGCCATCCTGAACAAACACCATCAGTTCGATGCGGGTGTCACCGGCATAGAAGCGCAGCACCGGGAGCGTGACGCTCTGATCGGGGGAGAAGCGCACCTTGCGCTCACCCTGTTCATAGGGGATCTGATGTTCGAGTAAAAACAGATCCAGATCTTCGAGTCGCGGTACGAAAACATGCAGGACTACCGGCGAGTACTCATCGGCACTGCCATCCAGGACACTGCCCACCAGTTTGGGGCGGTAATCGGCAAAAAATTCCATCGCCTGCAGGGCCCGGGCGCGCAATTGTTGCAAAGCGGCAGGCTGGGCGTCGGCGCGGAACAGGCGCTGGTATTCGCGCAGGGCCTGATCGATCTCGCTATTACTGGGCATGTTACGGGTGTCGTCGGCGCCCAGGTGCAGGGCGGCCTTGCGCTTGGCCGCGTAAAAATCGCGACTGCCGGATTCGGCCAGAATCTGTGCCGCGGCCTGGGCCAGGCGCTGGCGCATTTGCAGATCCTTGCTGTGTTTATGCCCCATGCCGACCGCCGATTCAGAAGAGATCGCGGGTAATGTTGCCGTTATCCTGGCGTTGGCCGTTGCTGTCACTGCCACCGCCGGCGCGGCGCTCGGGAACCTGGTCCGCGAGGAAATATTCGAAGATGGCATCGGGATCACCGCTGGCGGCCAGCTCGCCGGTCTGGGGATCGATCAATACCGAGACAATACCCGGGGGTTGTTGCAGTTGGGCTTCGGGTTCATCACGCAGGGCTTCGCGCATGTATTTGATCCACATCGGCAGGGCGGCGCGGGCCCCGGTTTCGCGGTTACCGAGCGGCCGGGGTGTATCGAATCCCACCCAGGAGATGGTCACGACATTGCGGTTGAAACCGGTGAACCAGGCGTCGCGCTGGTCGTTGGTGGTCCCCGTTTTGCCCGCCAGATCATCACGTCCCAGAACATGCGCCCCGCGGCCGGTGCCATAGCGCACCACATCGCGCATCATGGTGTTCATCAAAAAGGCGGTCTGGGGTGGAAGGACACGGGGCGCAATAGCCGGTTTTCGGGGACCCTGCATGGTTTGCGTCCACTCTTCGGGGGTCACATCTTCACGGGTGAAGCTGGGCACCCAGTCCAGTTCTTCGGTACCGGGATCGGCGGTTGCCGTGGCGCCGGTTTCAGTCTGACCGTTGCCGTTTTCCCCCTCCTCGTCCGTTGTCTCAAGGCACTCGGGACAGACCACGGGCGAGCGATTGAGCAGGACCACTTTCTGGTCGGCGTCGCGGACATAATCGATCAGGTTGGGCTCGATCAGATAACCGCCGTTGGCAAACACGGTGTAGCCGCGGGCCAGTTCCATCGGGGTCAGTACCCCGCTGCCCAGTGCCAGCGACAGATCGCGCGGTAACCGACTGCTGTCGAAGCCGAAGCGCTCCAGATAACGCAGCGCATAGCCGATGCCGATCTCGCGCAACAGCCGGATGGAAACCAGGTTACGGGATTTGAACAGGGCGACCCGCAGACGGGTAGGGCCATAGAAACGGCCGCTGTAATTCTCCGGTCGCCAGGTATCCTCCAGTCCGGGGGCGTCGAAGACCACCGGCGCATCGTTGATGATGCTGGCGGCGGTGAAACCCTTGTCGATGGCGCCGGAATAGATAAAGGGCTTGAAGCTGGAACCCGGCTGACGGTTGGCCTGGACAACCCGGTTGAACTTGCTGGTGTAATAATCGAACCCGCCGCTCAGGGCCTCGATGGCGCCGCTATCGGGGTTGAGCGAGACCAGCGCGCCGCCGACCTGGGGGGGCTGGGCCAGCCAGCTGCAACCGGCAGAAGCCGGCACCACATAGATGATGTCGCCGCGCTGTAATACCTCGCCGGCCGACTCCAGTTCCGGACCGCGGTTGTTCTCGTCAATATATTTGCGTGCCCAGCTGAGCTGTTCCCAGGGCAGATAGGCGATCCGGTTATCGCGGGTGATGGCGTAAACCGCCCGCTCCTCGACTTCCAGAACCACCGCCGGCGTCAGATTACCCGGTGCCGGCACATTACGCAAGCAGTGCCTGGCCAGTCTGTTTCGGCGTCAGGAATAGCGAGCAGTGCCTGGCTGTCGGCCTTGTCGTCCGGCAGTTCACCCGGCTGCAACGCCGGATCGGCGGCAATATTATCCAGCAAATTGAGCCGCTGCACCGGACCGCGGTAACCGTGGCGCCGGTCATATTCCAGCAACGCCTCACGCAGGGCCTGATTGGCGGCTTTTTGCCGTTGCGGGTCCACGGTGGTGTAAACCTCGTAACCGGCGGTGTAGGCGTCGTCACCGTAGCGGGCGACCATCTCGTTACGCACCATCTCGGCGATATAGGGTGCCTCGAGATCGATGGACTGGCCGTGGGTTTTGGCGTGGACCGGGACGGCCAGAGCGAGCTGGTACGCCTCTTCGGCGATGTAGTCGAGATCGCGCATTCGGCCCAGAACATAGTTGCGGCGCTGAATCGCGCGAGCGGGGTTGGCTACCGGATTGTAGCTGGAGGGGGCCTTGGGCAGTCCGGCGACCATCGCCATTTCATCCAGGCTCAGATCGGCCAGCGCCTTGCCGTAGTAGACCTGCGCGGCGGCGGAGACACCGTAGGCCCGCTTGCCCAGATAGATCTTGTTCAGATAGAGGGCGAGAATATCCTCCTTGGAGAGCTCGCCCTCGATTTTCAGCGCCAGGAAGATTTCGTTGAGCTTGCGCAGGTAGGTCTTTTCCCGGCTCAAAAAGAAGTTGCGCGCCACCTGCATGGTGATGGTGCTGCCGCCCTGGCCCTTTTCGCCGGTCAGGATCAAGTTGATCGCGGCGCGCAGGATTCCCTGGTAATCGACGCCCGGATGTTCGAAGAAGCGGTCATCCTCGGCGGCCAGGAACGCCTGGATCAGGCGAGGCGGGAATTCCTCGTATTTCAGCGGAGTTCGCTTCATTTCGCCGAATTCCGCGATCAACCCGCCCTTTTTGTCGTAAATTCGCAGGGGGACCTGCAGATGCACATCCTTGAGGGTGTCGATATCCGGCAGGCGTGGCGTGATATAGGCGTAGGCCCCCAGCAGGCCGAGCGCACCAAGCAGACCCAGGGTTAAGGCGGAGGCGAGGGAAAATGTGACCAGTTTCTTAAATATGGGCTTCATATATCTAATTTTAATAAAGAATCGGATTGTGCCATCCGATACAGCGGAAGCGTCCAGTATAAATCTTCTGTTCTGTGAACACTATTCCCATTTGTTTTTATATATTTGATGTCCTATAGTTGACTCATAAACCTAAAGTAGTTATACATATATCTACCATAACTTACTACGAATAAAGAAAAATATGGGTCTCAGCGATCTCATCAAGCCGAAAAAACCCCCGGTGATCGGGCTCGACATCAGTTCCACGGCGATCAAACTGCTGGAACTGGGCAAGGCCGGAGATCGTCTGCGGGTCGAAAGTTACGCGGTTGAGCCGCTCCCGCCCAACTCGGTGATCGAGAAAAACATCTCCGATGTCGAGGCGGTGGGCGAGGCGATTAAACGGGCGGTCAAACGCTCGGGCACCCGTAACAAACAGGCCGCGGCGGCCGTGGCCGGTTCGGCGGTGATTACCAAAATCATCTCCATGCCCTCCTCGTTGAGCGAGGATGACATGGAGCAACAGATCCAGCTGGAAGCCGATCAATATATTCCCTATCCCCTGGAAGAGGTGAACCTCGATTTCGAGGTGATGGGTGCCTCGGAAAATGATCCCGAGCGGGTGGACGTGTTGCTGGCCGCTTCGCGCAGCGAGAACGTGGATGTGCGCGTGGCAGCCATAGAGCTGGCCGGCCTCAAGGCAAAGATTGTCGATGTCGAGGCCTACGCTATGGAAAATGCCTTCCAGATGCTGGCACCCCAGTTACCGGAACAGGGGCTGGATCAGACCGTCGCCGTGGTGGATGTCGGCGCGACCATGACCACGTTGAATGTCATGCACGATCTGAAAAACATCTATACCCGCGAGCAGGTCTTCGGCGGCAAGCAGCTGACCGAGGAGATTCAGCGGCGTTACGGCCTGTCCTATGAAGAGGCCGGGATGGCCAAGCGCCAGGGCGGCTTGCCGGACAACTATGTGCCGGAAGTGCTGGAGCCATTCAAGGACGCCATGGCCCAGCAGGTCAGCCGTTCTCTGCAGTTTTTCTTCTCCTCCAGCGCCTACAACAGTGTGGACCATATTGTCCTGGCCGGGGGCAGCGCCATGATTGCCGGGATCGACGAAATGATCGCCGACAAGCTGGGCGTGCATACCTCTATTGCCAATCCGTTTACCAATATGACACTGGCCTCAAAGGTCAAGGCGCAGAGCCTGAGTAATGATGCCCCGGCATTGATGATCGCCTGCGGGTTGGCCATGAGGAGTTTTGACTGATGGCACATATCAACCTCTTACCCTGGCGCGAAGAATTACGCCGTGAGCAGCAACGGCAGTTTCTGACCATTCTTGTTCTGTCTGTGATTCTCATGGGACTGATCATTCTGGCGGTACATTTGCGCCTGGCGGGCATGATCGATCACCAGGAGTCGCGAAACCAGTATCTGCAGGGTGAAATCAGCAAAGTCGAAAAACAGATCAAGGAAATTAATCAGCTCGAAAAGGACAAGGCACGTCTGTTGGCCCGCATGGACGTCATACAGCAATTGCAGCGCAATCGGCCCGAGGTCGTCCATCTGTTTGATGAAGTTGCGCGGATTATCCCGGACGGGATACATCTGGACAGTCTGAAGCAATCTGGCAACAAGCTGGTGCTCAATGGCGTTGCCCAATCCAATGCCAGGGTGTCGGCCTTTATGCGCAATATCGAATCCTCGGACTGGCTGACGGATCCCCGGTTGGAGGTTATCCAGAAAAAAGGCAAAGGTAATGAGCGGGACAGTTCGAGGGAATTTGTTCTGCATCTGTCACAGGTCAGTGTGGACAGTGCCGATGGGGATGAGAAAAAATGAAAGATCTCGATTTAAGTGAATTAGACCTGAGTACCATCGGTTCCTGGCCGGCTGCGGTCAAGGCGGCGGTAGTTGCCGTAGTCTGTGTTGCAGTATTGGCCCTGGGGTATTTCCTGCATATTCAGAAAAAAATGGAGCAGCTGGAGCAGGTACGGGCCAAAGAGCCAAGCCTGAAGAGAGAGTTTGAGAAGAAACAGGCGAAGGCGGCAAATCTGGATGCCTATAAAAAACAGATGCAGGAGATGGAAGAGTCTTTCGGCACCATGTTGCGGCAGCTGCCCAGTAAAACCGAGGTGGATGACCTGCTGATCGATGTCTCGCAAACCGGACTAAGCAGCGGTGTCGAGTTCGAGCTGTTCAAACCCCAGTCAGAAAAGCGAATCGAATTTTATGCCGAACTGCCGATCCAGATAAGCATGCTGGGCACGTATCACCAGTTTGGAAAGTTCGTCAGTGGTGTCGCCGCCCTGCCGCGGATTGTGACTCTTCATGATATTAATCTTACAAGTAGCAAGGATGGCAGATTGCAGATGGATGTCACGGCCAAGACCTATCGCTATCTTGATGAAAATGAGCTGGCCTCAGCGAAAAAGAAGAATGAAAAGCGGAGGCGATAGGGGTTCAATTCCTGAGTGCAACCTATGCTGAATAACAAATTGACAAAACTTGCTCTGTTGGCAGCCGTGATGCTGTTGGGCGCCTCGTGTAGCGGCCCGGAACATGCCGATCTGCAGGAGTATGTGCAACGGGTCAAGGCAAAGAAACAGGGCCGTATTGAGCCGTTACCCGAGATCAAGCCGTACGAAACATTTACCTATAAGTCGGATGATCTGCGGGATCCCTTCACGCCTTTTGTGCAGCAAGCAGCGGTCCAGGAGACGCCGGCCAATACCGGGCTACGGCCGGATACAAACCGCAAGCGCGAAGCACTGGAACAGTTCTCGCTCGATTCACTGGTGTTTGTCGGGCACCTGGAAAAAGATGGCGTGCTGTGGGGACTGATCTCGTCACCGGATTCGACTGTCTACAAGGTAAGAGAAGGCAATTATATCGGCCAGAATTATGGCGAAATAGAAGAGATTTCCGAGACCCAAGTACTGATAACAGAAATTGTGTCTGATGGAAGTGGTGGATGGATTGAAAGAGAGGCGGCCCTCACGCTGGAAAGCGAGTAAGTCGGGCTCCGTATAATTTTTGGAGTAGAACCATGATAAACCAGAGTGGTTATGCAAGCAGAATCATGAACGTCACCGGCATGCTGTCGGTGATGCTGTTGATGTTTCTGGTATCGTCCCAGGCCCAGGCCCAAAATAGCCTGAGCGATATAAGCTATTCAACTCTCCCTGGCGACAAGGTGCAGATCAAGCTGAAACTGGATCGGCCGCTGGAGGCTGAACCGGCAAGCTTCACCATCGATAACCCGGCTCGCATCGCTTTCGATCTGCCCGATACCAAACTGAATCTTGGTGAGCGCACCAGGGATATCGGTATTGGCGTGGCCCGCAGTGTCACGACAGCGGAGGCTGGCGGCCGAACCCGGGTTGTTCTGAATCTTTCCAGTCTGGTGGGTTACAGCACCGCGTTGGAAGGCAATGATGTGGTGATTACCCTGAATGAAAGCGGCGAAACCCGTTTCTCCCGTGCCGGTGGGGCAGATCAGAAGAGAACTTTCAGCCAGGGTGCTTCGGTCAATGTGCTGGATCTTGATTTTCGTCGTGGCGCCTCGGGTGAAGGGCGGGTGGAAATGACTCTGGCTGATCCGAACACGGCCGTGGACATGAAGCGGCGCGGTAGTCAGGTGGTGGTGACACTGAAAAACAGTGTCCTGGATGAAAAACTGGAGCGGCGCGTCAATGTACAGGATTTTGCCACGCCGGTCAGTACCGTGGATGCCTTTAACCAGGGTAATGATGTACGCGTGATTATCAGCGCGACGGATGAGTTCGAACATATTGCTTATCAGGCGGACCAGAAATTGACTATCGATCTCAAACCGATCGTCAAGGCCGAAGAAGAAGAGAAACAACGCCGACGAGAAGAGTATACGGGTGAAAAGCTGTCGCTCAACTTTCAGAATATTGAGGTGCGGGCGGTACTGCAATTAATCGCGGACTTTACCGGCATCAATATGGTGACCAGTGATACGGTCTCGGGGAATGTGACCCTGCGACTGAAAAACGTGCCCTGGGATCAGGCGCTGGATCTGATTCTCAAGACCAAGGGACTGGATAAACGTCAGAACGGAAATGTGATGCTGGTCGCGCCGGCCGAGGAGATCGCCGCGCGCGAGAAAATGGAGCTGGAGGCAAACCGGCAAGTCGAGGCGCTTGCCCCGTTGATTAGCGAGACGATCCAGGTCAATTATGCCAAGGCTTCGGAATTGGCTAGCCTGCTCAAGACAAAAGGCAGCGAACTCCTGTCCGAGCGCGGTAACGTGAGCGTTGATGAGCGTACCAACAAATTGCTGGTTCAGGAAACGGCGGAACGTATCGATGCCATTATCTCCCTGGTCAATGAGCTGGATGTGCCGGTGCGTCAGGTGCTGATTGAGTCGCGCATCGTGCTGGCCAGCACCAACTTCAGCAAGGAAGTCGGGGTGCGCTTCGGGGTGTCCCGAGACTATGTTGGCTCCGATGGTCGTGAACGGGCAACCTCCGGCAATTTGAATGCCGTCGATCAGCTGATTAACAACGATACCTTGACGTCTCCGGATCGCTGGAACGTAAATTTACCCGCGGCAAGTTCTTCAGCCGGCACCATTGGCATGGCATTGGCAAGATTACCGTTCGGCACCCTGGTGGAGCTGGAGTTGTCCGCGGCCCAGGCCGAGGGGGAAACCGAAATCGTCTCCAGCCCGCGGGTCATCACCGCCAATCAGCAGGAGGCGGTGATCGAATCGGGGCAGGAAATTCCCTATCAGGAAGCCACTTCCAGCGGTGCGACCAGTGTTTCCTTCAAAAAGGCCGTGCTGAGTCTGACGGTGACACCGCAAATCACCCCGGATGATCGGATTATCATGGATCTGGAAGTCAAGAGTGACAATCCTGACTTTGGTAATCTGGTTCTGGGTGTACCGCCAATCAATACCCAGAACGTTCAGACCCAGGTGCTGATCAATAACGGTGAGACGATTGTGCTGGGCGGAGTTTATGAGCAGACCAAGAGTAACACCATCAACCGGGTGCCCTTCTTTGCGGACCTGCCAATAGTCGGGGCTCTGTTCAGAAGCAAGTCCGAACAAGATGAAAAGAACGAACTGTTGATCTTCGTGACGCCGAAGATCATCAAGGATGAGATGCAGATCTAGTCAGATCGGCCGGTAATGCCGCGAGGCATCACCGGCCGGATTGTTTTTTCTGCGGCCTCATGTCTTCAGTCAATAATATCTTTCTCGTCGGATTGATGGGGGCGGGTAAAACCACCATCGGCCGCCAGCTTGCTCAGGCCCTGGGCAAGGAATTCATGGACAGCGATCACGAAATCGAGGCACGCACCGGGGTGAATATCCCGTTGATCTTCGAGCTTGAAGGGGAAGCGGGATTTCGGGAGCGTGAATCGGCAGTGCTCGACGAGCTGACCGAACGTGACAATGTGGTGCTGGCCACCGGCGGGGGTGCGGTACTGCGCGAGGAAAACCGCCGCCACATGAAACAGCGTGGAATGGTGGTCTATCTGCAGGCTGATGTCGAGCAGTTGCTGGAGCGCACCCGCAAAGACAAGAATCGGCCGTTGTTGCAGACCGGGGATCCTGAAGGCCGGTTGACCTGTTTGTTGCAGGAGCGGGAACCGCTTTATCTCGAACTGGCGGATCTGGTAGTCAATACCGGCCAGGGCAATATCCGCAGCGTGGTCGATACAATTCTGGAAAAACTTGCCTGAGCCGTTGCTTCTCGCGCGCTGTGCCGACTATCCTGTATAATCTGACAGTTACCGGCGCAATGAAGGCAACATGATTACTCTCAACGTCGATCTGGGCGAACGCAGTTATCCGATATTCATCGGCCAGCAGTTGCTGGGCGATGCCGAGCGGGTCAGCCCCTGTATTGCCGGCACCCAGGTGATGATTGTTACCAATGAAACGATTGCGCCGTTGTATCTTGACAAGGCCCTGCAGGCGTTTACTGACTACGACCCCGGCCACGTTATCCTGCCTGACGGCGAGCAATACAAGAATCTGGAGATTCTAAACCGGATCTTTGATGAATTGCTGGTGCGCCATTTTGATCGCCACTGCACCCTGGTGGCCCTGGGTGGCGGCGTCATCGGGGATATGACCGGCTTCGCCGCCGCCTGTTACCAACGTGGCGTCGATTTTATCCAGATCCCCACCACCCTGCTGGCCCAGGTCGACTCCTCGGTAGGCGGCAAGACCGGCGTCAATCATCCTCAGGGCAAGAACATGATCGGGGCGTTTCATCAGCCGCGCTGTGTGATTATTGATACCGATACCCTGAAAACACTGGATGATCGCCAGTTGAGCGCCGGCCTGGCGGAGATCATCAAGTATGGCCTGATTCGAGACCCCGAATTCATCGAGTGGCTGGAGCAGAATATGGATAAACTGTTGGCGCGCGATCCCGAAGCCACCGCGTATGCCATCGAGACCTCCTGCCGCAGCAAGGCCGCCATCGTGGCTGCCGATGAAAAAGAAAGCGGCGTGCGGGCCCTGCTCAATCTCGGCCACACCTTCGGCCATGCCATTGAAACCGGGGCCGGTTACGGTCACTGGTTGCATGGCGAGGCGGTGGGTACCGGAATGCTGATGGCGGCGGATCTTTCCATGCGCCAGGGCTGGTTATCGGAGCAGGATGTGCTGCGGGTGGAAAACCTGCTTGACAAGGCGGAGCTGCCCACTCGCGCACCGCATAATATGACCTATGAGCGGTTTATGGAGCTGATGGCGGTGGACAAAAAGGTCCGTGCCGGCCAGGTTAATCTGGTGCTGTTAAAATCATTGGGCGAGGCGGTTGTTACGGCCGATTTCGATCCCGCCCTGCTGCGCGAGACCGTCGAGGCCCATCGCGCCACGGAATAAACAGACGGTAAATTCTATGCTAAGTCTTGCGCCCTATGCCGCGAACGAAAAGAACAGTCTGGGGCGACATATTCCCGAAGAAGCACCCAGTTACCGCAGCGAATTTCAGCGGGACCGGGACCGCATCGTTCACTCCGCCGCGTTTCGTCGCCTGGAATACAAGACCCAGGTGTTCGTCAATCACGAAGGGGACATGTTCCGTACCCGGCTGACCCACTCCATCGAAGTGGCGCAAATCAGCCGCTCTATCGCCCGGATTCTCAATATTAATGAAGATCTGAGTGAGACCATCGCCCTGGCGCATGACCTGGGACACACCCCGTTCGGCCATGCCGGCCAGGATGCCCTGAACGATTGTATGAAAGAGTATGGCGGGTTCGAACATAATCTGCAGTCGTTGCGTACGGTCGACAAACTGGAGCAGCGTTACGCGGACTTCGAGGGATTGAATCTGACTTTTGAGGCGCGCGAGGGTATTCTCAAACATTGTTCGCTCAGGCACGCCCGTGAACTGGGCGAGGTGGGGCGCCGCTTTATCGACAAGACTCAGCCTTCGCTGGAAGCCCAGGCGGTGAACCTGGCCGACGAGATTGCCTATAATAATCATGACGTGGATGACGGCCTGCGCTCGGGGCTGATTACCCTGGCGGAACTGGAAGAGATCGAGCTGTTTAATGATCAATACCGGGAAGTCAGGGAGCGCTATCGGGAGCTGACCGACCGACGGCTGATCCACGAGATTATTCGGCGTATGATCAACCGTCAGATCATCGATCTGGTAGAGACCAGTCAGGCGGCGATCGAAGTGCTGGCGCCACAGAAAATCGATGATGTCCGCCGGCACAGTCAGAGTCTGATCGGTTTCAGCGACGAGATGCGCGCCGCCAATATGGCGCTCAAACAATTTCTGCGCAGTCGGCTCTATTCCCATTACCGGGTGCATCGCATGACCTCGAAGGCGCAACGGATTATCGAGTCGCTGTTCAGCGCGTTCTTTCAGGACCCCAGGCTGTTGCAACCCAAACATCAGCAGAAGGTCTACACGATGGAAGAAAAAGAAGGCACCAATGGCCGCGCCCGCGCCGTTGCCGACTATATCGCCGGTATGACCGATCGCTATGCGATTGCCGAATACGGGCGCATTTTCGATCCGGCCGAATTAACCTGAACCGTGTAGTTGTGAGCGCGCCAGTTCATGCGTATCTATATGCAAATACCGGCCATGGAAGACAAGCCGCCAAGGTTCTACCAGCTCATGCTGCAAAAGGACCTGGTAGACGGCTGGAATCTGATTCGCAACTGGGGCGAGACCGGCAGCCGCGGACGGGTCAAGCAGGATCATTACAGTGATCTGGAACAGGCCCAGACAGCGCTGCTCAAGGTACGGGATATGCAGCTCGAGCGCGGTTACAAGGTGATGTTCATGCAGGGACAGGAACTGCCGCATGAGTAATTACGACGACATCCCGACGCTGCGACACGAGCCCGACTATCTGGCGGACTACGGTCTGCAGAGACCGCCTTTTTTTACCGAGCACGATGATCGCTTTATCTACCTGGACGACGAGCGCCGGCAATTACTCGATATGCTGCAGCATCTGACCCGTTACAGCCGGCTGATGCTGATCGTTGTCGGCGAACGGGGCATCGGCAAGACCAGCATCAGACAGCACTTTATCAACCAGGCGGATGAGCGTTACCTGATCAGTGACGTCGCGGCGCATCCGATGATGGATGCCAACGAGCTGCTCTCAGGTGTTGCCCGGGGCTTTGGTCTGCTCGATATTCCCGCCACCCCGGTGGAATTGCAGAACAACCTCTATCATTATCTGGCCGGTCTGCAGCAGCAGGATCGGACACCGGTGTTGCTGGTGGACGATGCCCATGAACTGCCCCGGGACGCTCTGGAGGCGCTGTTTTATCTTGCCGATGCCGAAGCCGGCGAGGGCAATCTGCTGCATCTGGTGCTGTTCTGCGAGCCGGCGATTGAGGTGATGCTTGAATCGTCCGCCATCCAGCCACTCAAGGAACGGGTGACCCACCACATGCGCCTGGCCCCTTTCGATGAGGCGCAGACCGCCGAGTATATTCGCCATCGTCTGGCCGTCGCCGGGCTGGACGGTGCCAGTCCCTTTACCCTCCGGGATATTCGCGCAATTTACCGGAGTGCCGACGGCATACCGGCCCGGATCAATGATGCCGCCTACCGCCTGCTCGTCGGGATAGAGATTGGGGAGGAGACGGATTTCGAGTTGGAGAGCGCACCGCTTGCAACGCGAAAGCGGGCATCGGGCCGCGGCTATCTTGCCGCCGGTGGTGCGATGGTGTTGCTTGTCGCCGCGATGCTCTGGTGGCCGGAGTCGGAAATCCAACCGTCGGTGGACTCGTCGCACTCGCCATCGATCAGCCAGGGCGAACCGGCCGCAATGTCGTCGTCGCAGGAGATCGTGGAACTGCGTCCCGAACGGCTGAGCGGTACGCCTTTTGAAGCGGCACGCGATCAGCACGTGCCCGACGATCGGGAACTGTCGGTGGAGCCGGTGGGCGAACCCGTGGCAGCATCGACTCCCGCACTGCACATCGAGGCGATCAAGCCCAATCCGGTACCGGCCAGTGATGAACTGCAGACAGTCAGTCTGCACGGCAAGGGCTTTGATGAGAGCACTCGTATTACGGTCGAATGGGGTAATCAGCGCAAAACGCTGGCTGCTTCCCGGGTTGCGCTGATCAACGACAAACAGCTCGATTTTCGTCTGCGCGTCGGGACCCGCGCGCAAACCTGGGAACTGCTGGTGCGCAACCCACAAAGCGATGAACGGGTCCGAACCCGTTTCACGGTAGAACCCGGGGCGGCGGCAGAGAATGATCCCGTACCGGCATCAGCCAAGGCAGCAGTCGCGGTGAAGGAAACCCTCGACATTGACTGGCTGCAGCGCCAGCCGGCCGATCACTACACGCTGCAGCTGCTGGCAACGCGACAACGTGACAATCTGCAGGCCTTCCTGCAACGCCATGACCTGGACACGCAAAGTGTGATTGTCGAAAGTCGCAAGAACAGTGAACCCTGGTATGCCGCGGTCTTTGGCAGTTATCCCGATACCGGGGTGGCCCGGGAGGCGGCCGCGGATCTGCCCGGTGACCTGGAGGCGCCGTGGATCCGGCGTATCGGGGACGTTCAGGCGAGCCTGGCGCACCCGGCCGACGAGCCGATTACCGACAAGCCGGTGCCCCACAGCGCCACCTTGCGGGCACATACCGCCTGGTTGTGGGATCAGGATCCGGACGCCTATACCCTGCAGCTGATTGCCGGTTCTAATGAGCCGGCGATCCAGGACTTTATCGATCACCATGCACTGCGCGGCGAAGCCGTGTTTTATCAGACCCGGCGCAAGGGCAACCCCTGGTTCGTGGTGGTACTGGGCCGGCATGCCGATCGCGCGGCGGCGCTGGCGGCACGTGAGGCATTGCCGGCGACGCTGCGCGAACAGGCGCCATGGCCGCGCGCCTTCGCCGATATTCATAGCGAACTCGCCGCACCCTGAGCCACCCGGGAATCCCGATAACCCTGTCGGTTCTCCTGTCATTTTGTCCTAAAACATCAAGCAAAACAGCTCCTTATGGAGCATTGCAGGGGCCTGTGGCCTGGCTGTATACTTCTGGGCCATTTTGCCCGCGATCTGCGGGTAAAAAGTCGAATCACGGTAAGAATTTAGTGGCGGTTCCAGTGACACAAAGCAAACTGACTCAACTTTCCAGCGGGCTCTACCAACCGAACTTTGAACGGGACAATTGCGGTTTCGGGCTGATTGCCCATATGGATGGCGAAGCCAGCCACTGGATCCTGGAGACCGCCATCGGCGCCCTGGCGCGGCTGACCCATCGTGGCGCGATCGCGGCCGACGGCAAGTCCGGCGACGGCTGCGGTCTGTTGTTGAAACAGCCAAAAAGTTTTTTCCAGGCTGTCGCCAAAGAGCAGGGTTTTACACTCAATGAGCGCTTTGCCGTGGGTATGGTGTTTCTCAACACCGACAGCCAGCTGGCCGAGGCGGCGCGCAATCAGCTGGTTCGTGAGCTGGAACAGGAAGGACTGGACGTCCTCGGCTGGCGTACGGTCCCGGTCAACCCCGATGCTTGTGGCAAGGAAGCGCTGCGCACTCTGCCGACGATCGAGCAGCTGTTCATCAATGCACCGGCGGCGATGGATGAAATCGAATTCGAACGACACCTGTATATAGCCCGTCGGCGCACCGAAAAGGCGATCGAGCCGCAGGACGATACCTTTTATATTCCCAGCCTCTCCTCGCGGGTGATCTCCTTCAAGGGACTGGTCATGCCCGCCTACCTGCCGGTGTTCTACGAGGATCTGAACGACTCGCGCATGGCCTCCGCTCTGGCCGTGTTCCATCAGCGTTTTTCGACCAACACCTGGCCCGAGTGGCGCCTGGCCCAGCCGTTCCGTTATCTGGCCCATAACGGTGAGATCAATACCGTGCAGGGTAACCGCAACTGGTCGGTGGCGCGCGGCCACAAGTTCCACAGCCCGCATATTCCGATGGCGGACGTGCGCCCGCTGGTCTCCCCGTCGGGTTCCGACTCCAACAGCCTGGATAATATGCTCGAGGCGTTACTGGCCGGGGGCATGGATATCTTCCGCGCCATGCGCCTGCTGATTCCACCGGCCTGGCAGAACGTGGAGACCATGGACGCGGATCTGCGCGCCTTTTATGAATACAACTCCATGCACATGGAGCCGTGGGACGGTCCGGCCGGCATCGTGCTGACCGACGGGCGCCACGCCGCCTGCAGCATGGATCGCAACGGTCTGCGTCCGGCACGCTGGGTGATAACCAGAGACCGGCATATCACCCTGGCCTCGGAAATCGGCGTTTACGACTACGCCCCCGAGGACGTAGTCGCCAAGGGCCGGCTCAAGCCGGGCCAGATGCTGGCGGTGGATACCGACAGCGGCAAACTGCTGCTGCCGGAGGACATTGATCAACGCTTGAAGAGCCGCCAGCCCTACAAGCAGTGGATGCGGGAGCATGCCCGGCGGCTCAAGTCTCTGCTGCAGGAAGAGAACAACGCCAGCCCGGTGGACGAATCCCTGGTGGATGTCTATCAGAAGATGTTCCAGGTCACCTTCGAGGAACGGGATCAGGTGATCCGCGTGCTCGGTGAAGTCGGTCAGGAGGCCGTCGGCTCCATGGGCGACGATACACCCTTCCCGGTCCTATCGCGCATGGTGCGCTCGCCCTACGACAACTTCCGCCAGCAGTTCGCCCAGGTGACCAATCCGGCGATCGATCCGATTCGTGAACAGATCGTCATGTCCCTGGAAACCTGTTTTGGCCCCGAGCGCAACATGTTCGACGAGACTGCGCAACATGCCGAGCGACTGCTGGTCGACTCGCCGGTGCTCTCGCACACCAAGTTCACCCAGCTGCTGGAGATGGGGCAAAGCGAGAAGAATTACGCCAATCAGCTCATCTCGCTGAATTATCCCGAGGACACGGAACTCGAGGCGGCAATCCGCGATATCTGCGAGCAGGCCGTTAATGCCGTCAAGCAGGGCAAGGTCGTGCTGGTTCTCAGCGATCGCGAGATCACTCGCGAGACCCGCCCGGTACACGCGCTGCTCGCCACGGGTGCCGTGCATCATCGGCTGGTGCAGGAAGGCCTGCGCTGTGATGCCAATATTGTTGTGGAAACCGGCACAGCCAGGGATCCTCATCATTTCGCCGTATTGATCGGCTATGGCGCCACGGCCGTCTATCCCTATCTGGCCTATGCCACTCTGCGGGACATGCAGCGCAGTGGCGAGATCACCGATCCCAGTGCCGCCAACCTGGATGCCAATTATCGCAAGGGCATTAACAAGGGGCTGTACAAGATCACCTCCAAGATGGGGATCTCCACCATCGCCAGTTATCGCGGTGCCCAGTTGTTCGAGTCGGTCGGCCTGCATCAGGAGGTGGTAGATCTTTGCTTTAACGGCACCACCAACCGGATTCAGGGAATCGGTTTCAGTGATCTGCAGGAGGATCAGCGCCTGTTGTGCAAACTGGCCTGGAACAAGCGCAAGCCGATCCAGCAGGGCGGCCTGCTCAAGTTTATTTGCGGCGGCGAGGATCACGCCTACAATCCGGATGTGATCGGCACCCTGCAGGAAGCGGTTAAAAGCAGCGACTTTGATAAATGGAAGGAATACACCGCACTGGTCAATCAACGCCAGCCGCTGACCCTGCGCGATCTGCTCCAGCTGCGCGAGACTGATCAGCGTGTTGCACTGGATGAAGTGGAACCGATGGAAGAGATCGCTACCCGCTTCGATTCGGCCGCCATGTCGCTGGGGGCGTTGTCGCCCGAGGCGCACGAAACCCTGGCCGAAGCGATGAACCGCCTCGGTGCTCGCTCCAACTCGGGCGAGGGGGGCGAGGATCCCAAGCGTTACGGAACCAACAAGCGCTCCAAGATCAAACAGGTCGCTTCCGGACGCTTCGGGGTAACGCCGGCCTATCTGCGTTCGGCGGAAGTCATGCAGATCAAGGTGGCCCAGGGTGCCAAGCCCGGCGAAGGCGGGCAGCTGCCCGGTCACAAGGTCAACGATCTCATCGCACGCTTGCGTTACTGCAAGCCGGGGGTCTCGCTGATCTCGCCGCCGCCGCATCATGATATCTATTCGATCGAGGACCTGGCCCAGCTGATTTTCGATCTCAAGCAGGTTAATCCCGACGGCCTGGTGTCGGTCAAACTGGTCTCCGAAGCCGGTGTCGGCACCGTGGCCGCCGGCGTGGCCAAGGCCTATGCCGATCTGATCACCATCTCCGGTTATGACGGCGGTACCGGGGCCTCGCCGCTGACCTCGGTCAAATATGCCGGCAGCCCGTGGGAGCTTGGCTTGAGTGAAACGCACCAGATCCTGCGCGCCAACGATCTGCGCGACAAGGTGCGCCTGCAGACTGATGGTGGCCTGAAGACCGGCCTGGATGTGATCAAGGCGGCGATCCTCGGCGCGGAAAGCTTCGGCTTCGGCACCGGGCCGATGGTCGCCATGGGTTGCAAGTACCTGCGTATCTGTCATCTGAACAATTGCGCCACCGGCGTGGCCACCCAGGACAAGGTGCTGCGCATGGATCACTATCGCGGCGAAGTGGAGTGGGTGATGAACTATTTCCGCTTCATCGCCGAGGAAGTGCGTGAGCTGCTGGCCGCACTGGGGCTGCGCAAGCTGACCGATGCGATTGGTCGCACCGATCTGCTCGAAGCCCTGGAAGGGGAAACCAGCAAGCAGCGCGGTCTGGATCTCTCCGCCCTGCTCAGTGATGCGGATGTGGCCAAAGACAAGCCGCAATGTTGCGTACGACCCAGGAATGAGCCGTTCGACAAGGCCGAGCTGGCCGAGCAGATGGTCACCGATTGCCTGCCGGCGATCGAAAACAAGACCGGCGGCGAGTTCAATTACGAAGTACGTAATACCCACCGTTCCATTGGCGCGCGCCTGTCGGGCGAGATTGCCGTACGCCACGGCGATCTGGGTATGGAGAACAAACCGATTATTTTACGTCTTAGCGGTACCGCCGGGCAGAGCTTCGGTGTCTGGAATGCCGGCGGTCTGCACATGTACCTGGAAGGCGATGCCAACGACTATGTGGGCAAGGGCATGGCCGGCGGCAAACTGGTCCTCTATCCGCCCAGGGGCAGCAGTTTTGCCAGCCATGAGACCACGATCATCGGCAACACCTGCCTGTACGGCGCGACCGGCGGCAAGCTCTACGCGGCCGGCACGGCCGGCGAACGCTTCGGCGTGCGTAACTCCGGCTGTCATGCGGTTGTCGAAGGCGTGGGCGATCACGGTTGTGAATACATGACCGGCGGGCATGTCACCGTACTGGGTCAGGCCGGACTCAACTTCGGTGCGGCCATGACCGGCGGGTTTGCCTATGTCTATGACGCGGACAACAGTTTTATCGATTGTGTCAGCCACGATGTCGACATTCATCGCATCGTACCCGAACACATGGAAGCCAACCGCAATCATCTACGCGAAGTGATTGAGGAGTTTGTCCGTGAAACTGGCAGTCAACGTGGCCAGATGTTACTGGACAACTTTGCCGATGAAGTGGGCCACTTCTGGCTGGTCAAACCGAAAGCGGCTTCACTGGAGTCCTTGATGGACGATCTGCAGCGCCGCGCTGCGTAATTCTTTAATTGATAGTATAAATCCGCAGCCGGGATTGTCCGGCTGCCTCAATGGGCAGTTAGAGCAAATCATGGGTAACACGTTTCAGTTTTTACAGGTCAAGCGCATCGATCCGGAAAAGAAACGGGTCAATATCCGGATCAAGGAATATCGCGAGATCTATGGTCAGTACGATGCCGAGTCGGCGGCACAGCAGGCAGACCGTTGTCTGGAGTGTGGCAATCCCTATTGCGAATGGAAATGCCCGGTCCATAACTATATTCCCAACTGGCTGAAGCTGATCGCCGAAGGTAATATCACCGAGGCCGCCGAGCTGTCCCATCGCACCAACTCCCTGCCCGAGATCTGCGGCCGGGTCTGCCCGCAGGATCGCCTCTGCGAGGGCGCCTGCACCCTGAACGACGGTTTCGGCGCGGTGACCATCGGCTCCATCGAAAAATACATCAGCGATACCGCCTTCGAACAGGGCTGGCGGCCCGACATGAGCGGTGTCGAGGCGACCGGCAAAAAGGTTGCCGTGATCGGTGCCGGCCCGGCCGGTCTGGGCTGCGCCGATGTGCTGGCGCGCAACGGGGTTGCTGTCACCGTCTATGATCGTTATCCGGAGATCGGCGGCCTGCTGACCTTCGGGATTCCCGAATTCAAGCTGGAAAAGGAAGTCGTCCACAAGCGCCGCGAGATATTCGAAGGCATGGGCATCGAATTCAGGCTCGGCGTGGAGATCGGCAAGGACATCGCCTTCAAGGCGATCGCGGATCAATATGACGCGGTGTTCCTGGGGATGGGGACCTACAAATACATGACCGCCGGGATCGCCGGTGAGGATCTGCACGGGGTTTACGCGGCGCTCGATTTTCTGATTTCGAATGTGAATCATTGTTATAACTACGAAAAAGATCCGAAAGATTACATCAGCATGCAGGGTCGCCACGTGGTGGTGCTGGGCGGGGGTGATACCGCCATGGATTGCAACCGGACCTCGATTCGCCAGGGTGCCGCCTCGGTGACCTGTGCCTATCGGCGCGATGAAGCCAACATGCCCGGTTCCAAACGGGAAGTGGGCAATGCCAAGGAAGAGGGCGTGAAGTTCATGTGGAACCGTCAGCCGGTGGAGATCGTCGGCAACGGCCAGGTGGAAGGCGTCAAGGTGGTGACCACGCAGCTGGGCGAACCCGACGAGCGCGGCCGTCGCCGTCCCGAACCGGTGGCCGGCTCCGAAGAGATCATCATGGCCGATGCGGTGATCATCGCCTTCGGTTTCCAGCCCAGCCCCGGTGACTGGTTCGAGGAATACCAGATCGCGATCGATGAACGCGGTCGGGTCAAGGCCCCGCAAAAACAGGAATACAAACACCAGACCGCCAATCCGAAGATCTTCGCCGGCGGCGACATGGTACGCGGCTCCGACCTGGTGGTCACCGCCGTCTACGAAGGCCGCGAAGCCGCCGAAGGCATCCTCGACTATCTTGAGGTGTGAATAATTAACGCAGAGGACGCTGAGTCGCAGAGGCGCGGAGAAAAAAATAATAAATTTCGTCCTGCGTTTCTGCGCGACTTTATCCTGCCTGCAACCGACAACAAGAAACAGAATTGATTCTCTCTGCGCCTCCGCGCCTCTGCGTGCTCCGCGTTTGAGTCGTCGATCATAAAAAGTGGACAAGAATGACTGAATTGAAAAATGATCGTTTGTTGAAGGCCCTGGCGCGTGAGCCGGTGGATGTGACGCCGGTGTGGATGATGCGCCAGGCCGGGCGTTATCTGCCCGAGTATCGCGCCACGCGTGAGAAGGCCGGCAGTTTTCTGGATCTGTGCAAGAACCCGGAGCTGGCCACCGAGGTAACGATGCAGCCGCTGGATCGCTTCGATCTGGATGCGGCGATTCTGTTTTCCGATATTCTGACCATTCCCGATGCCATGGACCTGGGCCTCTACTTTGCCGAGGGCGAAGGTCCCTGCTTTGAGCGGCCGCTGCGTTCGGCCGCGGCGATCGAGCAACTGCCGGTCCCCGATGTCGCCGACAGCCTCGGTTATGTGATGGACGCAGTGAGCACGATTCGTCGCGAGCTGGACGGCCGGATGCCGCTGATCGGTTTCTCCGGCAGTCCCTGGACCCTGGCCACCTACATGGTGGAGGGTGGCACCACCAAGGAGTTCGCCCTGGTCAAAGGGTTGCTCTACGAAAATCCCCGGGCGATGCACCAGTTGCTGGAGAAGCTGGCGCATACCGTGATCGACTACCTCAATGCCCAGATCGCCGCCGGCGCCCAGGCGGTGATGATCTTCGACACCTGGGGCGGGGTGCTGACCACGCGGGATTACAGTGAATTCTCCCTCCACTATATGCGCCGGATCATCGCCGGTCTGACCCGCGAGCACGAAGGTCGCAAGGTGCCGGTGATCATCTTCAGCAAAGGGGGCTGCCAGTGGCTGGAGGATCAGGCCGACATCGGTGCCGACGCGCTGGGACTGGACTGGACCATCGACATCGGCCTGGCCCGCCAGCGGGTAGGTCAGCAGGTTGCCCTGCAGGGGAATATGGATCCCTGCGTCCTCTACGCCTCCCCCGAGCGCATCCGCGCCGAAGTGGCCACTATCCTGGAGAGCTATGGGCCGGGCGAGGGACACATCTTCAATCTGGGACACGGCATTCACCAGCATGTGGACCCGGAACACGCCCGCGCCTTTATTGACGCCGTCCACGAATTGAGTGTCCCCTACCACGGCGGTTAAACACGCATTATAAATAGGTGAGCTGGTTCAAAAATAATTCAAGCAGAACAGCAGATGGTCGATATATTTTATTCAACCAGCCCCACAGCTTATGACTACAGAGGTGTCAAATGCGTGTACTTGTCGGTTTTTTGAGTCTGCTTCTGATCGCGGTCTCTTCGGCGCAGGCCAATGACGAATTCCCCGGTCGCAGTCTGTATCTGGATGTCCCGCATATCGAACTCGATGAACTGGCCAAACGCTATGACGAGGTGATTATCGTCGATGTCCGCTCCGGCTATGAATACGATACCCTGCATATCAAAAAGGCGATCAATATTTCACTCGGTGCCTCCGATTATGTCGATCGCATGCACCAGCTGCGTCAGGCAAATCCGGATAAGACCATTGTGACCTACTGTAACGGCAAGACCTGCATGAAGTCCTACAAGGCGGCGCGTAAAGCGTTGCAGCGCGGCGTTGAGAATGTAGTCTCATTCGATGCCGGGATCATGGACTGGGCACAAAACCAGCCGGAACGGTCGGTGCTGCTGGGTGAGTCGCCACTGGATCCGGCAAAACTGATCGCCAAGCCGGTGTTCAAACAACATTTGATAAAACCGGAGGAGTTTGTCGGTAATGCCAACCGGGATGGCAACATGATCGTCGATGCACGTGATCCGTTACAGCGCGCGGGTTATGCGCTGTTCATGGGCAAGGAACACCGGGCCTCCCTGGCGGATGAAAAGAAAATGGGCGAGTTGATCGCCAAAGCGGCCAGGACCGGTGAGACTATGTATATCTATGACGAAGCCGGCAAGCAGGTACGCTGGTTGATGTATCGTCTCGAACAGCGTGGTGTGAAGGACTACTACTTCATGGAGGGCGGCACCAACGCCTTCTACAAGAAATTGCGTGAGGAGTTCGCCAAAGGCGACTGAATCGATCAACACCGATTCGATTAATCCTGCAGTTTATACCCGGCGATGGGCGCCGGACGTAAACTGTGCGACAATCCGCTCATGGAAATTATCGGTAATATTCGCAAGCTCACCACGCACCTGTCTGATCCGGTCGATTACCAGCTACCCATCGGGGATCAACAGCTGGCAATGAGCCCCTTGTTTGGCCGGGCCATCCAATTGCAGTTCCTCGGCGAGATTCACTGTATCGAATGCGGTCGCAAGACCAGCAAAAGCTTCAACCAGGGCTATTGTTATCCCTGCTTCCGCTCCCTGGCCCAGTGCGACAGCTGCATCGTCAAGCCCGAGCAATGCCACTATTTCGAAGGGACCTGCCGCGAGCCGGAATGGGCCGCGCAGCACTGTCTGCGGGACCATTATGTCTATCTGGCCAATTCGTCGGGCATCAAGGTGGGGATTACCCGGGGCAGCCAGATCCCGACCCGCTGGATGGACCAGGGGGCTTCTCAGGCACTGCCGATCATGCGGGTTAAAAACCGCCTGATCTCCGGTCTGGCGGAAGTGATTCTCAAGCAACACGTGGCGGACAAGACCGCCTGGCAGCGAATGCTCAAGGGCGAACCCGAGTTCGTCGATCTGGCGACGCGCCGGGATGAGCTGTTCGAACAATGCCGTAATGAACTGAATCAGCTGGCGGCGCAACAAGGTGAGGATAGCCTGAGCCTGTTGACCGATGAGACCGTGGTGGACATCCGCTATCCGGTCACCGCTTATCCGCAGAAGATCACTTCCCTGAACTTCGACAAAACCCCACTCATTGAAGGTGTGCTACAGGGAATCAAGGGGCAATATCTGATTTTAAGCAGCGGCGTCTTGAACCTGCGCAAGTTTTCGGGTTATAAGCTGCAGCTGACCTCTCCATGAAGCGGACTTGATAACAGCAATGCACTCCTGGCGACAATTTCGATGGCATAACCTGACACGCGTGTTGTTACTGCTCGTGTTGCTGGGGCAGTCCGCGTTGCTGTTGCACGAGAGCGAACACGCCAGGGATTTCGCGGGTGAGAGCGAATGTCAGCTCTGTCTGCATGCCCAGCCAAATATGAATGCGGTACACTCCGCACCGGTTCTGAACGTCTGTTTCGAACGGCGCGGGATCCTTGCGCCGTCTGTTGAACAGCCGGTTTACTTCTCCCCTGTCTATGCCAATTCGTCCCGTGGCCCGCCGCGCGCCTGAACTCCCTCGATCATAAATTTAAATTGACAGTGTAATCCCCGAACGGGGCATTGCGTACAGGTGTGATCTTCCCGTCATGGCATGCCGTGTTTTTGCGCCATGCAAGACATGAGCGATCGTCATTGGTGTGATGTGACGGGACAATGAGTCAGGAGCTAACAATGTTCAGAACAAGCATACTTTCACTGAGTGTGGCAGGCGTCGCCAGCCTGCCGATCGTTGCACAAGCCCAGAGCATGGGAAAAATAGCCGGTAATGAGTTCAATCCCGCGATCAGTTTGATTCTGGATGGTCGCTATACCGATATCGATAACAGCGAGCTGGAACTGCCCGGCTTTCAACTCGGCGGCGAAGCCGGTCTGCCCGAGAAGGGCTTTGCCACGGGACACAACGAGCTGGTGCTCTCGGCCAATATCGATGACAAATTCTACGGTCAGATGACCGCGCCGATTGTCTACGAGGATGGTGAAACCACCGTTGAACTGGAAGAGGCCTTTATCGAAACCCTGGGACTGGGTCAGGGGGTCATGATAAGAGGCGGCAAGTTCTATTCGGGGATCGGCTATCTCAATGCCATCCACGACCATGCGCACGACTTTGCCGATCGACCGCTGGTCTATGATGCCATGCTGGGTGGGCATCTGAACGATACCGGGATGCAGGTACGCTGGGTCGCGCCGACCCCGTTTTATCTGAGCCTGGGCGCGGAGATCACCGCCGGCAGCGCATTTCCCGGCGGCGAGAACGCGGATAACAACAACGGGCGCAGCCTGTTTGTTAAAACCGGCGGGGATATGAGTGTCAGTTCCAGCTGGCAACTGGGCGCCAGTTACTACAGCTCGAAATTCGACAAGCGTGAAGCGGGCGGGCACGCTCATGGCGCAGGCACGGATGCGGCCGATAATGAATTGCTCAACGGTGAGGTCGATATCGCCGGGATTGATTTTGTCTACAAATGGGCGCCCAACGGCAACCCGAAGCAGACCAATTTCAAATTCCAGGCGGAATATTTTGTGCGCGACGAAAAGGGCGATTCGGACTTTGCCGAGTCTGACACTGAATTCGCAAGTGCTGACTATGTTGGTGAACAGCAGGGCTTCTATCTTCAAGGGGTGTATCAGTTCATGCCCGCCTGGCGCGTGGGGCTGCGTTATGACCGTCTCAAGGCCGATAACGCCATCACCAACTTTGCCGGTACGAACATTGATCTGGATGAATACCTCGAAGAGTCGGGCCTGGGAACCGAGGCGAAGGATCCCGAACGTGTCAGTGTCATGATCGATTATTCGCCCAGCCATTTCAGCCGCCTGCGCTTGCAGTACAGCGAACTGGATAACGGACACGAGAAAAACGACATGGTCATGCTGCAGTACATCATGAGCCTGGGTGCGCATGGCGCGCACAAGTACTGAAAAGGAGGAGGATGATGCGAAGCTTTAACAAACCAGTCTTCCTTGCATTATTCGCCCTCCTGTTCGCCACGGCCTCTCAGGCCGTGGCGAAAGTGGACGTGCTGGCCTGCGAACCGGAATGGGCGGCGCTGGCCGAGGCGATTGGTCAACAGCAGGTCAGTGTCGTTTCCGCGACAACCGCCTACCAGGATCCGCATCACATCGAGGCCCGGCCATCGCTGATTGCGCGAGCCCGTAATGCGGATATGGTGGTTTGCACCGGTGCGGAACTGGAGGTGGGCTGGCTGCCGCTGTTGCTGCGCCAGTCCGGTAACGGGCGGATTCAGCAGGGCAAGCCGGGGTATTTTATGGCGGCCGGGCAGGTGGATCTGATCGAAAAGCTCGAGCAAGTGGATCGCAGTATGGGCGATATCCATGCCGCCGGAAATCCGCATCTGCATCTGGATCCCTATCGATTGTTGCAAGTTGCCGGGCAACTTGCACGGCGACTGGAGAAGATCGATCCGTATAACGCCGCCGCGTATCAGGCCAATCTCGAGGCGTTTTCCGAACGCTGGCAGTCGGCCATTACTGCATGGGAGAAAAAAGCGCAACCGCTACACGGCAAGAAGGCGGTGGTGCAACACCGTACCTGGAGCTATCTGTTTGCCTGGTTAGGGATCGAGGCGGTCGCCGATCTGGAGCCGAAGCCCGGCTTGCCGCCGACCAGCGGACATCTGGCAAGTCTGCTGGAGAATATTCAACGCGACAGGCCCGACTTCATTATTCTTGCGGCCTACCAGAATGATCGGGGGCAAAATGGTTGTCGCGGCGAAGTCAGCTTGCGGTGATTACCCTGCCCTATACCGTCGGTGGCAGCGAGCAGGCCGGGGATCTGTTCAGTCTGTATGACGCCATGCTGAATCAGTTACTGGAGGCCAGCCAGTGAAATCTGATGATCTGATGTTGCAACTTGGCATCATCCTGCCGGCCTTGCTGGCCGGTATGTTGATCCTGAGTACCCATGTCCCGCTCGGCCGGGAAGTCCTGCAACGGGGCATCATCTTCCTGGATCTGGCCATTGCCCAGATGGCGGCGCTGGGACTGATCATCGCGCATTTTATCGGGCTGGAAGCGCACGGGGCATTGATCAATCAGCTGGTGGCGGTCAGCGCCGCCGTGGTTGGTGCCAGTTTGTTGTACCAGGTACGCCATGCCCCCGCTGCGATTCAGGAGGCCCTGATCGGCATCCTGTTCATGCTGGCGGCGACGGGCAGTATTCTGTTGCTGGCCAAGGATCCGCATGGTGGAGAGCGATTGCGTGAAGTACTGGTCGGACAGATCCTGTGGGTGGAATACAGCGACCTGATCGCCACCGCGATCATCTATGCCGTGATCCTGGCGCTCTGGTTCGGTTGGCGGGAGAGGCTTGGCAGCTACGGCTTTTATCCCGTTTTTGCCGTGACCATTACCCTCTCCACGCAACTGGTGGGTGTCTATCTGGTGTTTGCCAGTTTGATCATTCCGGCGCTGGCCTCTCTGCACTGGCGTCGACCGGGTCTGGCGGCCTACGCTATCGGTGTGACCGGGTATTTTGTGGGGCTGCTGTGCTCAGCATTATTTGATCTGCCTTCGGGGGCCATGATTGCCTGGGGACTGGGAATAGCCGGCGGGTTGTTTTATCTGCTGAGCCGAAAACAGCGGGCGCGATAATTTACTCCAGCTGTTGACGTTGAAGAATTTCCTCAAGCGTTTGTTGATACGTCCCGAGGTGTTCGCCGCCCAGTGCCACAGCGCGCCGGGCATGTTGTTCGGCCCGGGTTAATCGTCCTTGCTGCAAATAGAGGTGTGCCAGATTGTTATGCGCGGGCGCATAATCGGGTCGGGCATCGAGTAATTGGTGCAAGGTCGTCATCGTTGCGGCGGTTTGACCCTGTGCATACTGACTGTTAGCCAGCCCCATCAGCAGGCGCACATCCTCCGGCCACTGTTGCAACCCGGCGCGGTATCCCGCTGCCGCCGGCCCGTGTCGGTTCACCTGTTCCATGCTGGCGAGGGTGCGCAGATAACGCCAGTATTCCACCGTGGCCGGCAGTTGTCCCGGTTGAAGTGCCAGCATGGCCCAGCGATCGGCCCGCTGCCAGGTGCGTTCGAACTGGGCCAGGGTATTGAGACGTCGTTGATCGGTCCCCGAACGCAGGATGATCGTATCGGCATTGAGGTCATAACCGATCAGCACCGCATAATGCCAGCGGGGATACCAGTCCAGGGCCAGATTCTGGAATACCAGCACCGGATTGCCTGCCTCGACCTCGCGCAGCAGATCGTGCAGTTCGGGTTTCAGGACATAAGGGATCAGCCCCAGTTGGCGGGTATTGCTGAGCAGTTCTATCTGCAGACTGCCTTTTTTGCCGGGAATATAGAGTTTCGGGGTCAGTTCCTGCGGTGTGATATCGACAGCCTGCCAGTTGGCAAGCATGGCCAGTGAGGCGGGACCACACTGATAGGCTTCCTGGGGATGAAACGGGACGTCAGTCAGTTCCACCACCGGGTTGAGGTCGGCCGGAGCGGACTCGAGCAGGCGATCGCTTTGCGGTGTTCCGGCACAGCCGCCAGGCAGCAAACCCGTCAGGATCAAAAGAAAAACCCCCGCAAGGCGGGGGCCGGTGTAACAGACAGCCATTAAAACGGATCTCAGATATTGTAGACGTTGGTCAGGTTAAGCAGATCGGTAATCAACAGAACGACCAGCACAAAGGCGAGCAGTCCCAGCGCGCTTGCGCCGGCAGGCAGTTCCTCAAGCTGACCGGCCAACATCCGGATCTCCTGTTCGGTCATGGCATCAACTCGTTCGATCGCATCGGCCGGATCGACACCAAGCGCGACCAACTGGTCCCGGACTTCGTCCCGCTGGAGTACTTCTTTTACGTGCGCCCGTTCCTGCTGGAGGCTGTCGCCAGCGAGAATGTCATTGGTACCGAGCATGGCTGCGTAACCGGGTGCCGTGATCCCCAGTGACAGCATAGTGGTAAGAATGAACAGACTAAAGCCCTTACGAAATTTGCGGAGCAGATACATGGTCAGGGACTCCTGTTGTCCGATTAGTACATTCTCAAGCGTAGCCCAGATAAAGGCGAATAGACAGCGGTTATTCGTGAGGTGCGGATTCAGTCACGCCGCTTCTTGCGCGCCCGGGGATGGGCCTGATCATAGACCCTGGCAAGATGCTGGAAATCGAGATGGGTATAGATCTGGGTGGTGCTGATGTCCGAGTGGCCGAGCAGTTCCTGCACCGCGCGCAGATCGCCGCTCGATTCGAGCAGATGGCTGGCAAAGGAGTGACGCAGCATGTGGGGATGAACCGGGACATCGATACCCTGGCGCTGCGCCCATTCGCGCAGGCGTTTTTGAATATTGCGCCCGGAGATCCGCCGCCCCTGGCGACTGACAAACAAAGCCTGTTCATCTTGCAAGGGGATAGCCTGGCGGACGACGAGCCAGGCCTGCAACGCCGCCAATGCCTGCCGGCCAACGGGGACGATGCGGCTTTTGTTACCCTTGCCGTGCAGGCTCACCTGCGCCTCGGCCAGATCCAGCTGGGATCGATCCAGTTGCACCAGTTCGGCCAGGCGCAGCCCCGAGGAGTAAAACAGTTCCAGAATGGCGCGATCGCGGATGACCAGGGGATCCTTGCCCTGCAGATCCAGCAGCGCGGCGGTCTTGTCCACGTCCAGGGTGTGCGGCAGCTTGCGTTTGATCTTCGGCGCCTGGATGTCGCGGGCCGGGTTATGGTTGAGTCGGCCCGCGCGGATCAGAAAATCAAAAAACCCGCGCATGGCCGACAGGGCCCGCTGCAGGCTGCGGGCGCCCAGGCCGTTGCGATGGCGTTGTGCCACATATTGACGAACATGCTGGCTATCCAGTTGCGACCAGTCAGTCAGATCGTGCGCGGCACAAAACGCGGCGAGTTGTTGCAGATCGCGCTGGTAATTGCTGAGGGTGTGGGGAGAAACCTGGCGTTCGTTTTGCAGCTTGGCCAGATAATCCTGCACGGCTTGCTGTGCGCTGGTGTTCATGAGCCCAGATGGAGCTTCAGAATCCGGGTGAGCACGTGGCTCAGATGAGACAGGAACAGGGTCCCCATATTGGCGCGAAAGCGTTGTGGATCCTGGCTGCCGATGGCGAGCAGGCCGATACACTGTTTGCTGGATTCGCTTTCCACCAGCGGAATCAGCGCGGCGGAACGCACCACGTCGGCATAATCGTTAAACAGGGCATCGAGTTGGCCCGGTTTGAGGGGGCCGCAGACCGGTTTGCGGCCGTCGATCACTTTTTCAAAGGCACCGAGTGCCGGTTCGCTCCAGTCCATGATATCGGGATGGGCCTTGAGGATCGGCGCACCGGAGTTGAACAGGCGAATCACTACCGCGTCGGCCTCGAAGTCGGACTTGAGGCGCTCCTGGATCAGGCCCAGCAGGCTGTCGAAGTCATCGGTATCCAGCAGATCCAGAATCAGCTTGTTCAGCCGGGTACTGAGATCCTCGTTTTGCCGGGCGTAATCGGTCAGTTCCTGGAGGCGTTGCTTGAGCTGCTGCTTTTGATCGCGCAGCACCGAGACCTGGCGCTCGATCAGGGAGACGGCACCCTGCGGCTGATGCGGCAGCACCATGTCCGCCAGCAGGTCCAGATGGCGCTCGAAAAAATCGGGATTGTCGCGCAGGTAGCGCACCACCTCGCGCTCGAACTCCTTGTCCACGGCAAGCGGGTTTTCCTGGCGATTGCTCATAACGTGATATTACCCCTGAACCTGGATGTTGCCTTCAAACACCGTTGTTGCCGGGCCGGTCATCAGTACGGGTGCATTCCCTCCCTGCCACTGGATATGCAGGGCCCCGCCGGGCAGGGCGACCTCAACCATATCACCAAGTCGGCCCTGTTGGCGACCCACAACCACCGCCGCGCAGGCGCCGCTGCCGCAGGCCAGGGTCTCGCCGGCGCCGCGCTCGTAGACCCGCAGGCGGATATGGCCGGCATCGAGTATCTGCATAAACCCGGCATTCACCCGCCGGGGAAAACGGGGGTGGGACTCGATTTTCGGGCCCAGTTGCCTGACCGGGGCGGTGTCAATATTGTCTACTTCAAGCACCGCATGCGGATTGCCCAGCGCAACGACACCAATACTGAGGGTTTGATCCCCCACCTGCAGATCGTAGCGATCGGCGGGGGCTTGTGCCTCAAACGGCACATCCGCCGGCGCAAAGTGTGGCACGCCCATATTCACGGTCACCTGCCCGTCGGGCTCGATCTGCAGGGTCATGCGCCCGGCGGCGGTAGCCACCTCGATGGTGTCGCGATCGATCAGGCCCTTGTCGCGCACGAAGCGGGCAAAGCAGCGCGCGCCGTTGCCACACTGTTCCACCTCGCCGCCGTCGGCGTTGAATATCCGGTAGGTAAAATCGACGTCCGCCTCGCGCGGCGGCTCCACCAGCAACAGCTGATCACAGCCGATGCCGAAGCGGCGATCCGCCAGCTGGCGGATCTGCTCGCGACTCAGATCAACCACCTGATTTATGGCATCGAAGACTACGAAGTCATTGCCCAGGCCGTGCATTTTGGTAAACCGTAAGGGCATGTCACTTTTCCAGAATAAAAAATTAACGCAGAGTTCGCGGAGACGCAGAGGCGCAGAGTTTTATATTTAAAACCTCTGGAGAGACCACTTTGTCTTCAGCCGAGTCTGCCTGGTAGCCTGCTTAACGAACGATAGTGTAACCAAACCGGTGGCGTTTGACTGCGCTTTAACGCATCAGATTCATATAGTCGCGGTAGATGCAGCGGTCCATGATCACAGTGAGGCCGGCGTCGCGGGCGCGTTGGGCTTCGGTTTCGTTGATCACGCCGTCCTGCAGCCAGATGGCCGGCAGTTTGAGTTCGATGCAGGCGTCGATGATCGGCGCGATCTGGTCCGGGGCGCGGAACACGTCGACCAGATCGATGGGGCCGGGGGCGTCGGCGAGGTTTGCGTAGGCTGTCTCGCCGAGGACGTCGTCCACCGCCGGGCGGACCGGAATAATGTGGTAGCCGAACTGTTGCAGCGCGCTGGCCACCTGGTGACTGGGCCGGTTTGGTTTGGGAGAAAGACCGACCACCGCAATGTGCCGGATCGTGCCGAGCAGGGCACGGATTTCCTCAAGGCTGGGGTTGGTGAAGGCCATAGTGATAAGTCTACTCGCCCAGGTGGCCCTGTACCACCAGATGCCGGTCGCTGACGCTTTTCACCTCGAGATAATCGAGTCCGGCCTGGTGTAACTGCTGGCGCACCTCTTCCGGCGTAAAGGCGGCACACAACGAGTGATAAAAATCGCGTTGCAGGATGGGCGGCTCATTCGCGGCATACTGCTCCATCAGCTCGCGTGCCTCCCGGGCGCTGGCGGGACGCTGCAGGTCCATGACAAATACCGGTGTGCCGGGGCGGCCGTGTTGTATGACGGCCTGCCAGAGCACCTGCGGGTCGTGCAGGTGATGCAGCAGGCTGTTACTGATAATGACATCGTAAGCGGGCAGGGGAATGGTGTCCCGTGGCAGCTTGACCCGATACAGGTGAATGCGCTCGGTGAGCTGTTCCTGCGTCAGGCGCTGGCGACCCTCCCGCAACATCGCTTCGGCGCCGTCGACGCCGTCAATATGGCAGTGCGGGTAGGCCCGTGCAAAGCGTACGCTGATATCGGCCGGACCGCAGCCCAGATCCAGGATGTTGCCATGCAGGGTCGGGTTGGTAAAACGCTGCTGAAAACAGTCGATGAAAAACTGGTGCGGGGCGTCGAAGTCGGCCCAGGCATAGGCACGGGCCTGTTCCGCTTCGTCCATCAGCTCCGGTTCGGGGATACGCTCCATGGGGATACAGCTCAGGGCAGGGTGGCTTCGCCGGCATACAGCTCGGCCAGCGATTCACGTTCGCGTACTACATGGATCTGATCGCCATCGACCATGATCTCGGCGGCGCGCGGCCGGGTGTTGTAATTGGAACTCATGGAAAAACCATAGGCGCCACAGGAGCGCACCGCCAGCAAGTCGCCTTCGGCGACCGACAGGGCGCGATCCTTGCCGAGGAAGTCGCCGGTCTCGCAAACCGGTCCGACCACGTCATAATAACGGGGATCGCCGTGGGGTTCGGTGTTGACCGGGATGATCTCCTGCCAGGCGTTGTACAGGGCCGGGCGCATCAGATCGTTCATCGCCGCATCGACAATGGCGAAGTTCTTGTCCGGGGTTTGCTTGAGGTATTCGATCTGTGTGACCAGAATACCGGCATTGCCGGCGATGGCCCGTCCCGGTTCCAGTAAAATGGTTTGCGGCCGGTCGGCCAGCAGTTCGCGCAGGGCCGCGGCATAATCGCCCGGCTCCGGCGGTGTCTCCTCGTGATAACGGATCCCCAGACCGCCGCCCAGATCCAGGTGTTCGATCGGGATACCGTCCTGCTCCAGCTGATCCACCAGCAACAGCACCCGGCTCAGCGCATCCAGAAACGGTTCGGTCTCGGTCAGTTGCGAACCGATATGACAATCGATGCCGACAACGGTGATGTGCGCCAGATCGGCGGCGCGGGCATAGACGTCCGGCGCCTGATCGATGCCGATACCGAACTTGTTCTCCTTGAGGCCGGTGGAAATATAGGGATGGGTTCGGGCGTCCACATCCGGATTGACCCGCAACGACACCGGCGCGCTGAGGTTCAGTTCGCCGGCGATCTGGTTGAGACGCCGCAGCTCGGATTCGGACTCCACGTTAAAACAGTGAATGCCCACTTCCAGCGCACGGCGCATCTCATCGGGCCGTTTGCCGACACCGGAGAAGACCACTTTGGCCGGATCGCCGCCGGCGGCCAGCACCCGTTCCAGCTCGCCCTGGGAGACGATATCGAAGCCGGAACCCAGGCGCGCGAACAGGTTGAGCACCGCCAGGTTGGCATTGGCCTTGACCGCGTAACAGACCAGGTGTGGATGATCGCCCAGGGCCTGGTCGAAGGCCTGCCAGTGGCGCTCCAGTGTGGCGCGGGAATAGACATAACAGGGCGTGCCGTGTTGCGCGGCAATTGCGGCCACCGGCACCTGTTCGGCGTACAGCTCGCCGTTGCGATAATTGAAATGATCCATGCTCGTTCAGGAATCCTGTCGGGTTTGTTGTTGTTCGTCGGGCAGGTAGAGGGGACCTTTCTTGCCGCAGCCGGCGAGCATGCTGCCAACGCCCAGGACAATAACCAGAAGGATAAACAGGGTTTGTGGCCAGCAGAAGCGCATGGGCGGACTCATTTATAGAAGGTTTGTGGCATTATACGCGGATGGCCGGACCGATGTCAGAGGTCGCGGCCCCATCAACAGCCGGTAACGCGTATGCTGACCAAAATAGTTATTCTGGGAATTTCACTGCTGGGGCTGGTGCTGCTGATGGCCGGCATCGCCCGGCTGTTTCGGCGCAAGCTGTTGCGCGGTGCCCTGGAAGGGCTCAGCGGCCTGCTGTTGATCTTTGCCGCCATCCTGAGCTGGTCGGTGGCGCTGAATCTGTATGGTTATCAACGCTTCACGCAGGAGCAACCGATTGCCACGCTGCGTTTCGAAGCGCGCGGGCCGCAGGCCTTTCGGGTCTATGTGATCCACCCCGATCAGTTGTCGCAGAGTTTCGACTTGCGCGGTGACGAATGGCAGATCGATGCACGGGTTCTGAAATGGAGCGGGCTGGCGACCATGCTGGGTCTGGACACTGCCTATCAACTGGATCGCCTGACCGGCCGTTTCCGGAATCTGCAACAGGCCCGGGAATCGCCGCATACCGTCTACAGTCTGTACCAGCCGCGCGGCATGGATATCTGGCAACTGGCCCGCGAGTACCGGGGCTGGTTGCCATGGGTCGATGCGATCTATGGCAGCGCCACCTACATGCCGATGGCGGATCGCGCCGAATACACGGTCAGCCTGACCACCAGCGGCCTGATCGCCCGGCCCGACAACGCCGTTGCCGAACAGGCAGTGCGCCGCTGGCGCTGAACAGGTGCGTTAACGCATAGATCATAAAAGCATTACCACCAAGACGCCAAGACACAAAGAATTCGTTGTTTGGGTTCCGGGAAGTCCCGATTCACCACTTTATTCCCCCTGGTGTCTTCGTGTCCTGGTGGTGAGATTTTCGTCGAGCCGCCTGACGGACAGGAAGCGAAACGTTGCGTATACGGACCAACATTTTTATCTGGGTGTTCTTTGCCACGGTGGTGCCGCTGACCGGCCTGATGCTGGGTGCCACCTATTACAGCCAGAATGCCTATCAACAGGTCGTATCGCGGGATGTACTGACCAGCCTGGAGAGTGTTGCCCACGAACTGGAACGCCATCTGCAGGATAACCAGGAACTGGCGCTGGGCATGTCGCGCGCGCCGGCGGTGCAGGAATTCCTGCCGGTGCTGGTCGGGCAGGCCTCGGGCCGGATCCCGCCGCAAGGCCGGTTGCTGCGTTCGCGGCTCAACCACTATTTCGAAGGTTTTCAGACCATCCTGCCCGGCACGTTTTATCTGCGCCTGCTGGATGTCAACGGCAACAGCCTGGTCAAGGTCAGTCACAACATGCGCAGCGTGCCAACCTATGAAAGCCTTTCCGGGCTGGCCTACGTGGAACAGGAGATCAATTCCGAGGCGTTTGTGCAACGACTGCACGAACTGGTTCCGAACCAGGCCCATGCGCTGGAATTACCCCACAACCAGTTCAATGACACCCTGGATCAAACCTTTCCCCTGCTCGATTATGTCGTGCCGCTTTATCATGACGAGCAGTGGGTGGGCGCCCTGACGGTCACCCTGGGCGGACGTAATCTGGATCGGATTCTGGATAACGCCTCGCGCCTGTACCGGGGCGAACTGTTTGTGGTGGAAAACAACCCTGATCGACCGGAACACCACGGGCGGATTCTGTACGACAAGGGCAATGATATCCGTTTCACCCAGATCCGTTCCGAATCAGTACAGGTTGCCGACCAGTATAACGATCGGATGCTGACCGAGGTGGTGGACAGTACCAGCGGACTGTATCTGAGCGACGATGAACAGTTTCATAACTATTATGTTGAGCTCAACCCCTATCCCGATCGCCTGATCAGCTGGGTTCTGACCTCGTACATCAACTCGGACGTGATCACCTCGCCCTATGCCGTCATTCGTATCGCCATTGCTCTGCTGGGGGTGGCCGCGCTGATCATTACCCTGTTGCTCACCGACATTGGCGTGCGCAAGGTGGCGCAGCCGGTCTGTCGCCTCGCCGGGCGACTCAAGGCTTATGCCAACGGGGATCATGCCCAGCGGGCCGAGGAGAAACAGGCTATCGATGAGATCGGGGCACTGGCTCAAGCCTTCAACTATCTGGCCGATACGCTTGATACAGCCCGCGAGCAGCGGGATCGCGCCGAGCACATGATGTTGCAGAGCAACAAACTGGCCAGTATTGGCCAGATGGCGGCCGGAATCGGGCACGAGATCAACAACCCGCTGAACAATGTGCTTTCCTACGCCAAGCTGTTACAACGTACACTGGAAAAAACGGAATACGGCGATGCACAAACCCGTCAACGTTTACTGGATGATCTGAATGCCTTGCGTGACGAGGCGCTGCGCGCCTCGGATATCGTGCGCGGAATTCTCAACTTTGCCCGCCAGGTACCGCCGCAATACAGTCATTTCGAGGTCCGGCCGTGGCTGGAGAATACCCTGGCGCTGGTTCGACAGGCCGCCAAAAGCAAGCGCGTGGAGCTGCAGCTGGAGTGTGACTATGACGGCGAACTTGAAGGGGATCGCAGCCAGTTGCAACAGGCCCTGATTAATCTGTTACTGAACGCCATACAGGCCAGCCCGGCTGACGGGCTGGTGACTATCCGCTGCCAGAGCGAGGAACAGCAATTGCGACTGACCATTTGTGACCAGGGTGAAGGGATTGACGTCCAGAAGCTGGATAATATTTTCGACCCCTTCTTCAGCACCAAGCCCGAGGGCGAGGGCAGCGGTCTGGGACTGTCGATCAGCCTCGGGATCATCGAATATCATAACGGCAGTCTGCATATCGACAACAACCCGCAAGCCGGTGTCACTGCCACGGTGATGCTGCCGCTGCGGGCCGCCACCGCCAACCACAACGCGATCGCTCATGGATAACAAGCCCCTGATACTGTTTGTGGATGATGATCCCAAGGCCGGGGAGCTGATGTCCCGCTTCAGCGAAGAGGCGCCGTTCGATTGTCAGGTATTCCAGGATCCCCTCGAAGCGTTTGAATACTTCAAAAACCACCCGGTCGAGTTGATCGTCAGCGATCTGCGCATGCCCAATATGAGCGGAACCGAGCTGCTGCAGGCGGTGCGGGATGAAGATCAGAGCATTCCATTTATTATCATCACCGGTTACGCCAATGTCGACAGTGCCATTGAGGCCATGCGTCTCGGTGCCACCGATTTCATCAAAAAGCCCTATGACATGGATGAGTTGCAGATGCTCATCGAGCGCAACCTCAAGCTCGATGCCCTGCGCCAGGAAAACCTGCTGCTCAAGCGCCAGCTCAGCGACGAGCGCAATCGTTTCGGCATGGTCGGCCATGCCGGGCCGATGCTGGAGATTTACAAGATTATCAGCAAGATTGCCGATATTCGCTGTAACGTGATCATCGAGGGCGAATCGGGTACCGGCAAGGAACTGGCGGCACGCGCCATACACTACCAGAGCGAATACGCCGACAAACCGTTCGTGGTCATCGACTGCGGCGCTTTGACCGACACCCTGCTGGAGAACGAGCTGTTCGGCCATGAAAAGGGGGCCTTCACCGGTGCCCATCAGAGCAAACGCGGCCTGCTGGAAATGGCCAGTGAAGGCACCATCTTTCTCGATGAAATCGGTAACATCACCGATGCCATGCAGATCAAACTGATGCGGGCGATCCAGGAGCAACAGATCACCCGCGTCGGCGGTGTGCAACCCACGCCCATTGATGTGCGGTTTATCGTGGCGACCAACCAGAAAATCGAGGAGCTGGTCAGTGAAGGCAAGTTCCGCCATGATCTGTACCATCGTCTGAATGTCGTCAAGTTCAGCATGCCGTCGTTACGCGAGCGGCGCGATGATATCCCCCTGCTGGTGCAGCACTTCATCGACCACTATGCCAATCTTTATCATCGCGATGTGCAGGGTTTTGATTCCCCCTCCCTGCAAAAGCTGATGGAGCACGACTGGCCCGGTAACGTACGCGAGCTGCAAAACCTGATCGAACGCACCATCGCCCTGGCCGACGGTCCGACCCTGCATCTGGATGACATCAGCAGTATCCGCAGCGGCGGCAGCATCGACAGCGACCTGCCCACCCTGGCGGAACTGGAGCGGCGCTATATTTACAAAACCCTGGATCGTTTCAACGGCAGCCGGGAACGAACCGCCGAAACCCTGGGTATCAACAAATCCACCCTGTGGCGCAAACTGCAAAGCTACAGGCAGGAAGATGGGGGTGAATAACTACGCCAAGACATTTCTCAATTATTCTGGAACAAACGCGGAGAACGCAAAGACGCAAAGAACGCGGAGAAGTGACTGAATAAAATTGTTTGCAAACACTGATACTAGCTGTATTGTGCAGCAACATTTCTGTCAATACATATAATTATTACTTTGCGAACTCTGCGTCTTTGCGTTCTCCGCGTTAATTTCCAGAGCACAGAATAATAGGCGAGTAACCGAATATTTTCGTGCGACCATTGTCTTAATAACAAGTTTTCGTTAATACTACTGGTTATGTTATTTCTCTCCAGGTGGTTATGCTGTTTCAGTTTATTGTTCCTGCCGCTCAGTGCGGTCGGTGAACAGTTGCGCAATGAATTGGCCGATCATGGTTCGGCCTACCTGGCCATGCACGGTGATGATCCGGTGCACTGGCAGTTATGGAATACCGATGCGGTGGCCAGGGCGAAACAGCAGAACAAACTGCTGTATGTTTCCAGCGGCTATTTTTCCTGCCACTGGTGTCATGTGATGCAGCGGGAGAGTTATCAAAACCGCGAGATCGCCGCACTGCTCAACCGTCATTTTATTCCGGTCAAGGTGGATCGCGAGCTTAACCCGGCACTGGATGACCGGTTGATCGATTTTGTCGAGCAGACCCAGGGTTACAGTGGCTGGCCACTGAATGTGTTTATCACGCCCGATGGCTATCCGCTGGTGGGCATGGTCTATCAGCCGCCGGAGGATTTTCGGCGCATCCTGGAGCGCATTCATCAGCAGTGGCAGTCGCGGGCAACACAGCTGAACGAACTGGCCCGGGAGACCACCCGGTCGCTCGATAGCCGGAGCGCACCCGCCGGTGAGTCAATGACCCCGCAACAGTTGCGGCAACGTTTTATCGAGGCCGCCATGAATCAGGCCGACGATTTGCAGGGCGGTTTCGGCGATCAGAACAAGTTTCCTTCCGTCCCGCAACTGGAGACGCTGCTCAGCGTCTATCAACAGGATCCCGACAAACATCAACAGATCGGCGAGTTTCTGCGCCTGACCCTGGACATGATGGCGCAACGCGGCCTGTACGATCACCTGGCCGGCGGGTTCTTTCGTTATGTGGTCGACCCGGACTGGCAGGTGCCTCATTTTGAAAAGATGCTCTATGACAATGCCCAGCTGGCATCACTTTACCTGCGTGCCGAAAGGATATTGATGGAGCCGCGTTACCGGCAGGTCGGCCTGGAGACGCTCGATTTTCTGCATCGCGAGTTTCAGCTGGATAATGGCGGTTTGCTGGCCAGCTTTTCCGCGCTGGATGGCAACGACGTGGAAGGCGGGTATTACCTCTGGCAGGAAGACGAGTTCAAACAGGTACTGAACGAGCAGCAATACCAGGTGGCCAGCCGCGCCTGGGGGGTGAGTGGCCCGCCGGAGCTGGATCACGGCCATCATCTGCAACTCAATCGGGATATCATCAACCTGGCCGATACGCTGGGGATGACCCTGGAGGAGACAAAACAGATCCTGCAGCAGGCGCGCGACAAGTTGCTCGCCTATCGTCGCAGCCAGCGCATCCTGCCCAAAGACAACAAGCAGATCGCCGCCTGGAACGGGCTGGCGCTGTCGGCCTACGTGGCAGGGGCCCGGGAGCATGCCCGCTTCGACGATGGCGCCCGGGAACTGGCGACGTTCCTCGTCTCCGAATTGTGGGATGGCAAGCAGCTCAGGCGGGCCGCTAATGCGGGCCAGCAGCTTGGGCAGGTGGGACTGGAGGATTACGCCTATGTCGCCAGAGGCCTGCTCGACTATGCGGCTTATGTCGGCGATCAGCAGGTGCTGGCGACGGCCCGGGCGATCATCAAACAGGCCTGGCTGCGGTTTTACAGCCGGGTCGGCTGGCAACTGCAGGAGCTACCCTTGCTGCGATACGGTGCCCGGCAGATGGCGTTACCCGACGGTCCCATGCCGTCGCCATCGGCGGTATTGCTCGAGGTCACGCAACGACTGTTGCAGCATCATTCTGACGAACAACTCAAAGAACAGTGGCAACAGGCGAAACAGCGCGGTATGGGTGTATTGCAGGCATCACCTTTCTGGCATGCGACCCGGATCATGCAGTAACCACTCCGTCCAGGAGTCAGGATGGGCATCTACCGAACGCCGCCGCGTTGAAAGGTTCAGAAGTTTCCCGGCTAAAATCGTTCAGGTGATGTACAACGTGGCCGGATCCACCGGCGGGCGTTCCATGACCTCAAACTCGAACTGGTTGAAGGAGTGGGTCGATAACAGCAGTTTCTTCAAACGTACATAAAACAGGCGGCGCTTCATATTGACCGACAGCACCGAGTCGATATCGAAGACCGAGGCCGGCACAATCAGGCTGCGTCGTTGCTGTACCGATACCTGTTTGGGAATCAGCAGGCCGCGGAAATAGTCGGTGCCCTCGCCGGTGCCCTGCAGACCTTTCACTGCCACGGCGACTGCCGAGTTGGCAATGCTCATGATACCCAGTTCCATGCCCTCGGCCGGGCGGGTCCTGAGCCAGCGAATTACGCCCGGTTGCCAGTGCAGACAACGGTCGTTATCACACCAGGCCACGATTTCACCGACCTTGACGTTGGAACAACCCGATTCGAGGGTACAGGCCAGAGCCGCGCCGTGGGCGCTGGCGTTTCGCTGCCACCAGGGATTGGCGCTGTAATCATGGGCATGATAACTGTCTTTTTGCATGGCGGTGTCATAGGCCGTGGCCATGACCTCTGGCGCAATATCGACTTCATCGCGATATTTGATCACGAACTCATCCATCTCCGGGGTAAAGGCGTTGCGCTGATTAATATAGTGATGCGCGGCATTTAACCCCATTGCCATGCGAATCGTGGCAGAGTGGCTGTAGCGCGTGGTCTGGCGTTTGAGTGCCCCCTCCCAGGCATCCGAGAGCCGCAGCAGCATGTCCCGTTGATAGCGCAGTACCATGGAGTGACGATCTTCTTCCAGGTTGTGCATGGCGGTCTTGAGAATTCGCTGCAAATGCGCATCCAGGCGCTGTTTGACCTCCTCGATCTCGATAAGGCGCCCGTCCCGTGGTTGCCACTGGATCTCCTCGCTGATAAAACGTGGCGGCTGGTCGGATTCAAAGTCCAGCGCGAATTCCCCGGCCAGGGAATCACCGGGCAATGGCAATAAATGGCAATAGGGTGTCCAGGCCGAGACCAGATAATGAATATCATCCGCCTCCCCGGCCATCAGGTGATAGGGCTCGGCGAGTGACAGCAACAAAGAACGCTTGTAGACCAGGTCGATAGTGTAGCCAACAGGCAGGCTGTAATCGGGAACCGGATCATCGACCGGCTGGTCCTGGAAACCCTGCGATTCGGCATAACGATATAACTGATGCAGTTCCCGCCAGACATGTTCAGATTCCGTGGCGTAAACCATATAGCAGGTCAACAGACGTCGGCCCAGGTACTGGATACTGTGATAGATCGCTTCGCGTAGCAGCAGTCGGGGGTGCTCTTTCTCCGGCTTGCTTGCTGCCAGTTCGCTGACCACGATTTTGTAGCCCGCCGCCATGCCGTCCAGCAAGGCGTGCAGGTCGTTATAGGTTTGAAGGTTTTTCTGGCTCAGCGGGATACTGGCCTGCTTCAGATGCCGCGCGAGGGTCACCAGTAACTGGCGGGCGACCGGACGCAGGGTATCCAGCAGTTGTATGCGATCCTCTGGAGGGCTGGCGGTCTGGTTAAGCTGCTCCAGTTGCTTGATAAACAGGTGAACAGTCTTGCGGGTATAGGCGGTCGGCAGGTTGTGCAGCCACTCACGCAGCTTCTTGACGCGCATGGGCGGGCGCGCCCGGCGCGACAGGTCCTGGGAGGGAATATCCAGAGTAGGTAAAGTCACTTGCACAGTATCCGGTAATCAAGCCAGTGACAGGAAGTATAACGCAGCTTTGGGAGGTTTGTGTGGTGCAAACTGCAAACTATCGGACTGCAGGGCGCAGTAAAGTAATCTTAATTTATAGTGGCCAACACAGCGGTGGTCCAGGCAATTATTGTGACCTGTGTAGTGCTTTGTAGATTTGCGGCTCCTCATGCGGAAAGATTTACGCAAGGATATCCGTCGGCGCAGAGTTTGCATGAGTCAATGGCTCAAAAGTGGGAACGTTTCGCTTTGCGTGCCGGGCAGACTTTTGTTCCCGCCAATAACAAAAGTCCCGTCGACAGGATTGAATAAATCGATAAAAAGGAGGGACCATGAGAGCTCGCATGCTTTTGCTGGCACTCGGCTTGTGTGTCATGCAGCCATCGCTGGCGGCCGATCCGTTGATCATGACGGCGCCGCCGCGTGAGTCTGAAGAGGCCGGCCAGAAACAGTATGAAGTCACGGCCAGTTATATAAGCGACGTTCTGGGCAGGCCGGTACATTACCAGCACCCGGGTGCCTGGTTGCGTTATCAGCATGACATGCGCAACGATGTATACGACATCGTCTTCGACGGGCCGCATTTCGCCTCCTGGCGGGTCGCCCACCTTGACCACGAGATGCTGATCAGGCTGCCGGGCTCCTTGCAGTTCCATCTGCTGACCGGGGCGGGCAATGATCAGGTCAATGAACCGGATGATATGATCGGCCGCAAGTTCTGCGGAATTTCCCCGCCCAACCTTTCCACCCTGAGTATCCTGGGACGCTTTCGCAATCCCGTGCGCCAGCCGGTCGTACGGGGAGTCAAAGGTGGCATGGGGGCGGTATACAAGGCCTTTCAACAGGAGCAGTGCGAGGCGTTTGTGGTCCGGACCGCTTACTATCGAAATGCCATGAGCGAAGAAGATCGCAAGGGATTGAAAATTATCTACACCTCTCCGGCCATGCCCAACCAGTCTATCTCGGTCAGCAGTCGACTGACGCCGCAAGAGCGCGGCAAGTTGCGTCAGGCATTGCTTTCCGAAGCCGGAACACAGGCCTTGCAACCGACGCTGAACCGCTTTGCCAGCAAGGCCAAACGTTTTATTGCAACTGATAATGCGGAATTCAAGGATTACAATACCCTGCTCGAAGGCGTGATCTTCGGCTGGTAACCTCGGTTCAACGCGCTGGACATTAAACGCAAAGAATGCCGAGACGCAGAGGTCGCAAAGTAATCATGATATGGCTTTTACTGCCTGTCTGAGCTGTAGGGTGGATCAAGCGCGCAGGCGGAACCCCCGTTCTCGCTTGACACTTCGCACCTGGAAGCGCCGGATCCGCTGCGCTTGATCCGACCTACCCGCTCAGAACTCAGAACTCAGAACTCAGCACTATTTTTATGCCGCCTGATGATCCGGCTGCTCGAGATACTGCCAGTCCAGCGGTGTCCCGTCGCGATTGAAGTGATAGACAATCGGTGTGGCGGTCGGAATCTCGAAGCCTTCAACTTCCTCGACGCTCATATTGGCCAGCACCATGATCAGTGCCCGCAGGGTGTTGCCGTGGGCGCTGATCAGCAGACGCTCGCCCTGGCGGATGCGCGGGACGATTTCATCATTCCAGTAGCGCATCACCCGTTCGCGGGTCTGGGCCAGGTTTTCCACATCCGGCAGGTGGGCGGGGTCGATATCGTGGCACAGCGGATCGTGGCAGCTGTGCCGTGCATCCTCGCGGCTCAGCGCGTCGGCACGATCGTGATAGCCCCGGCGCCAGCGCCACACCTGCTGCTCGCCATGGCGTGCGGTGGCCTCACCCTTGTCCAGCCCCTGCAGGGCGCCGTAATGGCGTTCGTTCAGCTGCCAGGCCCGGGTGCGCGGAATGCCATCCTGACCCAGTTCGGCCAGCAGGATATCCAGCGTAGTTACCGCCCGCTGCAATCGCGAACTGTAGGCCGCGTCGAAGACGAATCCCTGCTCGCGCAGAAGTTTGCCGGCGGCATGGGCCTCGGCGATGCCGGCCCCGGTCAGCGGCGGATCGGCCCAGCCGGTGAAGCGGTTCTCCCGGTTCCACTGGCTCTGGGCGTGGCGAATCAGGACCACCGGCACCGGGCCCGGGCCGGGGCGGGATTGGGTTGGTTTTGTCGTCGTCGTTTTCATCATAACTTTAGCATAGGCAGGATCTCTTTATTTTTAAAATCGTTTGTTTATACTGTATTAATCGGTATTACCTATCATAAGCCCGGGCCAGAAAACGTATGAATATCAGAGACCTGCAATACATCATCGCCGTGGCCGAAACCCGCCATTTCGGCAAGGCGGCCGAGCGCAGTTTCGTTAGCCAGCCGACCCTCAGCGGCCAGATCAAAAAGCTCGAAGAGCACCTGGGTGTGGCGATCTTCGAGCGCACCAACCGCTCGGTGGAGGTGACGCCCATCGGTGAGGTCATCCTGCAGCACGCCCGGCAGATCATGGAGCAGGTCGACGCCATCGAGCAGGTTGCCCAGGCCCATCACGACCCCCTTGCCGGGCCGCTGCGCCTGGGCGCGATTCCCACCATCAGTCCCTATCTGATGCCGCTGATCCTGATGCCGCTCAAGCAGGACTACCCGCAACTGCGCCTGGTGCTCTCCGAGGAGGTGACCGACACCCTGACCCGTCGCCTGCAACAGCACGAAATCGACGCCGCCCTGCTGGCCACCCCGGTGGAGGAGCCGGAACTGGAAACAATGCCTCTGTTCGACGAGCCCTTCTGGCTCGCACATCCGCGGGATCACGCGTTTTATAATAAGGAGCACATCACCCGCGAGGACCTGGAGACGACCGAACTGCTGTTGCTGGCCGAAGGCCATTGCCTGGCCAAACAAACCATGGAAGTCTGTCGCCTCAAGGAGCGCAGTACTCGCGGCGAAATGGCCGATCTGCGTGCCGCCAGTCTGGAAACCCTGCTGCAACTGGTCGGCGCCGGCTTTGGCTCCACCCTGGTGCCGGCCCTGGCCATGCGCGGCAGCTGGGCTACCGGCAGCGGGATCGTCACCCGCGAGCTGGAATTCCCCGACGCCTATCGCCGCGTCTCCCTCGTCTACCGCGCCAGCTTCCCGCGCATCGAGGCTCTGCATACCCTGGCCCGGGTGATCCACGATCATCTGCCCAATACCGTGACGCCAATTGACGCCGTTGGCGTCAGGGGCTAGTAACCAGGGCCAGGTATAGGGTGCGTCCCACGCACCAATACACTTAGCACTCAGAACTCAGAACTCAGAACTCAGAACTCAGAACTCAGAACTCAGAACTCAGAACTCAGAACTCAGAACCCAGCACTCAGAGCCTGTAGGAGGCGATTTTGTCGGCGACCTGCCTGGGCTTAGAAAAGTCGCGGCTAAAAGCCCCTCCCACATCACCTGCCACTAGCTAGCTGCCAACTGCGAACTCAGCACTCAGAACTTGTGGCCCCTGTATCTATATCCCGCTATGATGCCCTGACGAACCGCGCTGGAGAGTAAAAAATGGATATTTCGACAATCGTGATCCTGGTGGTACTGGGCATCATCGTGGTCTACATCATCGCGATCTACAACCGCCTGGTGGCGTTGCAGAACCGCTTCAAGAATGCGTTCGCCCAGATCGAGGTGCAGCTCAAGCGCCGTTATGATCTGATCCCCAACCTGGTGGAAACCGCCAAAGGTTATCTCAAGCACGAACGCGAAACCCTCGATGCGGTGGTGCAGGCACGCAATGCCGCGCAGCAGGGGCTGGATCAGGCCCATGACGATCCCGGTAACCCCGATGCGATCGATAACCTGAGCCGGGCCGAAGGCAATCTGGCCGGCGCGCTGGGGCGCTTCAACGTGGTGGTCGAGGCCTATCCCGATCTCAAGGCCAACCAGAACATGATGCAGCTTAATGAGGAGCTGACCAGCACCGAGAACAAAGTCGCCTTCGCGCGCCAGGCGTTCAATGACGCGGTTATGGCCTACAACACCTACAAGCAGTCCTTCCCGCAGAATGTGTTCGCCGGCCTGTTCGGCCACGGCCAGGATGCCCATCTGCTGGAGTTCGAGGACAGCGCCGAGATCCAGGCCGCGCCCAAAGTCTCATTTTGACCCGGCTGTTGCACTAAACAGGAGTTTTGAATGCCCGTTCAAAGAGATTGCTTCGTCACGTTGTTCCTCGCAATGACGTCACTGTTTTCAGTCATTGCGAGCGAAGCGAAGCAATCTTTTGAACAACGTGATCGGGTATTCGGAGCGTTTGGATAGCCATGGACTTTTTTGAAGCGCAGGATCGAGCCCGACGCCAGACCGGCTGGCTGGTATTGCTGTTTATGCTGGCAGTGGCGGGACTGATCCTGCTGACCAATCTGCTGGTACTGGGTGTCCTCGCCTATAACCAGACCGGGGTACCGACTTTCTCTCCCGCCCTGCTGGCCGAGCAGTTTCAGTGGGATGTGTTTCTCGGCGTGGCCGCGGTGATCATCGCGCTGGTGTTTCTCGGCAGTGCCTATAAAACGATGTCGCTGTCCGGCGGCGGACACAAGGTGGCCGAGATGCTCGGTGGTCGCGCGCTCAGCCCCGACAGCCGCGATCCCGATGAACGCCGTGTGTTGAACGTGGTGGAGGAGATGGCCATCGCCGCCGGCATGCCGGTGCCCCGGGTTTATCTGCTGGAGGAGGAGGGTATCAACGCCTTCGCCGCCGGCTCCAGCCCCAACAATGCGGTCATCGGTATCACCCGCGGCGCCATGGAGACGCTGACCCGCGACGAGCTGCAAGGGGTCATCGCCCACGAATTCAGTCACATCTTCAACGGCGACATGCGCATGAATATTCGCCTGATCGGCGTGCTGCACGGCATCCTGTTGCTGGCGCTGATCGGCTACTTTTTGTTGCGCTCCTCTTACTTTGTCCGTGCCTCGCGCAACCGGCAAGCCGGCGGACTGGTGGTGGCGATCATCGCGCTGGGCGTCGGTCTGCTGGTGATCGGCTATGTGGGCCACTTCTTCGGGCAATGGATCAAGGCCATGGTCAGTCGCCAGCGCGAATACCTGGCCGACGCCTCGGCGGTACAGTTTACCCGCAACAAGCAGGGCATCGCCGGGGCATTGAAAAAGATCGGTGGTGCCATGCACGGCTCGCTGCTGGAAACCCCGGCCGCCTCCGAGTACAGCCATGCCTACCTGGCCCAGGGCGTCAAAGGCTTCATGCAGTCGCTGTTTTCCACCCATCCGCCGTTGCCGGATCGGATCAAGCGTCTTGATCCCGCCTGGGACGGCGAGTTTGTCGTCCCGGTCAAGGTGCCGCCAGGCGAGGCAACACAAACTGAAACGCCGCACATGGAGGCCGCATCAGGCGGCACGGCCGCGACAGCGGCGAAACCCTCGATCGATATTGTCGGCGCGGTGGTGGCCGCCGGGGTTCTCAGCGCCGGCAGGATGGTCGACCAGGTCGGCCGCTTTGACAAACAACAGGTCGAGGCGGCACAGGCGATCATCGCCGCCATCCCGCCCTCACTGCGCGAGGCCGCCGCCGAACCCTTCGGCGCCCGGGCGGTGATTTACGTGTTGTTACTCGATCCCCGTCCCCAGGTCGAACGCGAACAACAACGTCTGCTGGAACAACAGGCCGATCCGCAAGTGGTTGAGCTCAGTAAAACATTATCGGCCCACCGCCGGGAACTGCCCGAAGCGGCCCGCCTGCCGTTGATCGAACTGACCCTGCCGGCGCTGGAAGGCCTGTCCGACGAGCAGTACCGCCGTTTTCGGGCTGTGGTGCAGGCGTTGATCGCCGCGGACAAACGCGTCGATCTCAAAGAATGGATCCTGCAGCGGCTGGTGATCCGACAACTCGATCAACAGTTCGGTCTGCGCAAACCCGCCAGGGCGGTACACGGCAAACTGACCCGGCTCAAAGACGAGTTCCAGGTGATGCTCTCGCTGGTAGCACATACCGAGTACCCCGACGCGCAACAGGCCGAACAGGCCTTCGACGCCGGCGCGGCCGAAGCCGATATGACCGATCTCACCTTGCTGCCGCGCGACGCGCTCGATCTCAACACACTCAACCACGCACTCGACACCCTCGAACAACTCAAACCCCTGGCCAAACCCCGCCTGCTCAAAGCCTGCGCCGTCTGTATCCTGCACGATGGCAACACCACCGTTCCCGCGCAGGAGTTATTGCGCACCCTCGCCAGTTGCCTCGACAGTCCCATGCCAATATTAGTTAAAAGTTCTGAGTCCTGAGTGCCGAGTTTCAGGTAGAGTGCGTCCCACGCACCGCTCCTTTATGTCGGTGGTTTGATGGTGCGTAGAACGCACCCTACTGAACTAAGTACTAAGTACTAAGTACTCAGAACTCAGAACTCAGAACTCAGAACTCAGAACTCAGAACTCAGAACTCAGAACTCAGAACTCAGAACTCAGAACTCAGAACTCAGAACTCAGAACTCAGAACTCAGAACTAAGAACTAAGAACTAAGAACTAAGAACTAAGAACTAAGAACTAAGCATTCCCCACGACCCGGTTCCTGCCGCCTTCCTTGGCCTGGTACAGCGCATCATCGGCCCGTTTGACCAGGCTTTCGAGTCTGTCTCCGGGTTGGTAGGTACTGACTCCCAGACTGACGGTGATCTGTCCGGCTGAGGGGAAGTCGATATCGGCAATGCGCCGGCGCAGGTGATCAGCCGCCTGCAGGGCGGCATCGAGCTCTGTTTCAGGCAACAGAACAATGAACTCTTCACCACCCCAGCGTGCCGGGATGTCGCTGCTGCGCAGTTGTTCGCGCAGGGTGTCGGCGAGCAGGCGCAGTACTTCGTCGCCCACATTGTGGCCGAAACGATCATTGACGGACTTGAAGTGATCGATATCAAACAGAATCAACGCCAACGCGCGATGATAACGGTTCACGCGTTCCAGCTCCTGCAATAGCAACGCTTCAAACTTGCGCCGGTTATACAGTCCGGTGAGGGCGTCATGAATAGCCTGCTGTTCCAGTTTATTGATCAGATGCTGGCGAACCCGGGTGCCGCCAATCAGCTCCGCTGCGACCTGCAACAATTTGAGATAATTATGTGACCAGTGAGGTTGTTGTTCGGCGAAGGAGAACATCAATGTGCTCGCGAGCACGCCATCCCGCAGGATGGGTAATACCAGCACTGACTGTTCGCCGCCGGAGACCAGCAGGGCGTGCTCAAGGACGTCCCGATTCTCACTCTCGGCATGCACAATAACGGCGTCGGTATGCAACAGTTTTTGATAATAAGGTGCGACGACGACAGCCGGAATATGGAAGTCCGCCTCGCGTGGTGTAATCCCCGGGGCGCACCATTGTAAATACAGATCCAGACCGCCGTTTTCGGGGCTGTAATCATACAATACACAGCGGTGGGCGTGTAAAAATTCTCCCATGCTTTCGAGCGCGTGAAAGATGCCATTATGCTTTGCATCGGTATCACTGTTTAATAAAGACAGGGAGACGTCACGCAGCAGTTCTTCCAGTTGCAGTTGCTGTTGCAGGTCTTCTTCGGCCTGTTTTTTAGCGGTGATATCGATGGAGGTTGAGACAATGCGCTCCTCACCACCGACTGCCATCGGTTGCAGGAACACATCCTCCCACATGGCCTTGCCCCCGGCATTATAAGTAAGCCATTCGAAGCGTTGCGGCCCATGTTTGTGCACGCGTTCGAACCAGCGTTGGACATCTTCCAGGCTATAGGGCGGCTCCACCCAGATGCTGCGCAGCTCGAAAGACAATCGGTTCAGCTCTGCCACATCCGCCACGCCGTGAATCTCCAGGGCACGTGCATTGGCCTGCAGTACTTCGGCGGTGTGTGGATCATGTACCATCACCGAGACCGAGCTGTTATCGAACAACGCCTGCAGCTGATTTTTTTGCTCCTGCAGTTCACGGGTGCGTTCCTGTAATTGCAGGGTCAGTTCGGACCGCTGACGACGCAGGCCGCGCAGGTAGAGGCTGAAAAAGATCAATGCCAGTACAAACAGGGCCGCGATCAGGGTTGGCATCAGCCAGCGGGGGGTAACCTCAACGGTGCTGGTATGGGTCCAGCGCTGGGTAATACGATCCAGCTCGGCGTCCGGCAGGTTGGCGATAGCCTCGTTGACTTTTTTCAACAGGACGGACTCCCCGGGCCGCACCGCCGCCACCAGTTGCTGCCGGTACAGCACTTCCAGCACATGGAAGTCACCGGGCGTGGCGTACTGATCCAGCAGATAACGCCCCACCGGGTGATCGGCGGCAAACGCCGTAACCTCGCCCGCCACCGCGGCGGTGACCAGATCGGCGTTATTGGGATACTCGCGCAATGGCAGTTCCGGATACCGTCCCTGCAAAAACTCCCGCTCGTAACTGCCGGCCACCACACCGACAGGGGTCAGTGCCGGGTCATCCAGCGTGCGGGCCTGAATGTCGGCACTGATAAACAACACCGTCTCCAGCGGAATCAGCGGATGAGAAAAATCCAGGAATTTCGCGCGCTCCGGCGAGGCAAACAGCCCGCCATGCACCTCGGCCCGTCCGTCGCGGACCTGCTCGATGGTTTCTGGCCAGTCCGCCAGGCGAAATTCCACCGGCCGATCCATCTGCCTGCCCAGTGCCCGCCACAGATCCACCAGCAAGCCCCGCGGCTCGCCGTGGCGATCCCGAAACGCCAGCGGCGGCCAACTGTGATCCTGCGAGATCACCAGCGGCGCGGGCTCCGCCTCGTCGGCCGCCAGCGTCGTCGCCGGCAACACCAGCGCCAACAAGAAAAACCCTGTAAATCTGAATAAAAGAGTGGGGGACATAACCATAGTTTAGTTGTAACAACACAACCGGCCAAGAGTTAGCCGGCCGCCAGGGTGAGGGAAATCCGGGACACCTCAAACAGGATAACGTTATCGACAGCCCGGCGGGAATGTTGAGCGTTTAACCAGTATGCGTGTCCCTGATTTCTCGACGTTATGTTGAGAATCATCCCCGGCCGGAGGCCGCCGGGGTCAGGAGCTGGTGCCCGGGGCTTCCAGATAAAGCGCCGGATCCACGTCGCTTGATCCGGCCTGCCTGTTTGAATCGTAGGGTGGATCAAGCCGCAGGCGGATCCACCTTGCTTACTCAGCACTCAGCACTCACCCCACAGCCCTAAGCCCCTGCAGGAGCGCCCCACGGGCGCGATATCGACTATGCCGGAGATCCGACGCTTGTCTGACGACTGCCATCTGCCAACTGCCTACTTTCTCTTCTCGTCCCGACGGCAATGGGCCCCAGAACGCCTTTCGACCAGGGAAATCCCGGACTAATTAAAGGGCTTTGACCCCTTAATTGTGACCCCTTAATTGAAATAGATACGTAATAATATATAATTAATAATGAATGATATAAATAAACATATCAATACTTGATCTATATAATAATTTCGATATGTTTAAATATATATTTATTAGATGATGATATATTTAGGCATATCAAATGAGCTATGTTGTTGAAGACATTGCCCGTCAGCTGAAGGCGGCCCGGTTACGCAAAAATCTTAGCCAGCGCGATTTGGCTGAGAAGGTCGGCGTGCCGCAGAGTCATATCTCCAGGATTGAGAACGGCAATGTGGATATACGAGTCTCGAGCCTCATCGAATTTGCCCGGGTACTGGATTTGGAGCTTTCGCTTGTGCCGCGCAAGTTGGTGCCGACTGTTCAGAGCATTATTCGCAGCTCTGAAACGGAGCAGTTCACCAAAGCAGAATCCATGCAAAAAGCCGTTCAGCAGCTAAATCGTATTCACAAACTATCTGATGAGCTCTCGCACAAATACAAGAATATTAATGAGTTGGCGCGTGTCAGCCGGCTGGCCGAGCAACTAAAGACAATTCCCGCTGTGACGCAACAGTTTGAACAGTTGGATAAAATCAACAAACAGCTCAAGCAGTTTCAGAAAGGTATCGGCGATATTTCATACATTCAGAATGCCTTTAAGGAGCTACAGTCCATGCGTAACAGCCTTGTGTATGCCACTGATGATGCATCTCATAGAATCGAAGAGCCTCAGCCGGCCTATCGCCTGGACGAGGATGAGGGACAGGACAATGGCTAATTTAACTGTCCTGGATGTTCTTCTCCATGGCCGTCAGATCGGCACGCTGACCCAGATCGGTCACGATCGCAACCTTTTTGCATTTACTGAAGAATATATTAACGATACATCGCGCCCGACGCTGAGCCTTTCCTTCAAAGATCAGCTTGGTAATCTCATTACTGATATAAAGCCTCGACAGGTACAAGTTCCGCCATTTTTTTCAAATCTCCTGCCCGAAGGCCATATGCGTGATTATCTCGCAGAACGGGCAGGTGTAAATTCAAAAAGGGAATTCTTTCTTCTTTGGGTGCTTGGTCGCGATCTACCCGGTTCGATTGTGGTTCAACCAGCCGATGGTGAGGCCTGGCCGGATGATGACATTGAGGATGAAGCTCGGTCTGCTCATGGTCATGAACAGGCACTGCGTTTTTCTCTTGCCGGTGTTCAGATCAAATTCTCCGCTGTTATGAGTGCTACCGGTGGTCTCACGATTCCGGCACAGGGAGTGGGTGGCTCCTGGATTATCAAGCTTCCTTCCGCGAAGTATGATGATGTGCCCGAAAATGAATTCTCGATGATGAGCCTTGCGGCTGAGCTTGGAATGGATATACCTGAAATCGCACTTCACCCGACTGAACAGATCGATAATTTGCCTGAGGGTATGGGAAATATTGGTGGACAGGCACTGGCAATCAAGCGATTTGATCGTACCGAGGATGATATTGCAATTCATATTGAAGACTTCGCTCAAGTGTTCGACATCTATCCAGACAACAAATATAAAAAAGCCAATTACCGAAATATTGCACAGGTGATTTGGGCGGAAATCGGGGAGCCAGGTATTATTGAGTTTGTGCGACGTCTTGTGTTCAATACGCTAATTGGCAATGCCGATATGCATTTGAAGAACTGGTCGCTAATTTATCCTGATGGGCGGACACCGGCACTTGCACCGGGGTATGATTTTGTTTCAACCATTCCCTATCTTCCAGATGTAACTATGGCATTGAAATATAGCCGCACCAAGAGTATGACTGAGCTGAGCGTTGATGAATTGAGCCATTTTTCTGCCAGGGCTCAGTTACCGAAGACACTTGTTATAAATGCGGCGCGGAAGACCGTTCAGGATTTTCTGGATATCTGGCCAAAACGGAAAGCAGAGCTGCCACTATCTGCGGAGACGATTAATACGATCGACAAGCATGTGAAATCGATCGCGTTGGTTGAAGAATTACAATAAGGGTAAAGCGATTCTGATTGACTGCCCAACACCCAACACCCAACACCCAACACCCAGAACTCAGAACTCAGAACTCAGAACTCAGAACTCAGAACTAAGAACTAAGACTAGACTAAGAACTGACTAGAACTAAGAACTAAGAACTAAGAACTAAGAACTAAGAACTAAGAACTCAGCCCACCCCGAAGCCCCTGTAGGAGCGCCCCACAGGCGCGATATCGAATATTACGGAGATCCGGCGTTTGTCTGACGACTGTCATCTGCCAACTATCAACTGTCTTTATTCGCCTCACAGGCGCGATTTTGACTCAGCACCCAGCACTTGGAACTCGGAACTCAGCACTTCCTCCTGCCCGAAGGACCTGTGGGAGCGGGCCACGACCGCGATTTCGCTCGTCACTCGGCCCTCGTCCCTCGTCCCTGCCGAAATGCTCCGGAGGTGCATTTCGGGTAAGGGTAAACCCGAATACTCATCCCGACCGCCCTGGGCTAGTCTTGGAGAGTCCACATTACAAATAGTATGACAAAAGCCAGCGGCGGTACCGCGCATGTTCCTCCTGTTACCCTACAAGCTCGACCATCCGTTACATCGCCGCCCGTGGGTGACCTGGGCCATCGCGTTGCTGTGTCTGTTGATCTACTACCTGCAATCCAGCACCGCGGTCCGTATCGAACAATCGGCAGCGCAGTTCTGCGCAGGCGACCATGGCATGACCCTGGACAGATTTCTGGTCAGGCTCGAAAAAGAAAACGAATTCATCGAGAGCACCGCCAGTGCGTGCCAGCAATACCTGGTGTACCTGCACAGTGAGAAACAGCCGGACAGCATCATCCAGAACCTGGTGAGCGAACACGGCGAAGAACTGAAAGAAGCGGGCATCAACCCGCAAAACCTGGCAGTCCACCTGAGCATGACCTACCGCGACTTTGCCGAGCAGGCCCCGCTGGATCTCACCCGCTTCCTGAGTTACCGCGCCGGCTCGTTCAACCCGTTCAGCTCGTTTCTGTCCGCCTTCGCCCATGCTGACTGGTGGCACGTGATCGGCAACCTGGTGTTCTTTCTCGCCTTCGCCGGCGCGGTGGAGGTGTTCATCGCCCATACCGGCAAGTTCCTGCTCAGCCTGTTCGCCATCGAGGTGGGGCTGGATTTCTCCTGGTCGATCGCCATGCTCTCAGCGCCGGCAGAGTTGACCCTGGGCCTGTCGGGCATCGTCTCGGGGATGATCGGCTTTCTGGCCTACGCCATCCCGCGCGGGCAGATCCGCTGCCTGTTCGGTATCCTTTTCTACTTCTGGCATGGCACACTGGCAGTCTGGGTGCTGGCGCTGTGGTACGTCGGCTGGGATGTCTTCTACCTGTTCACCACCGGCGCCTCGTCGGTCAACTACCTGGCCCACGTCATGGGCGCGCTGTTCGGCTATGGCATCGCCGGGCTGTTTTACCGCCAACGCAAGGGCGAGCTGCAGGAGAACATCGACAAAGAGCTGGTCCGTTACCAGCAGGAGCGAGTGCATCGGGTGGGGCGGTTTTGAGAGAAAACTGTGCTACGACAAAAAAGTACAGTGAGCAGGTGATAGTAATTAAAGGGCTTTGATCCCTTAATTGTGTTTGCAGCTGCTATCTGCCAACTATCTCTCTTTGGCCCACTTCCCGGTTGAAATCGCGAAAAGGCGGATTTCGAACAGGGGGTTTCCCTGATACTATTAATAAGAATGCTAGGCTAGGATTAGGGATCTAGGGAGGAGAAACAAAGACAGATTCACCGCATTGGCCTCAAATTAAAATGAATCTTTATTGCAGAATAAAATGTATGTAAAAACACTAAGATAATAAGATTTGGGCTAATGATTTTAGATGATCTGAAAATGAGCTCAAGGCGAGAAAGAGTTGCACCACGCCCCTCGGTGCTCATCGAGAGTATGCGAGACATCGGCTATTCACTCCAGACTGCTGTTTCGGATGTAATAGATAATTCGATTACTGCTGGGGCGGGAAGGTCGAATTTTTAGCTGATACGACGAGTGATGTACCCGCAATCGGAATCCTCGATGATGGTTCAGGTATGTCAGAGGATGAGCTGCTTGAGGCTATGCGTCCTGGGACACGCAGTCCTCTTGAGGATCGGCCAGATTGATGATCTTGGACGTTTTGGACTGGGACTCAAGACAGCATCGTTTTCTCAGTGCCGGAGACTGACAGTACTTACACGAAGAAATGGAATTACGTCATGTGCTGCATGGGATCTCGACATCGTTGCAGAAACAGATGAATGGTACATTGAAATCCCAGAGAGCACAGTTGGAATACCTTGGGCTGACAGCCTTCAACAAGATGGAACTCTGGTAGTCTGGCAGAAACTCGATCGCCTTGTTGACCCTAAGAACGAGTCAGACAGAAAGGACCTGACTCGCCAGATAAATGACACTGCCTCCCACCTGGAGCTCGTATTTCACAGATTTCTTGCAGGTGAGCGTGGTCTGAAACGTGTCACGATGGCATTGAACGGCCGCAAGCTTGAGGCTTTTGACCCCTTCAACTCAAGGCATCCTGCGACAATTTTTGGCCCTGAGGATGTATTCCGACTGGGTGAACACGAGATCCGAATCCAGCCAGTTACTCTGCCCCACCACAAGAAGGTTACTGCAGAAGAATGGGACCGTTATGCAGGGGCCGAGGGGTACATCAAAAATCAGGGATTTTATCTATATCGCGAGAAGCGCTTAATTATTCATGGTACTTGGTTCAATCTGGCACGTCAGACAGAGCTGACGAAGCTAGCCCGTGTCAGAATCGACATGCCAAATGGCATGGATGGTGAGTGGAAGATTGACGTCAAGAAAGCCTCGGCTCAGCCGCCTGGGCCGGTTAGAGACCGTTTGCGCAGGATAATTGAAGTAATCGGTGCAGGTTCCAAGCGCGCTTATACTACCCGTGGACATAGGCTTGTCAGCGAAAACCAATTACCTGTGTGGATAAGGTTTCAAGATAAAAATGAGATTTCATATGGTTTGAATCTGTATCATCCTATATTTAAAAATTTTACCGACACCCTTTCGGAAGGCCAGAAACAAGAGTTTTCGCGTCTACTATCCTTGATCGAATCGACAATACCGTTTGATACGTTCTTCTCTGATATAAGTTCGCACCCGAAAAGTGTATCTACCAAGTCAATGGAGGATGAGGCATTTGTAAGCCTTGTGATGGAAACCTATCTGACCTTGAATTCGGGCAAATTGGCGAGTAATGAAATCAGACTAATGATGTCTTCTGCAGAACCATTTCGTTCTAACTGGGAAGAAGTAGAAAAAATTATAGTAAAACTTGAAGAAGGTGATGAAAAATGAGTTCTGATCTACAGAGCATTCGAGATATGGTTGGTGCAGTTTTAGCAAGGAGTCTGCCTACCCCTGAAATGATTCGTGAGCGTATTGAGCATGTTAGAACATTGTATCCCGCGGTGACTGACGAACAGGCTGAATTATTGGCTAAAGAATTCGAGAATGTCCATGGTGTTACAATGGATATAGGGGCAATGCTAGAGGAGCCCGGTTTCGAAAAATGGCTTGATAGCGCAAAATCTGAAATTACATTTTATTTTTGGGATCGATATTATCGGTTACTTGGAGAACGAAATTTTTCTGGTCAGGTGCTTGCAACAATTGACAGCATCACAGACCGGATACTTGGGCTTCTCGAGAATCCAAAGAAAAGTGGGAAATGGGATCGTAGAGGGATGGTTGTAGGTCATGTTCAGTCTGGAAAAACGGCAAACTATACAGGGCTTATAACAAAGGCGGCAGACGCTGGGTATGAGGTTATAATAGTAATCGCTGGAATTCATAACAATCTTCGTAGTCAGACACAATCAAGAATTGATGAAGGTTTTATAGGTTATGATAGTTCCAAACTACAAATGAACAGGCATGGAGTGGAGAGCATTATTGGTGTTGGGCGTTATGATTCAAGGCGTAGGCCTAATGCTTTTACCAATACGCTTAGAGATTTCAATAAGCAGACAGCCACGAGTATAGGTATTCCACTTGAGAATCTTAAGCAGCCCGCAGTCTTTGTAATTAAGAAAAATACAAGCACGCTTAAGAATTTACTTGAATGGTTGAGGGAGCATAATGCAAAAAGAGGGGCATCATCGATATCGGCGCCAATGCTACTTATCGATGATGAAGCTGATAATGCCTCAATTAATATAAAGAAAGGTAATGATGAGGTATCAAGAATAAACGGACAGATTAGGCAGTTGCTTGATTTGTTTGATCGAAGTTGCTATGTCGGATATACGGCTACACCGTTCGCAAATATATTCATCGATCCTGACAGCGAAGACGAAATGTTTGGCGCTGATTTGTTTCCGCGCGACTTTATTGTGAGCCTTGATCCACCGGGGAATTATTTCGGTCCTTCTCGCGTCTTTCTTCCTGATACAGATGAGACTGAAGAAGCTACTGTAGTGCGCCATATTGAAGATAATGGCGATATTCTTCCACTTAAGCACAAGAAGACGCATGTTGTAACTAACATTCCTAAGAGCCTTGATAAGGCGATCAGGACTTTTATAGTCGGTCGAGCGATCAGGCTTGTCCGAGGGCATACAACGGCACACAATTCGATGCTAGTTAACGCGTCCCGTTTTACGGATGTACAGCGTCAACTACGCAATGAAATACATAACCGAATTAATGAGATTAGTAGTAGTGTTCGCGTCAATGGTTCAAACTCAGAGAATTCTGCTCTAAGAGACCCAGAGATTGCTACTTTGAAGCAATTGTTTGATGAAGAATATAGAAATACCGGAGTGATATGGGCTAATGTGCAGTCAAAGCTATGGGAAAGTATTAGCCGCATTAGCGTAGTTGAGGTAAATAGTCGATCCTCAGATTCACTTGACTATGTTTCTCATGATAAAAATGGACTGAATGTCATCGCCGTTGGCGGGTTCTCACTCTCACGTGGACTTACCCTTGAAGGCCTTATGGTAAGTTACTTTTTGCGAAATTCAATGATGTACGACACCCTGATGCAGATGGGGCGGTGGTTCGGATATAGGCCTGGTTATGACGATCTCTGTCGTGTCTGGATGCCAGAAGAAGCTGAGGGGTGGTATGAGCATATAGCAGAGTCTATCGAGGAACTAAGAGATGAGCTACGACGCATGGAAGCAGCGAATGCAACACCGAAGGAGTTCGGACTTAAAGTTCGCAGTCACCCAGATACGTTAATAGTTACCGCGCGCAACAAGATGGGCTCTGGCGAACGACTCGTTGTTTCCGTAGGACTTGCTAATGAGTTCGTTGAAACCGCAGTACTTCGTCGCGATAGGGAGAGTATAAATGCTAACCATCAATCTGCAAAAAATCTTGCAATGCGCCTTAGGTCTGATAACGCTGCACCAGAGAATGGAGAGCGTGTAAGAGGTGGGCAGCTCGTTAGACGTATCCCGGCTTCATATGTACTCGAATTTATTGCCGAATTTCGTAACCATCAGGGTTCGTTCCTGACGGAAACAGATCCTATTCTAAAATACATTATGGACAGAAGTGAGACTGAATTATCCGAGTGGGACATCTACTTCCCTGGATTGCAACAAGGGACTGAAAAATCACTTGTAGATAAAAGCCTTGGTTTTACGGTTGTTTGCCAGCGGCGTGGCGCTGGTAAACGAAGCGATGAGAATACACTGCTTATCACAGAGAAGCAGCGGGTATCGTCTCGAGGGATAGAGTCTATTGGTCTATCAGATAGTGAGATTGCCAAAGCACGTAATGATTATCTGGAAGAGAAAAAATTCGAATTGTCACCTGACCGCGTAAATTACCCAGATCGTATTTATCGTTATGTACGAAAAAGGCCATTATTAATTGTACATTTGTTAGCTATAGGAAGTAATGATGCGGATCTAAGTAATTCTGAGCCTGTGGTAGCTTGGAGTATCAGCTTTCCTCATACTGAACATGAGGAGAAGAGAGTCGAGTACGTGGTAAATACTACTTGGTTCAGAGAACGTTATCAGGAAGAGGGAGACGAAGAAGAGGCTGAGGGTGATGAGGATTGATAATCACGAGGACCCATGGGGAGGGTTGGTGCAACCAGTCGAGATGTCGACAGTTAGTGGTCGCCGTGTTGATTCAGAACTCCAGTGGAATCTTTACTGGGCAGTAGATACGGATGGGAGCTGCCTACTAATTTTTAAGCATGCGACAGAAAATCGTCCCACTAGAAAGATGCCAAATCTGCGCGGACTAGAGATTGAGGAACGTAAGCAAAATAACGAAGAGCATTCACTTTTAATTATACGGCTCAAAGAGAATGAGCAGCGAGAGATATTTTACCAGCTTTGTCTCGATATAGTATCTGCGACACGTTCTGCTCGTGATGAAAAAGATGCAATTGAAAGATTTCTTGCTCGTACTTGGCGCTGGCATAGATTACTGCGAGGGGGGCGTGATGAAAGGTTGTCTGATGAAGAGCAAAAAGGTCTTATAGGCGAACTTCAACTTATGCATCAACACCTATTTCCAACAATTGGTATAGCTGCATCAATTAGTTCTTGGGTCGGTCCGTTTGATGCGCCTAAGGATTTCGAAATAGGGCGTATATGTATCGAGGCGAAGGCGCGAAGAGGTACTGCGACACCGTTCGTAGCAATCTCAACGGAACATCAGTTGGATACTGAGGGGCTTGATGCTCTTTTTTTGAATGTCACGGAGATTACAGGCACATCTGAAGATGATCCAAATGGCGTTACAGTTACTGATATTTGTAGAAATATTTACGATATTGTCCAAGATTCAGATCCTTCTGCAATTGAGCTTTTCGAAGAGCGATTGCTGGCTGTAGGTTTCGAATGGGATGATAATTATAGTGACAAAAAATGGCTAATTGGTGCAGAGCATGTGTTTAAAGTTACAGAAGACTTTCCGCGCGTGACGCCAAATATGTTTCCGAGCGGGGTAACAAATGTCCGATATTCTATTTCGCTACATGAGTGTGAAAAATTCCGATCGGATTATTCTCATATTATATCGATATTGAGGGCTAATTAATGGCGGTTAGTCTTGATGAATTCGCAGAAGAGTTTTTCCAAGAAATTCTGAATGAGGCAGATGCGGCAGGACAGTTTGTAGAGACAGTATTTTTCGAGAAATTCTGTGGCTATCTAACAGAGGCTGGAGAACTTGATACTGCTGATAGAGCTGATTTTCGTGGTCCTCCTAATAGTGGTATCCGTGTCGATGGTTACGGAGGTGATCCGATCACCACTGATGGTACCCTTGGCTTAATTATTGCGGACTTCAATCAATCATCGAATACCGGGCGTTTGACGCAAACTGAGATGAACCAAATTTTCTCAAGGCTGGAACGGTTTCTTCAGCGTGCGCTTGATCATAAATGGCGTAATTCCTTGGAAGAAACCAGTCCTGCTTTCGGTCTTGCTGACCTAATTGCTAATAGATGGAGTGCGGTCAGCCGTGTACGGATGTTTTTGATCAGTAATCGGGAACTGAGTGATCGTGTTGATGGAAGAGAAGCGGATGAAATAGATGGTCGTACAGTAACATATAGTGTCTGGGATATTAAGAGGTTGCACCAATTTGCTACGGTTGGTCATGGGAGAGAAGAGATTGAGATAGATCTCGAGAAGGATTTCGGCGGTATCCTTCCACTTTTACCTGCACATCTCTCAGCAGATGATTACGAAGCGTATCTTTCTGTAGTCCCCGGACATATGCTTGCCTCGATTTATGATAGATGGGGGGCACGGTTGCTGGAACAGAACGTGCGAGTGTTTCTGCAAGCGCGTGGTAACGTAAATAAGGGCATTAGGAAAACATTAGAAACCAAACCGTCTATGTTTTTTGCTTACAACAATGGCATTACCGCAACTGCTGAGGAAGTGAATATTGAGGAACGGAATGGACAGCTTGCATTGACAGGCGTGAAAAATATTCAAATTGTGAATGGTGGTCAGACAACGGCATCGATTCATATGGCTATGAGGAATAAGATTGACCTGTCGAAAGTGTTTGTCCAGATGAAGCTCTCAATAGTTACCCCGGAACAGACTGAAGAAGTTGTTCCAAAAATATCAGAATATGCTAACAGTCAGAACAAGGTTAATGCTGCTGATTTTTTTGCAAATCATCCATTTCACGTTAGGTTTGAAGATTTCTCTCGTCGGATATATGCTCCATCACCTGATGGTACTTTCCGTCAGACAAAATGGTTTTATGAACGAGCTCGAGGACAGTTTAACGATGCTCGCTCGAAATTAACCCCAGCCAACCGCAGAAAATTTGACCTGGAAAGCCCAAGGTCACAGCTCTTTTCCAAGACCGACCTTGCTAAATACCTTAATGTATGGGAAGGAAAACCAGATAAAGTAAGCATGGGTGCGCAAAAGAACTTTGCAGATTTTGCCAATGCCATTGGCGAATCGTGGAACAAAAGTGAGAATAGTTTTAATGAAGTCTTTTATAAAGAGTCTGTATCTAAGGCAATTATATTTAAACGAACTGAGAAACTCGTTTCAGAACAACGATGGTATGAAGGGGGCTATCGAGCGAATATCGTCGCATATGCCATCTCAAAAATAGCACATGATGTTGGTGTAATGAAAAAATCAGTGGATTTTATGACGATTTGGAACTCTCAGTCGATATCATCTGATATGGAAGAGGCTCTCGAAATTTCTGCAAAGACTGCGCATGATATTCTCATCGATCCTCCAAATGGTATACGAAATGTTACTGAATGGGCTAAGAAGCAGGCATGCTGGGAGAGAGTTAAGAAAGAGGATGTTACTTGGCCTGATGGTTTTCTTAATCAACTTATCTCACTTGAGGAAGAAGGTAGCCGAAAGCGTGATGGGCGAAAGGATCAACAGTTATTGAATGGCATCGAAGCACAGACCGCAGTTTATAATGCTGGAGGTGCATTTTGGCAACAAGTGAAGGAATGGGGATTCAACCAAAGGCTTCTTACCGAACGTGACATGGGCGTGCTGACAACGGCAAGTCAAATCCCTGCTAAACTTCCTACTGAAAAGCAGGCAGTATTAATTGTAGAGATCTGTTCTCGATTACGTGCTGAAGGACTGGATATGGACTTGCCAAAGTAATTTCTCAGATTTATATAGTTGCCGGTTGCTGAGAATAATAGTAAAGATTAGTTTTAAAGCAATGAAAATACTATGTCTGCTATTTGTCTAGCCAAGTATGGTGGTACTGCGTTACCAACCTGTATATATTGTTGAGTTCTTGTCCCGACGAAAAAGTAATTGTCTGGAAATGTCTGTATTCTTGCAGCCTCTCTGACTGTTAAACTTCTGCATTGGGCAGGGTCATAATGAATATAATAATGGCCATCTTTAGCTATATGGCTTGTGATTGTTTTCGCAACCTGATTCGAAGCTTGGGTCCTGAATCTGTCTGAAAAATGTCCTGTCTCCCAGTTTGCATGGTCTGCGCGTAGCATTGGAGGGAAATCCTTTGTTCTGGGTATCTCACCATTTTTTACACGTGAATAACAGGCACTGAATAAATACCTGTGGAGGTCAGCTTGTATATGGGATTTTGTTTCATGATTTACCACACCTCGCCACCCAGTTTTATCAATAAACCAGTTGCGAAATTTCCGATCTAATTTTTTACTCATTCCAGAACATTTTTCTGTAGACCAGTTTACCCCGCGGTGTAGATCAGCTCGTGATATCCGTTCTAGTGACTGATCAATACATCCACTTACATCTGACAGGCCTAACTTGTTAGTTTGTGATAGTAATTTTTCACTTTTGGTTAATATCTCACTAACCCAGTTTTCACATGTATCTGTTTCTTTTGAAAGGCCGCTTCTTAATTTTGGTAAATCTTGTATTATTGTTCTGGTAATTGGCGGGGTTGTTTTGTTAATAAAATTGTTATTCCAGTTCTTTAATATATCTGACCGTACGCCAAGAAGTATTACACGATGTCTTGTCTGAGGTATTCCATAATTCTCGGACATTATCAGGTAATCTTTTGGGTTAATTTTGTCCAGAGTAAATAAATCAGTTTGTTCTGGCTCTACTAAAGGCAGGATTTCATATTCAACACGCGCGTCTGAATTCTTCAAGGCTTTAGACGGGCATCTAAGATCATTGCGTATCTGTTTAAATATTAATTCTCCTGCTATTTTTGCCGATAGCATACCTTTGACATTTTCCATAACAAATACGGCAGGCTGGAATTTGGAGATCACTCTTAGATATTCTTTGTACAGAAAATTTCTTTTATCTTCTTCTGCTATATAGCCATCTATACCTTTATTTCGCGATCGACCAACTATTGAATATGCCTGGCAAGGAGGCCCGCCAATTAAAACCCAGTTTCTAGTGTTTTTTCCCAGAGCTTTCTTGATTGATTTGAATATTTCCCTGTTGTCAGTACCGAGGGTAAGATTTCTTGCTTCATCTTTAGCTTTATTTGCGTAAGACCTTAAATGCGGGATTTTATACAGTTCATCCTCTGGTGATTTTCCCATGTTTCCAGCGAGGTATTGATAGTATTCCTCTGGAACTTCACTTTCTGGAAATTGGCGATAAAATGCTCTTAAGGCTAGTGTCTTATGTGCGCTTTGCTCCATCTCTACAGAAAGAGCTATCTTAAAAGGGCTGTCACCTGATTTGGTCTTATACCCGGAAAATCCTTCGCCTAGGCCACCCGGACCGGCGAATAAGTCTATGATTTTAAAAGGGCTTTTCATATCTATATGGTCTTTTATAATTGTTACTCGATGATACCAGGTTTCGTATCCAATTCCAGGTCCTAGCAAATAATCATATGGCTGATATTGTAGATAAAAAGACACGAAGCAGGATGATGTCTGGTATACGCAGCAATAATACAAAGCCAGAAATTGTTGTGCGAAGTGCGCTGCATAGATTGGGGTATAGGTACAAGCTAAACAAGAAAATTGGCAAAATTACACCTGATGTAGTTTTATCCAAGGATCGAGTAGCAGTTTTTATTCATGGCTGTTTCTGGCACCAGCATAAAGGCTGTAAATTGGCCTATTCAGATAGAAATTACTCAGAGAAATGGCAAGAGAAATTTAGAAAGAATAAGTCGCGTGATGAGAGAGTAGTTCAGCACCTGATAGAACATGACTGGAGAGTTGCAGTTGTATGGGAATGCGTGACTCGTGATGTCGTTGAATTTGAAAAAATGATGGTTAAGCTGTACCGCTGGATAAAGTCAGGTGATATGAAATATTTTGAATCAGACTTCCGTAAATTATAAAAATGTCATGTTATCCGCTGAGCATTGCAATATGCAATATTATGCCGAAATAACCTGGCTCTGCCTCTCTGCCTCTCTGCCACCTGGCTGTGGTACCGAAATAACCTGGGTGCGAGGGTCGGACCACCGCAAACCATTCAAACACAATGATAAAGGGGCAAAATTTAGGCCTGATCTGGCTTAGAAGGCCATTTTCAGGGATGAAATGTTCGCTTTAAGGAGGAAGCATTCTGCCATGCCTTTAGGCAGGGAAGTGGGCGATGTCTCGTTGTTCCAATGCCACGTGTTCCAGCATCCCCAGCCAGAAATCCCGAAACACCTCGATGGGTTTGAAGTAGTCTTTGTCGCCCTTGCATTTGCGCAACCACTCATTCATCTGCACGCCAAAGCCGAAGGCATCTTCGGGTGATTCGGGCAGGTGGCCAATCCGCCCGGCCATGTCTTTCAGGTGCCAGGCGACATCGTTGATGTGGGCCTGCACGCTGCGGTCGCTGCCGGTCTGGAAATGCTGTTCCGCCGAGAGCATCTCGATCAAGGCCACGAGTTTTTCTGAGCCGTGTTCGTCAAGCTGGCAGAGCGAGACTGCCTCTCGCCACAGGCGGTCGGCAAAGATCTCTGGAAACTGACTGAATTCGTTTTTGGTCAGGCCGCAAAACACCATGCTATAGCGGCTTTGCCACTCCATGGCGATGATGCATTTGCGCCGCAGCACCGTCACCCGATGGGCGTACCACTGCATGGCGCTCGCGTTGACCGCTTGCGCCTGGCTCAGATGCATGGCCAGGTCCTTGCTGAGTGTTTTGGAGAGATGAAACTGGATCATGGCATTGTTCACCTGGTTAACCGGGCTGTGCATGATTTTAGCGGCATCCAGATTTTATCGCTATCCTGCCTCAGGGCCGAACCTCCGCAAGCTATTGAACTACCCGACAAATACTCAAATTCCAGGGCCTCACAGGCGCTTAAAAGGTCTTTTTCCGGGGTGAAATGAAAGACAGTTGGCAGTCGGCAGGATCCGACCTAACGCAGTTGTCGACAGAGTTATTCAGGCATATTAGTGAAAATGCTCAGAAATGGGAATCCTTGCAGGTTGCTCGGGTAGAGAATGCTGTCGATATGAGGCTTTTTCGACCTGATGGCACTGAAGCAGGCAGCATCGCGAAAGGTAGCCTGTCTGACGGACAGCGTAATACTGCAGAGCTGGCATTGTTGTTGGCTCAGGATGGCGGACCATTGGTTATTGATCAGCCTGAGGATGAGCTGGACTCCAATTTTGTGTTTAGAGAGCTGATTCCGATGCTGCGGTAAGGTGAAATCAAAGCGCCAGCTCATCATGGCTACAGATAATGCCAATCTGCCGGTAAACGGAGATGCCGAGCTAGTTTACGCCTTCGAAGCGCGTGATGGTAAGGGAGAGGTTCTCGCCAATGGTGGGCTGGACCAAGAGGCGGTAACCAAAGCCGTTCTCGATATCATGGACGGTACAGAAGAAGCCTTCCGTCGTAGGCGGGAGAAATACAATACCTAGAAAAAACAACAAGATACCTCTATATTGCACGATAACAGTAACCATGTTATCGTGCAGAAAATATGTTATTTTAAGCGCTTATGGAACAACTTGAGACAAAACTAAAAGACTATCTCGATGAAGTGACGGGAATGAAAGTTGCCATGCATAGCCATGGTACGAGCCATTTACCGTTCTTCATGACGCGCCTATATGATCTCACCGATATGAGATTGGGAACTATGTCTTATTTGGCTGTATTTCTGAAGCAGGAAGACGAATTTAAGCCTGGTCAGTTTTTGAAGCATTTTGCCCAGATTTCCGGTTTTGAGCTGGATGATGTTTGTGTGGTTGCTGAATCTCTGCCCAGCTATGTACGTAAGCGTATGATTGAAAAGGGAATTTCCTTTGTTGTGCCAAATGTACAGATGTATTTGCCTGGCATGGGTATGGAGCTTCGTAGCCGCTCAGCAAGCAAGAAAGGCAAGAAACCAGGCCATTTGAGCCCGGCAACCCAGGTGGTGCTGATTTATGGCTTGCTTGGACGCATCAGGGAGCCTGTTAGCCCCCTTGTACTCTCTAAAAAGCTCTTTTACAGCACGATGACGATGAGTCGCTCCTTTGATGAGCTGGAAGCCATGGAACTCGGGCATGTAGAGCGCATTGGAAGGGAACGCCTGCTAACGCTTGCGCTGGAAAAGCGGCATATCTGGAAAAAAGCACTACCCAGGCTAAAGAGTCCTGTTCGCCATCAAAAGCTGATCGCTGAGCGGGATATGAAGCGCAATGATGTATTTCTAGCTGGAGACGCTCTGGCAGCGGGTCTTACCGCATTGTCAAAACAAACCATGATGGCTGAGCGAGATATTCCTGAATATGCCGTAAGTGCCGACACCTGGAAACGATTAGAGAAAGAAGGTGTAGAGACTATCCCTGTGGATGAGCCTGGAACCTGTTTACTGCAAGTATGGCGCTATGATCCAAAGGTTCTGGAAGTAGATGGTATGGTTGATCCTTTTTCACTGTATCTAAGTTTTCAGGGAGAAACTGATGAGCGTATTGAAATGGTGCTCGAAGAGATGCTGGAACGTTACTTATGATTAGAGGACTGGATTTATTCCGAGAACACTTTGCTGATTTTACAGAGCACTATGTATTGATTGGTGGCTCTGCCTCTGAGCTTGTAATGAATGAGGCAGGTGTTGATTTTCGAGCCACAAAGGATCTGAACGAGGGTCGGACCACCGCAAACCGTTGAAACACAATGATAAAGGGGCAAAATTCAGGTCTGATCGGGGCTTAGAAGGCCATTTTCAGGGATGAAATGTTCGCTTTAAGAAAAAACTGCATACTTGAACTGACCCCGAATGGCAGGATGTTCTGTTCCGGCTCATTCTCGCCGGTGGTGCTGGATACGTTGGCCAGGCCAGGTTTTGGTTGCTGGTCAATTGCGACAGGCGAGTCGCCTGCGCGCTATAATGGCCACACACCCTGACAGTTTGTTTTGCTATGTCTGAAGATCAAAATCAGCTACTCACCGCTTTTCTTGTCGCGCCGTCGCGACCGCAAGGCACGTTGACCTTTCACCAGTTGCAGGGCTTTCTGTTCGGGTTGGCCTGCGCGCCGGACATGATCAAACCCTCCGAATGGATGCCGCTGATCTTTAATGACGAGGATCCCGGTTTCGCCGATGAGGCGGAGGCGCAGGCGGTTTACCAGGCAATTTTCGAGCTCTACAACCGTATCAATCTGCAGGTGGTTTCCGGCGAGGTGGGCCTGCCGGAAGATGTCGAGATCCTTCAGCCGCCGATCAACAACGTGGGTGATGAAACCGCCCTGGGGCAGTGGTCGACGGGATTTGCCCAGGCGCATGACGGGATGATGGCGTTGTGGGATGAATACACCCCGGACGAGCTGGATGAGGAACTGGGCAGCAGCGTGATGATCCTGACCTTCTTCGCGAACCGGGATCTGGCACAGTCCTATTACCGGGAGCTGGGCAAACCCGGTGATGCGATCGAGGCCTATGCCGCCACCCTGTTTGATCTGTTCGAGGAGGCCATGCGCAGTTATGCCGACCTGGGCAACAGCATCGCCCGGGTCCTGGCGGAGGCGGCCGAACCCCGGGAGCCCCGTGTGGCCGGGCCGAAGATCGGGCGTAACGATCCCTGTCCCTGCGGCAGCGGCAAGAAGTACAAGAAGTGCTGTTTGCAGTAGGCGGGCAATTACCCGAATTGTCTGGCAAAACCCTTTAAAACAAATAGTGATAAATTTATTCGGGCTAAATGGTTTAATAAATTACATATTAGTAAACCAGTGGTCTATTATTTTGATGATAAGTAAACCCGCGACTGGCAAAAGGTTTATAAATAGCCTATATAGTAAACCATGAGTTTACTGAAAAAAGAGAAATTAAACCTTTTGCAGAATATCCTGCCGGAAGGGGCGGTGGTACCCGGCCAGTGGCTCCAGCGGCAGGGATACTCCAGGCAACTGATCTACAAATATGTCAAAAACGGCTGGTTGATCAGGTTGGGCTCCGGCGCCTATGCCCGGCCCGGGACGGAGTTGTCCTGGCAGGCTGCCGTGGCGTCCTGGCAACATACCGTGGCGACGACCTGGCATCCGGGCGGCGAGTCGGCGCTGAATCTGCAGGGGCACGCGCAGTATTTGCGCCTGCGCAGCGAAGGGAAGATTCATCTTTATGGTCGGGGCGCGATACCTGCCTGGTTCAAGGCCTTGCCACTGGATGCGGAGCCGGTATTTCATTCCCGGGGACTGTTTGCCGAGCATGCCCGGGCGATGGGATTGGTGACCTGGCCGGGGCCGATCAGGAAATGGCCGCTGACAATCGCGGAGCCAGAGCGGGCGATCCTGGAAATGTTGTCCGATGTGCATGACGAATTTTCGTTTACCCATGCGGCGGAACTGATGCAGGGTCTGACCACGCTGCGCCCCGAGCGGGTCACCAATCTGCTGATGGCCTGTACCCACGTCAAGGCCCGGCGGCTGTTTTTGTTTCTGGCGGATTATTATCAACACCCCTGGCTGGAGCGGGTGGCGGTAAAGCAGGTCGACATAGGAAAGGGTAAACGCAGTATCGTACAGGGAGGTAAGCTGGATATGACCTATTTAATCACCGTACCGGAGTCCTTTTATGTTCGGCCCGGATAATCCCTATTATGCCCGGGTCCGGTTGTTGGTGCGTGTGTTGCCGCAGATTGCCCGGGAGCCGGTGTTTGCCCTGAAAGGCGGAACGGCCATCAACCTGTTTGTGCGGGATATGCCACGGTTATCCGTGGATATTGACCTGGTGTATCTGCCGCTTGAACCGCGCGATGAGGCATTGGCGAATATCCAGGTCGCCATGGACCGGATCGGGGAGAGGATTGCGCAAAGCCTGCCAGATGCGCGGGTTGATAAGCTGAAAACCAGGTCGGGAATGGACTGTAAAATCCTGGTCCACCAGGCTGGTGAGGAAATTGTGATTGAAACATCGCCGGTGATGCGTGGAGTAGTCAACTCACCGTCAGAGCGGGAAGTCAGCAAGCCGGTCGAAGAAGTCTTTGGCTATACCCGGATTAATGTATCAAGTCTGGAGGATTTGTATGCCGGCAAGCTCTGCGCCGCACTGGACCGGCAGCATCCGCGGGACTTGTTCGATGTAAAGGTATTGTATGAACATGAAGGATTGACACGGTCATTGCATGAGATATTTTTGATTTATTTATTGTGTGGCAATCGACCCGTTTCCGAGATGTTGCAGCCGAAATTTCAGGAGCTGCGATCAGTCTTCGAGGCTCAATTTGTGGGTATGTCGCTTATTGAAACCCGACTGGAAGAACTCGAGGCAGTGAGAGAAAAACTGGTCGGCGATATACATGCTCGATTTACCGATGCGCAAAAGCAATTTTTATTATCGTTTAAACAGGGCGAGCCCGATTGGGAACTGTTGAACAGACCGGGCGTTGAGAAACTGCCGGCAATCCAGTGGAAGCTGCATAATATTCGCAGTATGTCCGGACAAAAACATAAAGCGGCCCTGGCGAAGCTGGAGAAGGTTTTGTACGGTTAAATATCCTGCGGGGCGGAGCCTCCCCGGCTGTTGAACTACCGGATAAATACGCGGACCCAGGCCTGACAGGGGCTTAAGAGGCCTTTTCCCGGAGTGAAATGAGCAAAGATAGTTGGCAGTTGGCAGATAGCGGTCGGCAGTGAGAAGCCGGGGCAGGCAGCACCGTTCAGACAGATTGAGGATCACAGCCACGGGGCCGCTCCTGCACCAACCACGGCGCGATTGTGTTGCGTACAAACCGTTATACAGGGCGGGGTCTGACCCACGCAAGTAACTTAGAAGAGCCATCATTAAATGATGGCTGATAAACACAAGTTATGTTTATGAAAAACTTACCTCCTATAGTTGAATTGATAATTGGAATGCTGCCAACGATGCTTATCATTATCGTTGTCTTGATTCTGTTAGATTTATTATAGTCTTGCGTGGTGAGGGAACGACTAGAATCTATTTAAGATAACTCTCTTTGGGAGTGCGGGTCTGATCTACGCAAGTCACTTTATTCAGGGGTTAAAAGATTGTTTTAAGGAGGAAGCATTATTTCGGGCTATATCTGGCATATGCGCCACTCTCAGTCGTCCATTGGCTTCGCGACATAAGCACATCCATGTGCAAAACATACCGCTGTATCAACAAAAATTCCTGATTGAATTTGTTCGCGACCAACAACGTTCATGGAACATTTGTTTCTACTCTTAGAGCCCCTTGTTGTCTGACACTATTTCCTTTTGAACCCCTGCGCTGATGTAGAGTCTTATTCACAGCGCCTCCGTTTGCATGGCATATTCTACGTCCAGTTAAAAAGTGTCTGATTACCTTATGAAAAATCAACTATTCCAGGAACCGGCCCCCGGCATCTCGACGATGGAAGAGCTCGCTGCACTCGCCGACTATTCCTTCATGGACACGCTCAATAGCGATCCGCAGGCGAATGAATACGGCGCTGATCACGATCCGCGCCAGGTCTTCTCGGGACATTATGTCCCCGTGAAACCTACGCCAATCGAGAACCCGGAGTACGTCGCCCACAGTCGGCAGTTTTTCCAGGAACTGGGTTTTGCCGACAGCCTGGCAGAGTCCGCCGATTTCATGCGGGTATTCAGCGGGGATCTTTCGCAGGTTCCGGCACCGATGCGCCCGGTGGGCTGGGCGACGGGGTATGCCCTGTCTATTTTCGGCACCGAATACATCCAGCAGTGCCCGTTTCAGACCGGTAACGGCTATGGGGATGGCCGTGCCATGTCGGTGCTTGAGGTGGTGATGCCCGATCGGAACGGGGATCGAAACGGGGATCGGAACCGTGATCTGAATAGGGGCCGACGTTGGGAGATGCAGCTCAAAGGGGGCGGTCGCACGCCCTACTGCCGCGGCGCGGACGGTCGCGCGGTGTTGCGCTCGAGTGTTCGGGAGTTCCTGGCCCAGGAGCACATGCACGCCCTGGGGGTGCCGACATCCCGGTCTTTGAGCCTGTATGTGTCGAAAACCGAGCAGGTGCAGCGACCCTGGTATTCGGAAGGGTCACGCTCACACGATCCCGACCAGATTGTCTCTGAAGCGGTGGCGATCTCGACGCGGGTGGCCCCGTCATTCATTCGGGTGGGCCAGCTCGAGCTGTTCGGTCGCCGGGCGCGCAAGCAGGAACACTCCGCTGCGCTGGCGGAACTGGAGCAGCTGGTGTTGCACCTGGTCGAGCGGGAGTACGCGGAGGTGATCGATCCGGGTCTGAGTACCCCCGAGAAAGTAGTCTTGCTGGCCCGGGAATTTCGCAGCCGCCTGACCGCGCTGGTGGCGAACTGGATGCGGGTCGGTTATTGCCAGGGCAATTTCAACAGCGACAACACGCAGGCGGGAGGTATTACCCTGGATTACGGGCCCTTCGGCTTCATGGAAGTCTTTGATCCCTACTACCAGCCCTGGACGGGCGGTGGCGAGCACTTTTCGTTCTGGAACCAGCCCGTGGCCGCCGAACGCAACTTCGAGATGTTCTGCACGGCGCTGCGGCCGTTACTGGAAGGGAATTACGCGGCGAGACAGCAGCTCGACGAGATCAGAAATGGCTTTGCCAACGCGATGCAGGAGGAAATGCAAACGATGTTTGCAGCCAAACTGGGATTGGCGTCGTTGGACGTCGACCTGTTCAATGAGCTCGCCAGTCTCATGCTGCAAACCTCGGTCGATTACACCCTCTTTTTCCGCGAACTCTCGTCGATACCGGATGATATTGGCCCGCTGAAAAAGAGCTTCTACCGTGATTTGAATGAAGAGCTGGAAACGCGTTGGACCGAGTGGCTGACAAAATGGAAATCACTCGTTACCGATGCGCCGAGCACGCCTGAAGAAATTTCAGCACAGATGAAACGCGTTAACCCCAAATACAGTTTGCGGGAATGGTTGCTGGCCCCGGCCTATCAGCAAGCGGCCCTGGGGGACTACACGCTGATTAGAGAACTGCAGGACGTGATGACGCAACCTTACGCCGAGCAGTCGCCAGCGATCGAAGAGAAATACTATCGGCTGAAACCGCCTGAGGTCAGTGACCTCGGTGGGGTGTCGCATATGAGCTGTTCGTCATAATAAAAGATCGTTGGCAGTTGGCAGATAGCAGTCGTTAGAAAAGAGCAGAATCAAGAACATCGCGAGAGGAGAAGGCAAGACCACGGAAATTGTAGGAGGCGATTGACGTACATGGATGTACTAATGTCGCGGAAGGCATGGATGCCGTGAGCGACGCATCGGCGACGGGATTGTCTCTTTTCCGTCGCGGCTGTAAGCCCCTCCTACATCTGCCCTTCGGGCAGAGACGAGAAAAGATCGGACCTGAGCGGGGTCGAACCAACGCAACTTATTGAAATAAAATTAGAAACCTCAAGATTTACTCTCAAATAAGCCTTAGAAGGACCTTTTCAGGCGAATAATTGTAACTTCAGTTCTGAATGGGTGCCCAGGCTCTGACCGCCACACGCTCTGTTACTGGTGGTTTTATGCTGGTCGCTTGACACCGCATGCGGGGCTGCTATTCTCTATTCGCGAATCACGAACAGAGACTATGTCGATGAACTTGAAGCCCCAGGACATCCTGGTATTGTTAAAGCTGGTTGCTATGGGTGATAAACCGTGGTCATTTAGCCAGTTAGCCAATGAACTCAGTATGAGCCCGTCGGAAGTGCATGCTGCAGTAAAGCGCACGCTGGCGGCCAGGTTGGCCGTCAAAACGGGTGAGAACATCCGGCCAAATACACGGAATCTCGAGGAGTTTCTGCTCCACGGTATCCAGTATGTCTTCATCCCTGAGCGCGGAGAAATGAACCGGGGCATTCCAACCGCGCACGCGGCCGAGCCGATGGCGAAATACATGGTGTCGGATAATGAGCCGCCGCCGGTATGGCCCGAGTCCGACGGCGAACTGCGTGGGGAATCGTTTTCTCCTCTGTATAAATCCGCACCGAAAGCTGCGCGAAAAGATCCCCGGCTTTATGAATTATTGGCGCTGGTCGATGCCATTCGCGGTGGTCGTGCCAGGGAGCGGGAGATCGCGAAAAAGGCATTGAAAAAGCAGCTGGCGAAGGCAGGGCAACAAATGGAGCACGGCATGGCTGTGCATGGAACGATATCGGCTACTACGGATTTGAATTATTCACAGGAAGACCTGCTTCAACTGGTGAAGCGCCATCACATCCGGCATTTGAGTTTGTTTGGCTCGGCGGCCAGAGGGGGGCTTCGGCCGGATAGTGATATCGATCTGTTGGTGGAGTTTGAAGAAGGCAAAGAGCCTTCACTCGGTGGCATGGTCGAGATTCAGGATGCCTTCGAAGCGCTGTTTGGCCGTCGAGTCGATGTGGCCACGCCGTCTATATTGAATAATCCCTATCGCCGACGTGCAATTGAAAAGGACATGAAGGAATTGTATGCAGCCTGAGGACAGGGATGCGGCGCATCTGTGGGATATGCTTCAGGCCGCCAGGGAAGTTGAGGCGATGATGGCGAATCATAACCTGGAGAGTTTTCTTGATAACCGGATGCTATTACGCGCCATTGAACGGGGCGTAGAAATAATCGGTGAAGCGGCCAGACGGGTGTCAGTAACATTGACAGAGGCGCATCCGGAAATCCCCTGGCGAAAGATTATCGGTCAAAGGAATATCCTGGCGCATGAATACGGTCAGATTGATCATACTCTGTTGTATAAAACCGTTAAGCAAGATGTCCCGGTATTGATTACGCAAATTGAGCGTTTATTGCCACCATTGGAAGAAAATTGATAGGCGCGTGATCGAGTTTGTCTCGCATCGATAGCACTGGCCTGCCTGAAATTGCTATCATAGCGTCCTTTGAATATCCCCAATACTCCCCCGATAATACCTGATGAACGCGCCGCCGGAATCCAGTACCGAATCATTATCTGAGCAGATTGCCAGCTGCATGTTGCGCGATCAATTCCGCTTTCGGCGGCGTTTAAAGAAACTCCGGCAGTCAAAGCGCAAGACTGGCGACGCTGACCCGCAATGGCAGAAACTGGTCGCGGATATCCAGGCCTCGGCATCGTTGCGTGCGCAGCGACGGGTCGGCCTGCCAAAACCGACTTACCCGGAGAATCTGCCGGTCAGTGAGCGCCGCGATGAGATTCGCGCGGCGATTGACCAGCACCAGGTGGTGATCGTGGCCGGGGAGACGGGCTCGGGCAAGACGACCCAGTTACCGAAGATCTGTCTGGAGCTGGGCCGGGGCGTGGCCGGGATGATTGGCCACACGCAACCGCGGCGCCTGGCGGCGCGCAGCATTGCCGAGCGGGTGGCCGACGAGCTGCAGAGTGAGCTGGGTGCCACGGTGGGTTACAAGGTCCGTTTCAAGGACCGGGTGGGTCCCGGGACGTACCTGAAACTGATGACCGACGGGATCTTGCTGGCCGAGATCCAGGGCGATCGTTTTTTAAATGACTATGACACCCTGATTATTGATGAGGCCCACGAACGCAGTCTGAATATCGATTTTCTGCTGGGCTTTCTCAAGCAGCTGTTGCCGAAGCGCCCGGATCTGAAGGTGATCATCACCTCGGCGACGATTGATACCGAGCGCTTTTCCCGCCATTTTGATGATGCGCCGGTGATCGAAGTCTCCGGCAGGACCTACCCGGTCGAGGTGCGTTATCGGCCACTGTTGGATGAGTCACAAGCCAGTGACGATGATGACAGTGACGGGTCCCCCAAAGACATGCAGCAGGCCGTGCTGGACGCGGTGGATGAGCTGGCGGCGATCGATACCGCGCAGGGCAAGAGCCCGGGGCATATCCTGATCTTTTTCAGTGGTGAACGGGAGATCCGCCAGGCGGCCGAGGCGCTGCGCAAGCATCATCCACCGCAGACCGAGATCCTACCGTTATATGCCCGCCTGAGTGGCGCGGAACAAAACCGGGTGTTCAGCCCGGCCAGGCACCGGCGCATTGTGCTGGCAACCAATGTCGCCGAGACCTCGTTGACGGTGCCCGGCATCCATTATGTGATCGATACCGGCACGGTCCGGATCAGCCGTTACAGTTATCGCAGCAAGATCCAGCGCCTGCCCATCGAGCCGGTCTCCCAGTCCAGCGCCAATCAGCGCAAGGGGCGTTGTGGGCGGATTGCTGAAGGGGTGTGTATTCGGCTGTACTCGGAAGCCGATTTTAACGCGCGGCCCGAGTTTACCGACCCGGAGATCAGGCGCACCAACCTGGCGGCGGTGATATTACAAATGGAGGCCCTGCGGCTGGGGCATATTGAAGACTTCCCTTTCATCGAGCCGCCGGACGCCCGCTATATCAAGGATGGTTACAAGTTATTGTATGAGCTGGGCGCGGTCGATGAACACCAGACGGTCACGGCGCTGGGCAAGGAGCTGGCCCGCCTGCCGGTGGATCCGAAGATCGGTCGCATGTTGATCGCGGCCCGGCAGTTCAACTGCCTGCAGGAGCTGTTGATTATTGGCAGTGCCCTGAGTGTGCAGGACCCGCGGGAACGCCCGGCCGACAAGCAGCAACAGGCCGATGAGAAACACCGCCTGATTAACAGTCCGCCGGACGACGAGGAACCGGACAACGAGGGCCCGGACAACCCGATCAATACACCCAGGCACAAACACAAAAAAGATAGCTCGAAGAAGAAGGCGCCACGATCTGACTTTCTGTTTTATCTCAGGCTGTGGGAACTGTATGAAGAGAAGCGCAAGCACCTGAGCCAGAACAAGCTGCGCAGGTTCTGCAAGCAACATTTTCTCTCCTACAACCGGATGCAGGAGTGGCGGGATATTTACCAGCAGATCTACACGCTGTTCAAAGAGCAGGGCGCCAGACTCAATACCACGGCGGCCGGGTATGATGACATCCACCGGGCCCTGTTGTCAGGCCTGCTGGGCAATATCGGCAACAAGTCCCTCGAGAGCAATGAGTTTTTTGGCGCGCGCAATATTCGTTTTCATATTCACCCGGGCTCGTGGCAGGCCAAAAAGCCGCCCAAGTGGATCATGTGTGCCGAACTGGTGGAGACCACCCGCTTGTACGGGCGGGTGGTGGCACGGATTGAGCCGGAATGGGTGGAAGAGCTCGCGGCTCATTTGCTCAAGCGCAGTTATTCGGAGCCTCATTGGCAGAAAAAACCGGCCCAGGTCTCAGCCTTTGAGCGCACCACCCTGTATGGGATTACGATTACCCCGAAACGGCGTGTTAACTATGGCCCCATCGACCCGGTGCTGGCGCGGGAGATCTTTATCCGCGAGGCCCTGGTGCAGGGGGACTATGATACCCGCGCGTCATTCTTTAAATATAACCAGTCGGTAATCGAGGAGATCGAATCGCTGGAGGCCAGGAGCCGGCGCCGGGATATTCTGGTGGATGAACAGGCGCTGTTCGAGTTTTACGACGAACGTATTCCGGAAGGGATCTACAGCGGCAAGGCCTTTGAGAAATGGCTCAAGACCGTGCAGCAAACGAATCCCGAGATCCTCTATCTGCAAAAAGAATCCCTGATGCGCCATGAGGCGGAACATGTTAACGAGACACAGTTCCCCGGCGCCATGGAGGTCGACGGGGTCACGCTCGAGCTGGATTACCACTTTGAACCGGGGCATATTGAGGACGGGGTGACAGTGATCGTACCGCTGGCCGTTCTGGGTCAGTTACGTGAAGCCTCGTTCGATTACCTGGTCCCCGGCCTGTTGCGCGACAAGGTGATTGCCCTGATCAAGTGTCTGCCCAAGGCACTGCGCAAGCAGTTTGTGCCGGTGCCCGGTTATGCCGATGACTTTCTGGCCTCAAACTATGATCGCAATCGGCCGTTACTCGACAACCTGACGGCGCATTTGCAAAAAATCAGTGGCACCACCATCGATCGTGACGTCTGGCAACTGGATAACCTGCCCGAGTTTTATCACATGAACTTTCGCGTGGTGAACCCGGACAACCAGGTGCTGGGCGTCAACCGGGATCTGGCGCAGTTGCAGCAGGAGCTCGCGACCCTGAGTGAAGGGGTGCTGGCCGAGCTGCCCACCTCGGATATTGAGAAGGCGAATATTACCCAATGGGACTTCGGCGATCTGCCGGAGGTGGTGGAGCTGGAGCAACACGGGCTGACGATCCGCGCTTACCCGGCACTGGTGGATGACAGTGAGGATGGCGAGAGTGTGTCGGTGCGCCTGTTCAACGATGAAGCCCAGGCAAGTGATGCGCAAAGACCCGGCCTGCGCGCGCTGTTCCGGCTGGTGGCCCGCAAGGAAATAAAGTATCTGCGCAAGAATCTGCGCCACATCGACAAAAGCCAGTTGTTTTATACCTCGATCGGCGACAAGCAAAGCCTGTTGCAGGATCTCATCGATGCCATTATCGATGAGGCCCTGCTGGACGATATCGAGGATATTCGTTCACAGGAGATATTTAATCACCGGGTTGATGAGGCCAAAGGCGAGTTGATGCGCGTCTCGAATGACCTCTGTGATCGGCTGTACGAGATTTTGTCGCAATACCATAATGCCGCCAGGCGGCTGCAGGGTAATATTCCGCTGGCCTGGTTTGATGCCATCCAGGATATCCGCCAGCAACTGGAGTGCCTGGTCTACGAAGGCTTTATCAGCCACACGCCCCGCCACTGGCTAAAACAGCTGCCGCGTTATCTCAAGGCCATTAATCTGCGACTGGACAAGCTGGAACGCGGCGCGCTGGCGGCGGATAAACAACGCCAGGGAGAGGTGCAAAAGCACTGGAACCGGGTTTATGATCAGATCGGCGAGGCGCCGCAACAAAAGCTCGGCCCCGAGTGGGAGATCTACCGCTGGATGGTGGAGGAAATGCGCGTGTCGTTGTTTGCGCAGGAGCTCGGGACCTCCCTGCCGGTCTCTGTCAAGAAACTCGATCAACAGGCCAGGCTGCTTTAGGTTCAGCAAGACTGGAATGAGTTAGTCTGACAGCGCATGTATCCATGTGTATGTGCCAGGCCATACCGGGATCTGGCATAGTGCTCTTTCATCAGGAAACACAATTATGGCATTGTTATTTTCAATGTCGTCATACGTTATAATTTTCAAGTCCACGCAGTTAGCTTCAATCCCTTCCTCTCTGTCATGTATTAAAGGAGCACCATGAGTAAGCATATCCTGATGATTGTTACTAGTCATAGTCGCATTGATGATGACCACGAAACCGGACTCTGGTTTGAGGAATTTTCGGTTCCCTATCACAAGTTTCTAAAAAGCGGCTATGACGTCACCGTGGCCAGCCCGGCGGGCGGGGATGCGCCGCTGGATGCCAACAGTCTGCAGGACTACCAGGCGACCGATGAAAACGAACAGGCGAAGGCCGCGCTGAAAAGCTTGCCCGCCCTGGATGACAGTTTCCAGGCGGCCGATTATGACGCGGTATTCTTCCCGGGGGGCCACGGTACGATGTTTGACCTGCCGGACAATCCGCATGTGCAACGCCTGATCCGTGATACCTACCAGGCGGGTAAACCGCTGGCGGCGGTCTGCCACGGTCCGGCTTGCTTTGTGAATATGATTGTTGATGACGTCTCCCTGCTCAGGGGCAAGAAAGTCACGGCGTTTACCGACAGCGAAGAGCAAGCCGTGCAACTGGATAAACTGATGCCGTTTCTGCTGGAGAGCCGTTTGCGCGACATGGGCGTGGAATTTGTCCCGGCTGATGACTGGGCGGATAACACGGTCGTCGATGGCAATCTAATCACCGGTCAGAATCCGCAGTCGAGTGGCAGTGCCGCCGATGCCGTGATCGGGTTATTGAAAGGCTGAGGCATGACAGATTCATATCGGCTTAACATGGATTTTTCACAGGTGGCCTGCGTGCTGGCCGACGAGCAGCAGTGGGTGACGAGCCCGGCGGATGGCGTGTCACGCATTCACCTGGAACGCGAAGCCGCCGAGTCGGGCCACACGACCAGCTTTGTCCGCTTTGAACCCGGTTCGTCCTTTAGCGCGCATACGCATCCCATGGGAGAAGAAATCTATGTCCTCGACGGGGTGTTCTCCGATGAGAACGGGGATTACCCGGCGGGCTCTTACCTGCGTAATCCGCCGGGCTCACGGCACACGCCGTTTACCGAGCAAGGCTGCACGTTGTTTGTGAAGCTGGAGCAATTCCAGCAAGACGACAGGCAATATGTTGTCCTCCGCCCCGAGAACCAGCAGTGGCAGCCCGGGATCGGCAACCTGCGAGTCCTGCTGCTGTATACCTATGGCACCGAGAGCACGGCCCTGGTCTACTGGCCGGCCAATGAAGTCTTCCAGCCCCATACGCACTGGGGCGGCGAGGAGATCGTGGTGCTCGAAGGCCGGTTTATCGACGAACATGGCGAATACCCGGCCGGGAGCTGGCTACGCAGTCCCCACATGAGTCAACACCATCCGCGCGTGGAAGAGCCCACGTTGATCCTGGTCAAGGTTGGACACCTGGATAACGCTACCGACGATTAAAGGGTTTAAAAAAGAGGGCGAAGGGGCAGAATTTTAATCAGAAAATAGCCTGTCAAAGCCCCACCGCCTCAGCACGGTGAGAGCATTTGTTCCGGACGAAACCCGTCGATCAATTCCAGTCCTGGTGATGATGTTTTCCGCTGTTTGTTCCTGCTTCTGTGAGGTTGATCGAGTCCTTGTCGCGCTTGGCGGAGCGCTTTTGCTTTGATGTCAGCGGGGGGGTTGGTTTGTTAGCCTTATCGGCTTTCTGGCTTTTACTCATGTTCTGATCACCTTATGTACATCACGGGCTGATGACGGCTGTGCGGGAAGTTGATAAAGAAGCTGTCAGTGCCGATTTGCACTGCCAGCCGATCATGTGGCACTGATGCCCATAATTATTTCCCCTGCTGGCGGTGGTGTTTGCCATTATCGATGGCGTCGCCGACAAGGGTGTTGATTGGCGCTTTGTCGCGTTTTGCGGCCTTTTTCTCTTTTGGCGTCAACAGGGCTTTTTTCTTGTTTTCTTTGTTACTTTTCTGATTCTTGCTCATGGTTGTCTCTCTTTTTCGTGCTGTCATGCAAACTGGTATAACTATGTTTATGCTGCGTCACGCTGTGGCTAGTAAACACTGCCAAAAGACATGTCGGTGGTGTTCGACGGTGAGTTGAGGTTGGCCAGCCGACTGCCTTGCGTCACAGGCCCGCCGGCGAACAGTTGATACAAATACCTTGTTCCGCCTTTGGCGAGGAATTTCTCGTTAAGCTCCCGGGCCAGAGTTCGGGCCTGCCTGGGCAGACCCTGTTTGAGATAGCGCTTGCGCAGATAGGTGATCACTTCCCAGTGGTCATCGGTCAAAATAATGCCTTCACCTTCTGCGAGCAGGCGGGATTTCTCCCGATTCCAGCGTTGAGCCTTGAAGGCGATTTGTCGTAGCTCCTGATGCGGACTGATCGATTCAGCCGCGTAAGCGTTGGTGCTGTATTGCTTCATTTTCTGTCCTGGGTCATTGCCTTGGTCGAGTGTATACATTCACCTGTTTGATGTTAAACAGGTGAATGTTGGTGGGAAGGCAGCTTTCTGTATGTCTGCTAACTGCCCCGCTTGTCGTCATTGCTGGCGGGGAAGGTCAGGCTCAGATTCGGGTAGTGGAACGGGATACACCTGATTGGCTGACGATGCGTTGTTATGGACAACACGGTCATCGGATCGCTGACTTTCAGGAACGGATGAACCTTTGCCATCTTGATATTCTTCCCGGCCATGGGAGTGGTAGCTGGCGGGCGAAGTGTTGGCATCAGGTCAGGCAGCCGGAACTTGTTGGCCAGGGGCCTTAGAAACGGGTGCTTGATGGCAGAGGGCGAGATGGGGGTAAATTTGACAGGCACAGGCGCCTCCAGTGACATCGCCGGCCGCCTGCAAGGCGTCGCGAAATGCGCCGCGTCTGGCGGGACTGCATCCTGTTGGTGGTATACCGGTGAGGGTAGAGGATGTAGCGATGTTCGAGCTCGACTATAGGCTGCTTTCGTTAAAATAGCTCATCATATTAACTGATGAAGATGAGTCGAGGACCGGCTTATAAGTTGAGTTGGTTCGACCCGGATGTACGGCTGTGCCTGTAACAGCGGCTTTCGATTGCTCGCTTGACTCATGGTGATGTTTGGAGTCAGAGTAAAAACAGGGATTGGCTGAAATTTGGTTGTTTAAACCAAATTCACAATAGTGCAAATACACCAGCCAAGTTTTATGTAGTGCGCCATGAATACAATTGACATCGACAATCTCCCCGATGAGCGCGACGGGCTGACGCGCAGGGAACGGATCGTGCTGTATTGCCTCCATCAGGCGCAGGCCGAGCGGGATGGCCGGAACGTGCCGACCGCGATGCTCTACGGCCGGGTGGTGGAGTACATTGATATGAGTGAGGATAAGCTGCAGCAGATCCTGCAGCGGTTATTAAGCCAGGAATAACACACGGTCGAACTTGATATGAAACCGTATATTTACTCTGTTGCCGCGCTGATCGTTGTCGTCGGTGCTATTCTGGTGGCGCTGTCGATTGCCTCACGCAAACAGCCCGAGCTGGGCCTGGTCGATGGCCGGTTACAACCCTGTCCGGCGTCGCCCAATTGTGTCTGCAGTGAATACCCGTCGAACGATGCCTATATCGAACCGTTGAACTATATCGGCCCGGTGGAAGAAGCGTGGCGCCGGGTTAAACGGGTGATTGACGAAACCGGCGGGGAGGTAATTGCCGAGCAGCCAGATTATCTGCACGCGGTCTATCAAACCCCGTGGTTACGGTTTATCGATGATGTGGAGTTGCGGCTGAATCAAAGCCAGCAGGTGATCCATGTGCGCTCGGCATCCCGGGTCGGGCGATCCGATTTTGGCGCCAACCGCCAGCGGGTGGAGCGAATCCGGGCGTGTTTTGCCAGTAAGCCTGACTAAAAGCCACCGCGTTGCTTGACCGGATTGCCGTCCAGGCGGGAATGGTTCGAAGACTGGACGCAGCGTTGGCATGGTTTTGATGTACTTTCTGTGGTTGGGCAGGTGGCGGATCCAGAAGTTATGGTCCAAACTATATGGCATCGGTATTGCCGTTCCAGGTTCGAAAGGATTGACATTGAAAATCAACAGGGAGTAGAGCCATGCCCGATAAACCCACGCTGATTCTCGTCCACGGCATGGGCGAGCACACCGGTGATTCGTTCAGGGAAGAGGTGACCACGTCCCTCAACTATGCCCTCGGCCTGTATGAAAAGTGGCAGGGAAAGCAAATCCAGGAACGGGTTAATCTCGTCCCCTTCGGCTATAACACCATTTTCAATGAACACCGCGAGAAGCTGGCGGACACTGCCTTGCCACTGGTCCAGCGCCTGGACAAATTACAGGGCGCCGGGGTGACGGGGATGATGTCGCAGGAGATCGCCCGCTGGGATTCGGAGCTTAACCAGGATCACTTTTTCAAAACCCACTGGCTGGATGTGATCTTTTATCGCTACACCGGGCTGGGTGAGCTGATTCGCGTCAAGCTGGCCAGGCTGATTAGCGAGACGATTCGTGATGTTGGTGCCCAGAATGTGCATGTTCTCGGCCACTCACTGGGGACCAGCGTGGTGCATGATACGCTGGCCTCGTTGTATGCCCCGCCCGGGGAGAGCAGCCTGGATCATAACCTGTCACTGCGCACCAGCAAGCTGGCCTCGGTGCACCTGGTTGCCAATGTCTCCCGCCTGTTGCAGAGTTTTGTCGACGTTAACCGATCCGTGGTCAATCCGTGCAGGAACGGTTGTGTCGGTACCTATTATCAGTATCGCCACGTGCTGGACCCGTTCATGATTCCCTCGCCGTTCGAACCGGTAATCAACGACATTTGGTGTGAAGAAATCGAACACGATGCGTTTATGTACCAGGAGCTGCGGCCCAAGTTGATCACCGATCTCAATACCCACGCTGTCACCCACTATCTGAAAAATCCGGTGTGTCACGTGCCATTGTTGCAGGTACTCAACATCGATTTTGCACCGAACAAGACCGAACGTAAAAAGGCGTTCAAGGCGCATCAGGACACGGCCCTGCAGGGCAAGGCCGAATTCTTGCAGCAAAAATGGGACACCATCGATCTGGCCGACAAGGAGAGCGTTGAGGCGTTTATCCGTGCGGCCCAGGGAATGCGCGACATGTTGGCCGCGTTCGGGAAAGACTTCGAATAAGGAGGCAGGGATGAAAGCCAGGGCTTTATGGATACTGTTATTTGTTGTCCTCGGTGCCCACTTGCCGGTACAGGCCGAGGATACCGGGTTCTGCGAGGATTACCGGCTGGAGCCGAAATATCATCAGATCTTCCCGCAGATGGCCACAGCCTCCGAGGCGATCATCGAACAGTTTTGCAGCGGAGCGTTGACCAACAAGCGCGCGATATCCGATCAGATCGCGCAGATGAGTGTGGCCGCCGAAGACCGGTTCAGGAAAAACAACACTTTCTTTTTCCCGATCCGGGATGTTAACCAGGCCATCAACCAGGTGATGCAGACGGAAAATGCCGTGCCGAACTTCCTGGTCATGCCGCTGGCCCAGGGCGATGGCATCAGGTTCGAGGGCGAGAAGTTCAGGGTGTCGGAGGCCAACCACGTCGCCTGTGAGGCGCTGGCGCAGGCCAACCAGGCCGGGTCCTGTCGCGAGTACATCATGGCCTATGCGGCGATTTATAACCATGCCCAGTTGCTCATCCAGAAACTGGACACCGGACCGGTGCTCAAATATCTCAATATCGTCGAGCAGGACTGGGAAAACTTTTATCAAAAGAGCCGCTCGCAGACTTTGCTGGAGCGCGCGGTCAACAGTTATTTCTGGCGTAAGGATAAACAACCCGGCGAGTTTCTTCGTCCGCCGGATGCGCAATGGATCCTGATGCATCCCGCGGTGGTGATAGAAAATGTCTCCGAGGCAGTGGAAGGTAACCAGACTGAGGAAGGCATCATGCTCGAGCTCGTCGGCTGGAACAGTTGGCGGCGCGACAAGTGGTACCAGCTCTCCGGAGGCAGTATCGTCGGGGTCTATTCTGAACGGATCAACCTGGATGACTGGGCCTATGGCCTGGCGCTGCACTTCGGGAATGTTTATACGATTGGCGCTGTCGATCGGGACGGAGAGACCGGGGTATTCATTTCGATGGATGTACTCGAGCTGTTCAAGGACAAAAAAGCCTACATGGACAGTTATATCGGCAGTCTGAAATAAGAGGCAGGGAGCGGATCAGGTGGCAAAGAATAAGAATCAAACCCCGGACTATTATTCATGGAAAGACGAGGACAGGCTGCTGGAGCAGGAACGCGCCTATCTCAAGACCCGCAAGGACAAGCCGCCGGGCAAGACCACCGTCGGTCTGGCCCTCTCCGGCGGGGGCATCCGCTCGGCGAGTTTCGCGCTCGGCCTGTTGCAGGCGATGGCCAAGTATCAGCTGCTCAAGCAGGTTGATTATCTGTCGACCGTGTCGGGCGGGGGCTACATCGGTTCCTCGCTGGCCTGGATGTTACACAAAACCTGGAAAATTCGCCGGGAAGATGGTTGTATGGAGGAAACCCGGTATGGGCTCGAGGAGGAAGATTTTCCGTTTGGTACCCGGCCGAATCAGCGCAGTGCGACAGGGGCCGGCAGTCGCGAGAAGATGAGTCTGCTGCGCCATCTGCGCCAGAATATCAATTACCTGTTCCCCGGCGGCTGCCTGGATTATACCGCGCTGCTTTCGGCGCTGTTACGCGGGATGTTTATCAATATCCTGGTCTATGGCCCCGTACTGGTGTTCCTGTTGATGCTGCTGGCGCTGTTTGGCACCAAGGGGGCGCAGGTCAATTTCATCTATTCCTGGCTGGTCACGCCGACGGAGATGTTCTCCGCTTTCAGTGGTTTCTACGTGGAGATGGGCAACCTGGCCAACTTTCTCTACCTGGCGTTTGCGGCGCTGGTGCTGGGGATCCTGCTGTCGATCGTGTACGGGGTGGCGGCGACCTTCGGACGCTTTTTCCCGGCGATTTTGTATGTGGTGCATCGTTGCTATTACTGCATCATGCGCTATATCTGGATCGCGGGGATCGTCTTTCTTATCCTGGGAACCTTGCCGTATGTAATCAATTACCTGCATGACCTGAAACTCGAAGGCGGGATTCTGGCCACGCTCGGTGGTATCCTGTCGGGCGTCTGGTCTTATGTCCGCACCAGCTCGACCAGGGCGCCCAGGATCAAGATTCCTACCAATCTAATTGTCACGGTCGCGGCGATTCTGCTGATATACGGCGTCCTCATCCTGGGCTATCTGGCCGGGGATTATCTGTTGAGCCGCTCCAATGTCATTGTCGCCCAGTTGTCTACCGTTCCGTATTCGTTCTGGTTACTGCTGGTACCTTTATTATTCGGCCTGATCATCAACATTAATTTTATCACCATGCACGGATATTATCGTGACCGACTGATGGAATTGTTTTTGCCCGATGTGAGCCGTCTCCGGGACAAGGGCGGTGATCGTTTTGCCCATCAGGCCAATATCGGCAAGGTGCAGGACATCTGCAATTATGAGAACGGTGCGGTTGGTCCTTATCACATCATCAACACCAACATCCTGTTACCCGGATCAGATATCCCGAAGTTCAAGGGACGAGGCGGCGATAACTTTATTCTCTCGCCGCGGTTCTGCGGCAGCAGTGCGACCGGTTGGCAACCCTCCACCCGGTTTATCGGTGGCAGGATGACCTATTCCTCCGCCATGGCGATATCCGGGGCAGCCGTCAATCCCAATACCGGCGCCAACGGTAAGGGACCCACCCGCAATCCCCTGTTGTCGCTGGTGATGTCCTTGTTGAATCTGCGTCTGGGCGTGTGGGTGGAAAACCCGGCTAAAAAACCCCGGCCGGGGTTCCTGCCGCCGGTGTTACACCAGCCAAACCTGTGGATCCCGGCGTTGTATGACAGCTTTATACCCTATGGACTGAATGAAAAATCCAATTATGTCGAACTGAGTGATGGCGGGCATTTCGAGAACCTGGCAGTGTATGAACTGATTCGCCGCGAGGTCGATATCATTTTTGTCAGTGATGCGGCAGCGGATAAGGATTTTGGCTTTACCGATCTGGCCAACCTGATTGAAAAGGTAAGGTTGGATTTTGGTGCCCAGATCGGGATTGATATCGATCCCATGGTGCCAAAGTACGATGAGCAGCGACCTTACGGTCTGAACTACTTCGCGGAAAAGGGCTACAATATCGGCAACATCAAATACCGCAGCGGCAAGACCGGTGTGCTGGTCTATGTCAAATCCACCATTACCCGTAACTTGCCGGCCGATATCTATTCTTACAAGCACAGCAATGATACTTTTCCCGATGAACCCACCAGCGACCAGGTTTTCGATGAGAACCAGTTCGAGGCCTATCGCGAACTCGGCTATCAGCTGGCCAAGACAATGATTCGGGAATTACCCGATGATGTTCAAAAAAACCTGACGCTGATCTGAATGGACAGTTGCTTTATTCAATCGGTTTGAGTAATTCTGGCATGTGATTGCGCACGTTATTTACCGCGCCGGACATAGTTCAGGTGATGAAATTCTTGCCCTTGTTAACGGAGTCGGTGTTGATTGAACCAGGCCGTATCCTCATATGGCAGATAGCATGAAACTGCTTATTTGTTCTTTTGCTACACTAAGCGTTATATTCGCTGTGATTCTGATGGCGTTTTCCGTGACTGGGGTCAACCGCCAGCGGCTGGAGAGACTCCGGACCGCGTTTGGTCAATAAACAGGATTCAATTCCAGGGGCAAAGTCCGGGGACGGTCTCGCAGTCTGGCGTTTTACGTCTGTTATTCTGAATTGTCAGTCCGGGATGAAGTTGAGCGCGAGGCCGTTGTTGCACCAGCGCTGACCGGTGGGCGGCGGACCGTCATCAAACACGTGGCCCTGATGGCCTTCGCAGCGCGCGCAGTGATATTCGGTGCGTGGCCAGACCAGTTTGAAGTCGAGGCTGGTTTCGACGGCGCCGGGCAGGGTGGTGGTGAAACTGGGCCAGCCGGTGCCGCTGTCATATTTCATCTCGGAGGTGAACAGGGGCAGGGCGCAGCCGGCGCAGACATAGGTGCCCTTGCGCTTTTCGTCATTCAGCGGGCTGGTGTGGGCCGGCTCGGTGCCTTCCTCGCGCAGGATGTGGAATTCTTCCGGCGTCAGGATTTGCTTCCACTGCGCCTCGCTTTTGCTGATTTTCTCAATCGCCGCCTGGCGTTCCTCGGCACTGAGCAGCATCCGGGGCGCGAGCAGGGTCGCCGAGGTAATGCCCGCCAGCTGGATGATGAAGCGACGTCGGTTCATGTCCCGGACCTCCTGCCTGGTCCATCCCGCTGCGGCACGGGCCAGGCGTTGTGTTGCCATGCGGATTTTATTTAAAGCGTATTGATGTAGACAGGCGGGGAGGGGGTTGGTTCCGTGGCGGATCGGGGGCAGCGGAATAGATGGGTGGCGCTGAGCGGGCCTGGACCCATGCAAATTCAGGTGCTCCCTGTCTATTCGCCATCCCGGCCCGGGCGCCCGACGCTGGGCGCCAACCGCAAGCGGGTGGGGCGCATCCGGGACGCGTTGAATGAATAAATCGGTTCCTGGCCTGCCAGGCCTTATTGCGATTTATATAGCCCGAGTTTTCCAAGGCAAAGGTCGGCGGTGAATTCCCGGCCGATCGCCACCAGGCCGATACGCTCCAGCCGGGCGACGTCCAGGCCGGTGCTGATGCGGTGGGGCTGGAAGTCGCTAAAGGGCAGGTAAATCTGTTGCCATTGCGGTGTGGCGCTGAAGGTGGCGCGATAGGATTGCCACGGCAGCCAGATGTCCTCGGTACGCAGGTGAACGTTGTACTGCTCGCCGTTGCCATAAACCTCGAGCATCAGGCCCGTATACCCCGATACCTCGCGCCGAATCGCATCGGGCAGATCCAGGGCCATCTGGATAAACCCCCCGTTGTTCTGCAGGCTGACGTCGCCGCGCAGGCGCAGGCAGGGGCGCCCTTCAATCGCCCCGGCGGTCAGTTGGCCTTGCGAGACCCCGCCCATTACGCCGTCAGTGACCAGGCGCCATTGATTGCCGGCGCTGGCGCGTCGATCGCCGGTGTCGCGTGTATCAATCATCCTGGTATCTTGTTCGGCCATCAGGGTCACCGGGTAGTAGAACAACAGCATTGCCAGAATGGCACAACCGTTGCGGAGAGTCAGGGTCATTGCGTTTGCCTGCGACAGTCAATGGAGTTTTGCGCCATCTCGTCCTGGCGCATGGGCATACCGTCGATCAGCGCAAAGATAGCATCCAGATCAGGGATGTCATAGAGACGCTGTTTTTCGCCGCCATCCTTGCCGATCAAAATCGCGGTGAACTGAGCGTCTTCGATAGCATAGCGATTTCGCAGAGTAGTGGCGTATGTTCGGGAAATGGGGTGGTTATCCAGGCGGCTTTGACCTTGCTTGACGATAATGCCGATGAGCATCGCCCGGTCATCCAGCTCGCAACGTCGTTGTTGCAGGTGGCGTTTGATCTGCTGCAAGCGGGAATCGGCAAGTGTCGGTGTGAACAGGAGCAGGGGACGATTTTGCCGTACATAGTCTGACATTGGCCCCGCTGCGACAGACCGGACGCTGCCAAACACTGTGCCCAGCAGTACCAGGCCGATTGAGAACAGTGATCGCTGTTGTTTCATCATGGGTTAAATTACCAGGGTAGTAATTCGCCATCGAAGGCCCAGAATTTCCCTGAGTCTTCGGGAGTGAGTTTATCCAGTACATCGAGCATGTCGGTGACGCTCCGCGTCGGGGTGAACAGTTGGCCCTTCGGAACGTGCTTTTGAAACGGTTTCGATAAAGGTGTATCGGTGGTGCCCGGATGCAGAGCGGCTACCACTACATTGGGCAGGGTGCGTTGCCATTCGATCGCCAGGGTTTTGAGGCCCATGTTGAGAGCGGCCTTGGAGGCGCGGTAACTGTACCAGCCGCCCAGCCGATTATCTTCGATGCTGCCCACCTTGGCGGAGATGGTGGCAAAGATCGCTGTGCGGTCGTGTTTGAGATTTCGGTGCAGGTGTTTGGCCAGCAGGAGCGTTGGCAGAGCATTGATATTCATGTTCTGCATGAAAAACGCCGGGTCGAGTCGGCGAATGCTCTTCTCCGGACCCTGTTCGAGATCATGCAACAGTCCGACGGCATTGATGAGCCAGTCGATTTCGCCCAGTTCACGTCCCCAGTTCCGGATGGCAGACTCGTTGGTGATATCCAGTGGCTGCCAGGTGACAGCGGGATGTTGAAACGGCGGTGGGGTCCGGTTATAGGTAGCATGGATCGCACTCACTTCGGGGCGGCCCGCCAGGACCTCGACGAAAGTGCGACCGATACCGCCAGAGCCGCCAATGATTGCGATGTTCATGGAGTCACCGGGTTATTCATCCAATGTGTGTCGGGAACGAGGCCTGTCAACGGAAACAGAGGGTATTCATTCTAACCAGTTTTTCACCAGCGGGGATACGTTTTGCTTCCGGTTCAAACAGGTTGTCGACGATCCCATAACATCATTAATAGTATTAAGACCTGATCGAGGCGGGGATAACTTATTTGATGAAAGCTTAAAGTCTGTCATTGGGTACCGGATCGGAGGCGATTTCATCGGCGACTCAATAACAGTCAGGATGCAACAACGACATGTATTGCAGCAAACCGATGACAGTGTGTGGGACACGCCCTGCATTTATTTTATGGGCTGTCAATAAGCCCGATTGTTGCAGGAAGGTTACCTGCTTGAAATAATCGTTGAATTCTATATCGTAGTGTTTTTCATGTCTTTTATATAGGGAGCATGTTATGCAAGTCAGCGAAGCGGTCCGCGCACGACGCGCCATCAAATGGTATGACCCGGATCATCAGATGCCGGAGGAGACGTTCAACAAACTGATGGAGCACGCCATACTCTCCCCGACGGCGTTTAACATTCAAAACTGGCGTTTTGTGCGGGTACGCGACCCACAGCAGCGCAAGGCGATTCGCGCCGTGGCCTGGGATCAGGCGCAGGTGACCGAGGCTTCGGAGTTACTGGTACTGTGCTTTGACAACAAGGCCTGGGAACATGAGCCGCAACGTTACTGGAAAAATGCCCCGCAGGAGGTCCAGGATATGCTGGTCCCGGCGATTGATGGTTATTACCGGGGCAACCCACAGGTGGAACGTGACGAAGGCATGCGCTCCTGCGGTCTGGCCGGGCAAACCATCATGTTAACGGCCCAGGAGCTGGGTTATCAGACCTGCCCGATGGACGGGTTTGATTTCGAGGCCGTGGCCAAAATCATCAACCTGCCCGAAGACCATACCATTGCCTTTATGATTACCATCGGCAAGGGCATCAAGGATTCCTGGCCCAGACCGGGGCAGCTTGAGCTGAACGAGGTGATGGTGACCGATCGCTTTGCATGATGCCGGGAGCCGGTTACCGCAACGCCATGTCGCTGGCCGGTATATTCCGGGTCCTTCGGACGGGGCAGGAAGAGATAGTTGGCAGTTGGCAGATGGCAGTCGTCAGTCCCGGCAGGCCGGATCAGGCGGAGTGGATCCGGCTCGTTGAGAATCGCGCCCGTGGGGCGCTCCTACATGCCCTTCGGGCAGGGGCGAGGTACGAGTGACGAGGTGCGAGTTTTACCCTCTCCCGGGCCCTTCGGGCAGTAACGAGGTACGAGTGACGAGGTGCGAGTTTACCCTCTCCCATAAACGGGAGAGGGGAGCAAGATAATAGGAGGGGATTATCTGGCCGGTTTCAGTCGTAGTAATGCTCCATCGGATTCGTCGGTCAGGATCCACAACAACCCGTCCGGACCCATGCGCACGTCGCGGATGCGCTCGCTGCGCTCCTGCAGCAGCTTTTCTTCTTTAATGACCTTGTTGTCCTTGATGACCAGTCGGGCCAGGTGTTCGTGGGCCAGGGCGCCGACGAACAGGTTGCCCTGCCAGTCGGGGAAGGCGTCGCCGGTATAGAAGGCCATGCCGGAGGGGGCGATGGAGGGATCCCAGTAATGGATCGGTTGTGCCATGCCTTCTTTACGGGTGATGCCCTCGCCGACCTGGGTGCCGCTGTAGTTGACGCCGTAGGTGATGACCGGCCAGCCGTAGTTGACCCCGGCTTTGATGATGTTCAGCTCGTCGCCACCGCGCGGGCCGTGTTCCACCTGCCAGATGACGCCGGTGTCGGGATGCACGGTCATGCCCTGGGCGTTGCGGTTGCCGTAGGTGTAGAACGACGGTTTGGCCTCCTTGCGATCGACAAAAGGGTTGTCGTCGGGGATGCGGCCGTCGTCGTGCAGGCGATGGGTGCCGCCGGCGTGATCGCTCAAATCCTGGGCGCGGGGCTGGGTGCCGCGATCGCCGACGGTGAGATACAGATAACCTTCATTGTCGAAGACCAGGCGCGATCCGAAGTGACGGCCGGTATTCCCGGCGGGCTCGGCAATGAACAGCACTTCCACGTCACTCAGGGTGCCGTCCTGGTAACGGCCGCGGGCCACATGGGTGGTGGCCTTGCCGTTATGCTTTGCCGCGTAGCTCATATAAAGCCAGCGGTTGTTTTCAAATTCCGGATGCAGTGCCAGATCCAGCAGCCCGCCCTGGCCGGTAGGATGGACCTCGGGCAGGCCGCGGACCGGTTCGGGCAGCAACTTGCCGTCGCGGAAGATCCGCAGGCGCCCGGCGTGTTCGGTGATCAGCACATCGCCGTTGGGTAAAAAGGCCATGGACCAGGGATGGCGGAGCTCATCGGTCAGCACCTCGACTTCGTAAGCGCGGTTTTCGTCGGTGCCGGTGGCGTTGTTGCAAGCGGTCAGCAGAACAAGGAACAGGCTGGTGAGAAACAGGCGCATGGTGTGACTCCGTGTGGCTGAATGGGTGGGGTTGTCGATAGTGAACAGGTCATTATGGCGACTACCCGGGTTGTCATGCCTTGTTGAGCCGGCGCTCGAAGGACGCTGGAATAGCCAATCAATAGTCATTTTCAGCAAGATGTTCAACCGCGCTTGCCACTTTTCGTTAGTGCGGCGAGGGCCGGCAATACGCCTCGAACCGGGACTGGATGTCGGGTCAGGCCCGGCATGACGCGGGTTCGTCTCTATTGTAGTCAAAAGCCCGGTTGCGGCCACCTTGTCGACATGGCGACCAGGGCCGCAATCCCGCGTGGTGCGAGCTGGATGCCAGTTCAAGGCCGGGGATGAGCATGGCAGCGTAGCCAGTCCTGGTCGGGCCCGTCAGTGTGTGCCGGGTAACACCATGACAGAATACCGGGCGTTGCGGTTTGTCGGGTGAGAAAGGGGCCGCAGCCAGTCTGCCGGCAAGCGGGTTTGGGTGTGGCTGTCGCAATAGGCGGCTTTTCCTTTTAATATAGTCAGTCCACTCGCCCGGATGATCCCATGTCACCCATCGTTTCGATTAACAATCTGTCCAAGACCTACGGCAGCGGTTTTCAGGCGCTGAAAAACGTCAATCTGGACATCCAGCCGGGCGAAATTCTCGCGCTGCTGGGGCCCAATGGCGCGGGCAAGACCACGCTCATTTCGATCATCTGCGGTATCGTCACGCCCGGTTCGGGCTCGGTGACGGTGGACGGTTATGATATCCGGCGCGATTATCGCCAGACCCGCAGCCGCATCGGCCTGGTGCCGCAGGAGCTGAGTCTGGGGGCATTCGAAAAGGTCTGGCACACCATGACCTTCAGCCGCGGGTTGTTCGGCAAGCCGCCCAACCCGGACTATATCGAGCAGGTGCTCAGGGACCTGACCCTGTGGGACAAGCGCAATAACATGCTGATGACGCTCTCCGGCGGGATGAAACGCCGGGTGCTGATCGGCAAGGCGCTGGCCCATGAGCCCATGGTGCTGTTTCTGGACGAGCCGACCGCCGGGGTGGACGTGGAGCTGCGCCAGGAGATGTGGGCGCTGGTTTACCGGCTGCGCGCCGCGGGTGTGACCATCATTCTGACCACCCACTACATCGAAGAGGCCGAGGCTATCGCCGATCGCGTCGGGGTGATTAACAACGGTGAGTTGCTGCTGGTGGATGACAAGCAGACCCTGATGCACAAGCTGGGCAAGCGCCAGCTGGTGATCGATCTGGAAACGCCGCTGCGGGAGTTGCCGCCTGAATTGCAGGAGTGGCCGCTGGAATTATCCGAAAGCGGCGAGCAGCTGACCTATACCTACGATCCGCATCGTACCCATACCCGGATCCATGAGTTCCTGCAGGCCATCGCCGGCGCGGGGCTGGTGATCAAGGATGTGCAGACCACCCAGACCTCGCTGGAGGAAATCTTTGTCAATCTGGTGAAGGGTAAAAAATGAAAAGGAACAGTTGGCAGTTTGCAGTTGGCAGATGGCAGTCAAAAGAGGAAGGCCGGATCAGGCAGAGTGGAACCGGGATGAACCAGGCTGGCATGCGATTAGTGGAAAGATTGCCGCGCTCGCGTTGCTCGCTCGCAATGACAGCAACTGGCAGGGTCATTGCGAGGAATGAAATAACGAAGCAATCTCTGTACACAAAGTATCAATTCGCGATGACAGGCTATTACAAAAACCAATGAATATTTACGCCATACGGGTGATCTACAAACACGAAATGCGCCGGGCGTTTGAGACCGTGGCGCAGAGCTTCGCCTCGCCGGTGCTGACCACGGTACTCTATTTCGTGGTGTTCGGCTCGGCTATCGGCTCACGTATCGAGTCAGTGGGCGGCGTGGAGTATGGTTCGTTCATCGTGCCCGGGCTAGTGATGCTGGCAATCCTGACCCAGAGTCTGGCCAATGCCTCGTTCGGGATCTTCTTTCCCAAGTTTACCGGCGCGATCTACGAACTGCATTCAGCGCCGGTCTCGTTCATCGAGATCGTGATCGGTTACGTGGGCGCGGCGGCGAGCAAGTCGTTGATCATCGGGTTGATCATTCTGGCGACCGCCGGGTTCTTCGTGGATATCCAGATCGCCCATCCGTTGTGGATGCTGATGTTTTTGGTCCTCACCTGTCTCTCGTTCAGCCTGTTCGGATTCATCATCGGCCTGTGGGCGACCGACTTTGAAAAACTGCAATTGATCCCGTTGCTGGTGGTGACCCCGCTGGTGTTTCTGGGCGGTACCTTCTATTCCATCGACATGCTGCCACCCGCCTGGCAGACCGTGACGCTGTTCAATCCGGTGGTCTATCTCATCAGCGGTTTTCGCTGGAGCTTTTACGAGATCGCCGATGTCAGCGTGGTGTTGAGCATCGGGATGATTCTGGGGTTTTTGATTCTCTGCCTGGGACTTGTGTGGTGGATGTTTAGAACCGGGTATCGGTTAAAACAGTGACGAGTGGCGAGGAAACAGCAATATGCTGGCGACGCCGATCAAAAGAATTAAAGCGTCGAGACGAAAAATAAGTCAGAAGTCATTCGGGTTCCCGTCGATAAAGCGCCGGTAGGTGAGCAGGATTTTTCGCTTGCCGTTGTCATCAACCGTGTATTTTTTGTATTTGCCATCATCGCGCATGATCGGGTAACAACGCTGATTGCGGTTATAGGCGATGCACAGTTCGCCATGCTCATTCACCGACCACTGCAGTTCGCTCATGAGCTGGCCGTCGCGGGTACCGCGCAGGGTGCCGTCGGGTGCGTGGTAGACAACAAACTCGAAGCCCAGTTTTTCATGGCGGTATTCGACGGTCTTGTCACTGAACAGGGTTTTGACCTGTTCGGCGTTCAGGGTTTCGGCGCTGACGGCAGGCGAGAGCATCATCAGCAAGGGCAGGATGGCAAGGTAAACGGGTCTGGGAAGCGCGTGCATGATGATTTTTCCGGTTGAATGCCTGGGGCTACGATAACAGGGAAATCGGGAATCGGAAATCGGAAGTCGGTAGTTCAGAGTGGGATATCCTATCCGGGTGGAGTGGCCCCCGGGTTGCGCCGGAATGCGGTAAGATGTTCGGTTAATGCCGGTTGTTTGCACCTGCCGCGTTTGCCTCCGGACTTGAACCTGCCCGCACTTGATGACGGAAAATCGAAGTTCGCAGGGTAAGTCAAGTGAAGCGGATCCACCTGAAACCTGTCGAGCCTGGCAAGTAGATTCTAAATAAAAGTTCCCAATCCCCGATCACCCCCTGTAGGGTGGAACAAGCGAAGCTGTTCCACCTGAGTCCCGGCTTTGGTAGGCAAAACTGAAAACCAACCACGAAGACACGAAAAAGAAAGTTCGCAGTCGTCAGATGGCAGTTGGCAGGGTTTTTATAAAAGCTTGACTACGAAAACATAAAAGAAAAATTGATTCGTTTCGAGACTTCGTGTCTTCGTGGTTAAGAGGTGTAAAAACCTGCCAACTGTGTTTATTGCGGCCAAAGCCATGCCGCACCACGCACTCCGCTGGAGTCGCCATGTTTGGGCGGCACGAGTTTGGTATCGACCCGATCGGAGAAGACGTAGGTGGCCCAGAGTTTGGGCACGTTGTTGTACAGGCGCTGGATGTTGGACATGCCGCCGCCCAGCACGATGATTTGCGGGTCGAGGATGTTGATCACCGAGGCCAGGCTCTTGGCCAGGCGTTGTTCGTAACGTTCCAGTGAGGCTTCGGCCAGGGCGTCGCCCTGGGCCGCCAGTTCCGCGATTTCGCGGGCGGGCATGTGGCCGCCGCCGCTGAGCTGGTGGTCGAGGCTGAAGCCGGGGCCACAGAGCCAGGTTTCGATACAGCCTTTTTTGCCGCAATAGCAGTCGCGTCCCGGGTATTCGCTCGGCGTCGGCCAGGGCAGGGGATTGTGGCCCCATTCGCCGGCGATGGCGTTGATGCCGACGATGGAATGACCGCGTACGTAAACACCACCCCCCGTCCCGGTGCCGATGATGACGCCGAAGACCACATCGGCGTCCTGTGCGGCGCCGTCGGTGGCCTCGGAGACCACGAAGCAGTTGGCGTCGTTTTCGATTTTGATTTCACGGCCGAGTTGCTGTTGCAGATCGTCCAGCAACGGCTGGCCGATCAGCCAGGTGGAGTTGGCATTCTTGACCCGACCGCTGGCCGGGGAGATGGCGCCGGGGATGCCGATGCCGACCGTGGCCGGCTGGTCGAGTTCGCGTTCCAGTTGTTTTATGAGATCGACGATCGCCTGCACGGTGGCCGGGTAGTCGTTGCGCGGGGTGTCGATCCGCTGGCGCTGTTGTTCACGGCCCTGCTCGTCGAGCAGGATGCCTTCGATCTTGGTGCCGCCCATGTCGATCCCGATGCGCATGGTTACTCCAGTAGTTCGGTGTCGTCGTGGGCGTAGGGGGGCGAACAGCTGCAGAGGATATGCAGCGGCTCGTCACCGATGTTTTTGATGCGATGGGGCGTGCCGGGGGCGATGGCCACGGTATCACCGAGGTTCACTTCGAACTCTTGCTCGCCCAGGGTCATCCAGCCGCGGCCCTGCGTAATGTGGTAGAGCTCTTCGCTCTGGCCATGGCGATGCAGCTGGGTGATCTCGCCCGATGGGACGATGGCCTCGGCCAGGCTCTGGTTGCGGTTGCCGTGCACATTCGGGTGCATCAGCTCGCGGATCTGCGAGCCGTCCTTGGTGGTGTAGGTTTCAATGTCGCGGTCGCGGGTATGCATCAGGTTTTATCCGGGTTGCAGCGCAGAATCCGATCCAGGCGAATATGGACTGTGTCGCCGCCGCTGACCGGTTGCGCGATCAAAAATTCCTGCCGGCGACGGGATTGTAAATCGAGGGGTTGCAGCAGGCCGATATAGTCCTGCCCCTGCGCATCGCGCCAGGCGATTTGCAGCCGTTGCCCGTGCATGATCCACTCCTCATAGCGGCTGTAGTCAGCACAGGAGATGGCCTGGTAGCGGTCGTCGTTATCGTCACTCATTGTCTTGTCGGGTGATGACCTCGGTCAGTTCACCGTTGATATCCACCATAACGCTAAAGTGGATCGGTCGGCAACAGACATAACAGTCTTCGATGTAGTCCTGATCGCCGGCGGAATAGTCCACGACCGTCGTGAATACCTCGCCGCAGTAGGGACATGCGATGTCGACTTCATCCAGCATCGGGCAAAAACCGTGCTAGCAGATCGTTAAGATATTGCCGTCCGCGCATACTGGTTTTTATAAGGTCGTTCTCCTGTTCGATCAAGCCATCGGCGAGGGCTTCCTGCAAGAGGGGCCGCAATACTTCGCGGGAGAGGCCGGTATGTTGCTCGAACAGGGCGAGTTCAAAACCGCTATTCAGGCGCAGGGCGTTGAGCATGAATTCGAATACCACCTCGGCCTCGTCGGGCTGCTGTTCGCTTTGCACAAGGTCGCGGGCCTGCAGATAATCCTGCGGTCCGCGCTGCTTGCTGCGACGCACGATCCGCCCGGCGGCGGCATCGCTGATCTTGTCGTGCGCCCCCGCGCCAATGCCGAGATAATCGCCGAATTCCCAGTAATTACGGTTATGCCGGCACTGGCGTCCGGGCCGGGCATAGGCCGAGACTTCGTACTGGGCGTAACCGTGTTCGCCCAGCAGGGCCTGGCTGCGGGATTGCATCTCCCAGACCAGATCGTCATCGGGCAGCGGTGGCGGGTGGTGATAGAACCAGGTGTTGGGTTCGAGCGTGAGCTGGTAATGAGACAGATGGGCGGGCTCCAGCGCGAAGGCATTGTGCAAATCGGCCAGGGCCTGATCGAGCGTCTGGTCAGGCAGGGCAAACATCAGATCCAGATTGAAGTTATCAAACCCCGCCGCGTGGGCGGCCTCGGCCGCGGCAAAGGCCTGTCGGCGATCATGAATCCGGCCCAGTTTCTGTAACGGCTCGTCGTCGAAGCTCTGGATGCCGATGGACAGCCGGTTGATACCCGCGGCACGAAATTCGGCAAACTTGTCGGCCTCGGCCGAGCCCGGGTTGGCTTCCAGGGTAATTTCGCAGTCAGCGGCCAGACTGAGCCGGGCGCGGATGCCACCGAGCAGCCGATCCAGCGCCTCGGGGGAAAACAGACTGGGGGTACCGCCGCCCATGAAGATCGAAATAATCCGACGCCCCCAGATCAGCGGCAGGTCCTGTTCCAGATCCCGCAGCAGTGTATCCACATAGGCCTGCTCCGGCAGTGCCCCGGTCAGGGCATGGGAATTGAAATCGCAATAGGGACACTTGCGCGTACACCAGGGGAAGTGGATGTAGAGTGACAGCGGTGGCAGTGAGCGAAAGATAAACATAGAACGGGGCAACCTGCCAATCAGGGCTTGTGAGTATCGGGAATGCTGCTAGATTAGCAGAAGTATTAGCGGCGGCGCCTCCTTTAATGCCTTTGCTGTATCCGGCAGGAAGCGGCGGGATGCGAGGGGAGCGGCAAAATCAGCGGGTCGAATAAATCGAGTAGTAAATTTAAGAAATTCACCGGCTTGACGATAAAGTTAATTGTAGTAGGGACAATAGAGTACCAAATCACCAGATGGGACGATACACGCGCCAATATCTCGCCGGCCTGCTCCTGGCGATGGTATGTCAAACCGGCGTTAGCGCCGAACCTGATGAACGTCACGCTGAGAATGCCCGGCCAACGGTCGTGGCCGTTTTTCCCGAGCGCTTTCCGCCGATCTACAACATCACGGTCAACAATTTGCCGACGGGTTTCGGCATCGAAATCATGGAGGAGGTCGCCTCGCGGGCCGGGGTGAAGGTTAAATATGTTCCGGTCGCCTCCTGGGACGCGGCCTTCGCGCAGCTGAAAAGCGGCCAGGCGGATATGATTCCCAATCTGGGGGTCACCGAGAAACGAAAAGCCTTCGTCAACTTCACCCGCCCGATCAACAAGATACCCGTCTCGTTACTGGTGCTGGAGGACAAGGGGCTGTTCGAACGCTTGAGTGACTTGAGGGGTTCGCGTTTTGTTGTCGGTGTTGTGAGGGATAATGTCGGGATCAGGATTTTGAGTCACGAACCGACCATCAGAAGCCGTGAATATCCGCATCTGGCGGATGCCTTGCTGGATCTGGCGACAGACAAGATCGATGCAATCATCTATCCGGCACCCATCGCAAAACACCTTGCCAGGAACCTGCGGCTAAAAGGCAGCCTGCAGGCACTGGGGGAGCCGCTGCGTGAAATCCCCCGGGCGATCGCCGTGAATCAGCAACAGCCGGAGCTGGCGCAAAAGCTTGACAGGGCATTGCAGACAGTTCTGGCATCAGATGCCTACAAGACAACTTATGCCCGCTGGCATCCGGAGCCAGTGTTCTGGGATCATCGGCGCGTTGCCTATCTGGTCATGGCGCTGATGGTTCTGGGCGTGCTGGCTTATGGCTACTTCCGGTTCAACGTATTACGACGAATAAACAAGGAGCTGGCGACCACCAATGCGTTCGTTAATACCGTGCTGGACATTTCCGCGGAAGGGATTTTGACGCTAAATCGAAATGGCATTGTGCTGACGGTCAACAAGGCGGCGGAGAAAATTTTTGGGCGGAATAAAGCCAGCCTGGTTGAACACAGCATTGTCAGTCTGATGCCGGAAATGGAGGCCAATGAGTTCAGCAAAACGCTCGAATCTTTTGATAGTGAATATCAGATAAAGAAAAATCAAAATATTGAGGGCCAATTCAAGGAGTATCGAATCAAAGCCAACGATGGCCGCCTTCATTTCATTAAGATTGCGCTGGATATGGCGCAGGTAGAAGGGGTTCAGTATTTTATCTGTACCGTGCAGGATGTCAGTCAGCTGCGTGAAGCACAGCAGTTGACGGATTTTTATATTACCCATGATCCGATGACCGGGTTGATTAATCAGAACGGGTTTTCAGTACTTTTGGAAAGCTTGTTGTCACAATCAAACCGCCATAAGCGGAGTTTGTCCTGCCTGAATATAGATGTCGAACGAATGCATACTATTAATAATACCTATGGATATACGGGTGGTGACGAGGTGCTCATAGAGTTTGCAAAACGCCTCGACGAGATAATAAGAACCAGTGATCTATTGGCCGCCTACGACGACAACCTGCTTGTTCGGGCAGGGGGAAACCGGTTTGTAGTGATATTGCCGGAAACTGATCAAACAGGCGCGGTTTATGCCGGTAGCAGAATTATTTCTGCTATTGAAATGGAACCCTTCGTTGTTAATCAGGATAAAATCAACATCACCTGTAAAATTGGTGTAGCAACGTATCCAGAACATGGAGCTACGCCGAACGAATTACTGACGCACTCGGAGGCGGCTCTGCGCAGTGCCAAAGCCGATGGTCAGCAGGTTATTCATGTTTATGTGAAGGAGGATGACGAAGGAGAAAGGAACAGGGAAGTCTGGATTGACAGAATTATTTCCGGCATAAGAGAGAATCGGTTTTTCCTGCTGTTTCAACCCATTCTCGAAATACAATCCGGAAAAGTGACTCACTATGAAGCCCTGGTGCGCTATAAAGGACCGGATAACAAGATTATTTTGCCGGGTGAATTTATCCCTGTGGCAGAGCAATATGGCCTGATAAAGAAAATTGATCGACGGGTGATGGAGCTGGCCATCACTCATCTGGCAGGCCATAATGCCATAGGTTCTGATATTTCCATTTCCATCAATCTGAGCGGCGCAAATATCGGTGATCCCGAGCTGTTCGCATGGCTGGAAACATTGTTCGAGGAACAGCAGCTGGATCCGGGGCATCTGGTTTTTGAAATTACCGAGACGGCGTCGCTGCACAGTATCAGCGCGGCACGTTCGTTTATCGATTCAATTAAAGCGCTCGGTTGTCAAATTGCGCTGGATGATTTTGGAACCGGCCTTTCCTCATTTACCTATTTGCGAAATTTTCCGGTGGATATTTTGAAAATCGATGGCTCGTTTATTCGTAATCTGCCCAATAGCGAGGAAGACCGGGTTATGGTTCGCTCGATGGTGGATGTGGCGCACAGTCTGGGAAAACGGGTGGTGGCGGAATTTGTCGCCACCGAAGAGATATTCAATATCGTCAAGGACTTTGGCGTGGATTATGCGCAGGGCTATTTCATCAGCAAGCCCATAGAACTGGAGAAGTTCGTGGCAAGTAACAATTCATCGCCCTCCCTCGCCCGTCAGGAGAGATAAAAAGAGAGCCGAAAGGCCCCCCCCCGTTTCCCGCTACGGGAAATGGATTTACAACGAGAACAGAGCAGCGTGGCGAAGTGGCGCATGGGGCTATTGTAAGCCAAACCCGCCGGGAAGTGACGAGGTACGAGGGACGAGTTACGAGGAAATAAAAACACCGGAACTTCAGGTTGTTCAACCTGAAGTTCCAGTATTAGGGGGTGGGCTTGTGACTCGTCCCTCGTCACTCGGCCCTGTATTTTTAGAAGCGCGTACCGACGCCCAGGCTGATGACCCAGGGGTTGATATCGACATCGATGTTACCCACGCCACTAATTGAAGCAGTGGTTTCGATGTTCATGTAACGCAGGTCGGCGTTGAAGAACCAGTCCTGGTTGATGTCTACATCCACGCCGGCCTGTGCCGCCAGGCCCAGCGAGTCATCCAGGCTCATAGTAGTCCCTGCCAGAGCACCGGTGGTTTCTTCGCTGAAGAAAGTGGTGTAATTGATACCGGCACCAACATAAGGGCGCACATCTGATTTGGGTTTAAAGTGGTACTGAACGCCAACAGTTGGTGGCAAGTGTTGGGTTTCACCTGCTTTGACCCCATTCAGGGTAATGTCGTGGGTGAACGGGGTGGAGCCCAAGATATCCAGTCCGAGGTTGTCGGTGAACATCCAGGTCAGGTTGATGAACGCCTGGGTGTCGTCCTCGACACCAACGGCATCGTCGGCTACAACGCCGGTGCTGCCATCATTGGGGCTGACGTTGGCCAGACCGAAACGCAGCAGCAGATCGCCTTCTTCAATGGCGGTGGCGGGCTGGCTGGCCAGGCCCAGTGCCGTGGCGGCGGCAATAGTTGATAACAGTGCTTTGTAATTCATGAGTATGCCTCGTTTCGTCGTGAAAATTGTTGTTAGCACTGACTGTGGCAGAAACAGGGAAAATAATATTGATCTGGATCAGATTATGGCAGTGATGTGACAGGTGAGGCCGCATTTAGTTGATCTGGATCAGACTACTTGAGTGCTGAGTGCTGCCCGATACCACTGTCGTTCTATCGGGCCTACAAATAATGTGGTCAGTTGCGTAGACCACGCTGGCGGCGGCCTGCGTGATATCCGTCCACTGGAGAGATTGGAACGAGTGAGGTGGGAGCGGGCCACGACCGCGACATCCTGGCCGAAAAATCGCGTCCGTGGGACGCTCCCACAGGAGAATGTCGGGTAGCGCTGCGCGCAACCGGACCTACGCCTCTAGATACTAGCAGCTAGAAACTATAGCCCCTGTTGCCGCGCGACAGCGCGGCAACCAGCTGACGCAGGGCCTGGCCGCGATGACTCAGCCGGTTTTTGGTCTCGGACGGTAACTGCGCGGAAGTGCAGTCCTGCTCGGGAACATAGAAAACAGGGTCATAGCCGAAACCGTTGTCGCCCTGCGGTTCACGGGTGATGACGCCTTCCCAGGTGCCCTGGCAGATCAGCGGGGTGGGATCGGCGGCGTGGCGCATATACACCAGCAGGCATTGAAAGCGGGCGGTGCGTTCTTGTTCGGGAACGTCTTGCAGATCGGCCAGCAGTTTTTGCAGGTTCTGCGCATCACTGGCGCCAGCCCCGGCATAGCGGGCCGAGTAGATGCCGGGGGCGCCGTTCAGCGCATCGACTTCCAGGCCGGAGTCGTCGGCGATGGCCGGCAGGCCCGCCTGCCCGGCGGCATGGCGGGCCTTGAGGATCGCGTTTTCGACAAAAGTCAGCCCCGTTTCCTCGACCTCGCCGGCATTGAAGTCGGACTGGGGTAACACGTGCATATCAATGCCGGCCAGCATCTGATCGATCTCGCGTACCTTGCCGGGATTGTTGCTGGCCAGCACGAGGCGTTGCATGCTCAGGCGCCCAGGGCTTCACGCTGTTTGTCGATCAGCTGGTCGATCGCCTGCTTGCCGAGGTCCAGCATGGCCTGCAGTTCCTGCGGTGAGAAGGGTTCGCCTTCGGCGGTACCCTGAATTTCGATGAACTTGCCCTCGTCGGTCATCACCAGGTTCATGTCGGTTTCACAATTGGAATCCTCGGCGTAATCGAGATCCATGACCGGGGTGCCGTTGAAGACGCCGACCGAGATGGAAGCGACATGGTTGATCAGGGGATCTTTTTTGATCTGTTTGGTTTCCAGCATATGACTGATGGCATCGGCCAGGGCCACGTAACCGCCGGTGATCGAGGCGGTGCGGGTGCCGCCATCGGCCTGGATGACGTCGCAGTCAACGGTGATGGAAAACTCGCCCAGCGCCTTGAGATCCACCGCGGCGCGCAGCGAGCGGCCGATCAGCCGCTGGATCTCCACCGTGCGCCCGCCCTGCTTGCCACGTGCCGCCTCGCGGCCCATGCGGCTGCCGGTGGAGCGCGGCAGCATGCCGTATTCGGCGGTAATCCAGCCCTGGCCCTGGCCGCGCAAAAAGCCCGGTACCCGATCCTCGACGCTGGCGGTGCAGATCACCTTGGTGTCGCCAAACTCGATCAGCACCGAGCCTTCGGCGTGTTTGGTGTAATGGCGGGTGATGTTGATATCGCGTAACTGATCGGGGTTTCGGCCGCTGGGTCGCATAATCGGAATCTCGTCGCTTGAATGAGGCGGCAGTATAGCGCGTCTGTCTCTGGCCGTTAACGCCTAAAAATATTAACCACCAAGACGCCAAGGCACCAAGATAATAAATTTGTGAAACTTGGTGTCTTGGTGGTGAGCTGTTTATTTCATTTCGTCTTCGTAGGCCTTGATGGCGCGTTCGATCTCTTCGATGGCGCCGTCGAGGGTGTTGACGTCGTGGCGGCGGCGGGCGCTCTGGCGGGATTTTTTGTGCAGTTGCTGCAATGAGATCACGCGCGCCGCGACCGCGCTGGTGTTGTCGCTGTGGGGATAGCTGGATTGTTCGGCCCGTTCGGCCAGGTGATCGATCGTATCGCGCAGGCTGCCACTGTCGAGACTGGAGCCGATCAGGGCATCGTCCAGCGGTTCCCAGAATCCGTCGGAACAAAGCAGCAGCACGTCGCCTTCCTGTATCGGAATGCTGTTGCTGATCGAGACTTCCGGCTCGCCGGGGTTGAGGCCGATGCACTGGGTGACGTAATTGCGCATCGGGTGGCCGTGACGCTTGGCCAGTGAGATACGTCCTGCCTGATAGAGCTGTTCCACATAGGAGTGATCCTGGGTGCGATAGATGGGCAGGCCGTCTCGGAACAGGTAAAAACGGCTGTCGCCGACATGCGCCCACCATGCCTTGCCCTCCTGCATCAGGCACAACACCGCGGTGGTTCCGGGCGCCAGCGGCGGTTCCTGTTCCTGGCCGCTCAGCAGCACGGCGCGATGGGCCCGGCGCAGCAGTTCGCGCAAGAAGCGGGGCGGATCCTCGGCGGGCAGGGGATGCAGTTCCAGTTCGGTTTCGATGGTATCCACCAGGGCCTGGGCGGCCAGATCCCCGCCGGGGCGGCCGCCCAGGCCGTCGCCCAGCACCAGCAGGGCCCCCTGTTCACTGACAAAGGCGCCGAGGCGATCCTGGTTGATCTCGCGGTTGCCAAGGCGGCTGGTACGACCGATCTCCACCTGCACGATTCAGCCTCCTTCTTCCACCGCGTTGTCGGGTTCGCCGCGAGCCAGCAGGGCCTGCAATTCCTCCACCGACTGGGGGCGCAGCATCGGATCGACTTCCATGGCGCGGTCCACGGCGCTGAGCAGGCGTTGGGAATAGCCCTTTTTGAAGGCATAGACCGCCGGGCGCATGCTGTCCCGTTCGCGGCGTTTGGTGGCGGACATAGGCGGCTGGCCGCTCATGCAGGTGCGCATGGTGGCGCCGATGGCGTAGATATCGGTCCAGGGCCCCACATAGCCGCCAGGATCCAGCTGCTCGATGGGGGAATAGCCGGGGGTCACCACCTGGTTGGGCTGGAACTGGCGGGTATGCATCATCTCGTGCACGGCGCCGAAATCGAGCAACAGCGGCCGGCCGCCGGGGCGCAGATGGATATTGCCGGGCTTGATGTCCAGGTGCAGCAGCCCCTTGCTGTGAATATGCTGGAGTCCATCGAGCAGGCCGTTGAACACGGTCAGGATGAAGGCTTCGCTCATCTTGCCCTTGTGTTTGAGGATATAGCCCTGCAGGTTCACCCCTTCCTCGAACTCCATCACCATGTAGACTGTACCGTGCTGGCGGAAGAAGTTGATCACGTTGACGATGTTGGGGTGCTTGATGCTCGACAGGGTCCCGGCTTCCTGAAAGAACAGGCGCCGGCCATGGGCGAAGCGTTCGACGAAATGATCCTGCGAGGCCACCACGTCCAGCTGCTCGTCGCGGACCGCCAGCTTGCTGGGCATGTATTCCTTGATCACCACCTTGCGACCGGTATCATCGGTGGCCAGATAGACGATACTGAAGCCGCCACCGCCGATCACGCGCTGGATGGTGTACCCGTCAAGTCGGGTGTCATTGGGAAGTTCGTGGGTGATTCTGGCCATAGCGTGTTGTTTGCCCTCATCAGCCCGGCAAGATTACCACACTCCTGGTCCGGATGGATGGTCAACCCCGTCGGCTTGCTGTACGCTATAACTATCGGCATCCACCACCAATCTATAAAGAAAGATAACGCACATGGTCTATAGCATGACCGCCTTTGCCCGCCAGCGCTGGTCGGGCGAACCGGGCGAATTCAGTCTTGAAATCCGTTCTGTCAATCATCGTTATCTTGATTTGAACCTGCGCCTGCCCGAGGATCTGCGCGCGTTCGAGCCGTTGATTCGCGAGCAGGTGGGCAAACGACTGGTGCGCGGCAAGCTGGATATCAGCCTCCGGTTTCAGCCGGCGGTCGCCGCCCAGGGCCTGGATGTGGATCTGGCGCTGGTCGAACAGCTGGCCAAGGCCAGCCATGCGGTGGACAAATACATCTATAACCCGGCGCCGGTCAGCTCCCTGGATCTCATGCGCTGGCCGGGCGTGATGCACAGCGCGCCCGCCGATGAGGCGCAATTGCGCCGCGCCCTCGGCGAGCTGCTCGACAGCGCACTGGAAGATCTGCAGGCCATGCGTCAGCGCGAGGGGGACAAACTGCGCGAGGTGCTGTTGCAGCGTTGCGAGGGCATCGAGACGATTGTGGCCGAGCTGCAATCGGCCCTGCCGGGCATTCACCAGGCGTGGCGCGATAAACTGCGCGCGCGGCTGGACGAATTGCGTCAGGAAGTCGACGAAGATCGGCTGGAGCAGGAGCTGGTCCTGCTGGCACAAAAGGCGGACGTGGATGAAGAGCTGGATCGCCTGCGCATGCACCTGGGGGAAATCCGCGAGGTGCTGGCGAGCGACGAGCCCGTGGGGCGCCGGCTCGATTTTCTGATGCAGGAGCTGCATCGCGAGGCCAACACCCTGGGATCCAAATCGGTGGACAAGCAGATGACCCGGGCCTCGGTCGATTTGAAAGTGCTGATTGAACAGATGCGCGAACAGGTCCAGAACATCGAATAACAAACCGGATAACAACCTATGGCACTGACAGACAAAGATTCCACCCTCGGCACCCTGTATGTGATCGCCGCGCCCTCCGGGGCCGGCAAGACCTCGCTGGTGGCGGCGCTGGTGGAGAGCACGCCCGATATCGACGTGTCCGTTTCGCACACTACCCGGCCCATGCGTCCCGGCGAGCAGGACGGTATCCATTACCACTTTACCGATGTGCCGACCTTCGAGCGCATGATCGGCGAGGGCCACTTTCTGGAACACGCCAAAGTGTTCGACAACTATTATGGTACGGCCATGGCCAGTATCGAACAGGAACTGGAGGCCGGGCGCGACGTGATCCTGGAGATCGATTGGCAGGGTGCGGCGCAGGTGCGCAAGCAGGTCCCCGACTGCGTCGGCATCTTCATCCTGCCGCCCTCGCGCGAGGCACTGGAAGAGCGGTTGCGCGGTCGCGGCCAGGATCCCGACGAGGTCATCGCCCGGCGCATGCGCGACGCGGTCAACGAAATGTCCCACTACGCCGAATTCGACTACCTGGTGATCAACGACGATTTTGAAACCGCCCTGGCCGATCTGCAAAACATCGTCCTCGCCCGCCGCCTGCGCTTCGCCGCCCAGTCCCGGCGCCACGCCGAGTCCCTCAAGCAACTCCTGGCGGAGCAGTGACGAGGGCCGAGGAACGAGGTACGAGGTGAAAAACCCCTTTCTCTCTCAGCGCGTAGGCCGGACATAGCGAAGGCGGTGTCCGGCAATCCGGTGGGGGGGAAGGGGGGATAGAAAACAGCCCCACAAACCCCTCGGCCCTCGGCCCTCGTACCTCGTCACTCGGTCCTGTTTTTATGTCTGGCATGCGTTCTGGCGTTATACGCTGTTTTTTACTAAACTGCGTATAACCACCAGGGAGGCCGGGAGATGCGCGAACTGCCGCAGAGCACCCAACTGTTATATACCCAGCTGCTGAGCCAGTGCCTGCAGGCGAACGCGCCTGCCCACCGGGGACTCTCCTTTGTCAGCAAGTCGATTAAAGGCGGTCGACACTGGTATCTGCAGCTAACGATTGGCAGCCGTAAAACCCAGCATTATGTCGGGCCGGATACACCGGAAGTTCGTACCCTCATCGAAAACGAAAAACAGCTCTGGAAAGAAGCCGAACCCGATCGCGCGGCCCGGGAACAGCTGGTTTCAATGCTGATCAGCGGGGGCGCGTTGACGGTCAGCGCGGCGGAGGCGCGCCTGCTGGAGGTGCTGGAGCGGGCGGGGGTATTTCTGCTGGGCGGTGTGCTGGTTGGCTCGCACGCGTTTTCGATCTACGGCAACATGCTCGGCGTCGAATGGCCGACCCGCATCCTCGAGACGCACGATATTGATATTGCCGGCGATGAAAGGGTTACGGTGGGGATCGATGACCCGAAGACAAATTTGCGCCAGGCGTTATTGGAATCGGGCATGGGGGTAGTCGAGGTTCCCGCGCTGGATCGCAAATCTCCTTCCACCGCTTTTCGTATCCAGGGCAAGCAGCTGAGCGTTGATCTGCTGACCCCGTTGGTCGGTAAACCTGCCGGCAAACCGGTGTTGCTCCCGGCGCTGAAGACCTATGCCGAACCGGTACGATTTCTCGATTACCTGATGGAGTCGGCTCAACCGGCTGTGCTCGTCGCGCGTGCCGGTATCGTGGTGAATGTGCCGGCGCCGGCCCGCTTTGCCCTGCATAAACTGGTGACCGCGGTCCGGCGCCCCGCCGCGCAACAAACCAAGGTTCGCAAAGATCTCGTACAGGCGGAATTATTGCTGGAAGTCCTGTTTCGCGATCGACCGGGGGATATCTCATTGGCAATCAAGGCAGCACGCCAGATGCCTGACAAATTTTTCGCCCAGCTTGTCAGCGGGGCTGAACGCCTGTCCGATCAGTCCCTCAAGCAGCTCCTGGCGGAGCAGTGACGAGGGCCGAGGGACGAGGCACGAGGTGAAAAAACCCCTTTCTCTCTCAGCGCGTAGGCCGGACATAGTGAAGGGGGTGTCCGGCAACCCGGTGGGGGAAGGGGGTAGAAAACAGCCCCACAAACCCCTCGGCCCTCGTACCTCGTTACTCGGCCCTGTTTTTTATCTCTGGCACGACCCTGCCCGGATGACTATAATGGTCGGTCCCTGACCAAATTGCCGGCCGTGCCAGCAGGGGCGCGGCCCGAATATCCGGAGTAAAGAATGGCACGAGTTACCGTAGAAGATTGTCTGGAAAACCTCGAAAACCGTTTCGAGCTGGTACTGGTTTCCGCCCGCCGGGCCCGCCAGCTTGCCAATGGTCGCGAACCCCTGGTGGAAGATGAAAACGATAAGCCGACGGTCATGGCCCTGCGCGAGATTTCCGAGGGCCTGATCGATGCCTCCATTCTGGACGAGGCGCCGGAAGTGGTCGATCATTTCGCCGAGCTGACCGATGAGCAGGCCGCCGCCGAGCTGGCTGCGGCCGCCGATCTGGAAGCCGGCAGCAGCACGCCCGATCAGCCCGAAGTCAGTGATGAGGACGAAATGGACGTGGCCGCCGCGATCAAGGCGGCGCTGGGTGCCGAGCTGGGCAGCGACAGCGACAGTGGCAGTGAAGATGACACTACCGGTCAGGCCTCCGGCGAAGCCGCGGCTGATTCAGAAGAGGACAGCGAGTAATCGCCCGCCCGATTTCAGAGATTCCATCTCCCCGGCACGAGACATTTCGCATCAGGCATCTGTGCGAGATGCTCGATGAATACCTTGAGCCCGAGCAGGTCGCCGAGGTCTACCAGGCCTACCTGTTCGGGGCCGAGGCGCATGACGGTCAGCACCGCCTGAGCGGTGAACCCTATATCACCCACCCGGTCGCCGTGGCCCGCATCCTCGCGGAACTGCACGTGGATCACCTCAGCATCATGGCGGCCATATTGCATGATGTGATCGAAGACACCGAGATCGCCAAGGAACTGGTGGAAAAGCGCTTCGGCAAGGACGTGGCGGAACTGGTCGACGGGGTCTCCAAGCTGACCCACATCCACTTCGAGAACAAGGCCGAGGCGCAGGCGGAAAACTTCCGCAAGATGATGCTGGCCATGACCCGCGATATCCGGGTGATACTGATCAAGCTGGCCGACCGGTTGCACAATATGCGTACCCTGGGCGTTATGCGCCCCGACAAGCGCCGGCGCATTGCCCGCGAAACCCTGGATATCTACGCGCCGATTGCCAACCGCCTGGGCATGAACAATGTGCGCCTGGAACTGGAGGATCTCGGCTTCAGTGCCATGTACCCGTGGCGCAGCCGGATTCTCGACGAAGGCCTGCGCAAGGCGCGCGGTAATCGCAAAGAGATCGTCACCAAGATGGAAGAAACCATCAAAACCCGCCTGGAGCAGGAAGGGTTGAACGGGCAGGTGATCGGTCGCGAGAAACATCTGTACAGCATTTATAAAAAAATGCGCGACAAGCATCTGGCCTTCAGTGAAGTGATGGATGTCTACGCATTTCGCATTATCGTCGACAGTGTCGATGCCTGTTACCGGGTACTGGGCGCGATCCATAATCTCTATACGCCGGTGCCCGGCCGCTTCAAGGATTATATTGCCATCCCCAAGGCCAACGGTTATCAATCCCTGCATACCGTATTGATGAGTCCCTACGGTGTGGCCATTGAAGTGCAGATTCGTACCGAGGACATGCACAAGGTTTCCGAAGCCGGGATTGCCGCCCACTGGCTGTACAAGACCAACGAAAACATCAGTAACAATGCCCAGAAGCGCGCCCGTCAGTGGCTGCATGAACTGCTGGAAATGCAGCAGAACGCCGGTAACTCCATCGAGTTTCTCGAGCACGTCAAGATCGATCTTTTCCCCGACGAAGTTTACGTGCTCACCCCCAATGGCGAGATCAAGGTCCTGCCACGTGGCGCCACGGCGGTCGACTTTGCCTATGCGGTGCATACCGATGTGGGCAACCAGTGTGTGGCGGCCAAGATCGATCGACGCCTGATGCCCTTGCGCACCGTTCTGCTCAACGGACAGACCGTCGAGATCGTCACCTCGAAGGGAGCCCAGCCCAACCCGGCCTGGCTGGATTTTGTCACCACCGCCAAGGCCCGTTCCAACATTCGCGCGTTCTTGAAAAACCTGCGCAAGGAAGAGGCGACCATTCTCGGTATGCGCCTGCTTAACAAGAGCCTGGCCGCTCATGGTGCCGCGCTCGAAGAGCTGGCTGAAGAGCCGGTACAGCGGGTGCTCGGGGAGTTTAACTTCGAGAACATGGAGCAGATGTTCAGCGAGATCGGTTTCGGTAACCAGATGGCCATGGTCATCGCCCGCGCGCTGATGTCCGGCGAACGGGAGCCTGCCGGCGAGAGTGCCAGGACCTCGGCCCGGCCGCTGGCGATCAAGGGTACTGAGGGCGCGGTCGTGACCTATGCCAAATGTTGCCGGCCGATCCCCGGCGATCCGATTCTGGGCTTTGTCACCTCGGGCCGCGGTATCGTGATTCACACCGAGGACTGCAAGAACGTCGCCGAGTATCGTAACCGGCCCGAGAAATGGATCGACGTCAAATGGGAACAGGAAATCGAAGGCGAATTCCCCATCGATATTCGTATGCTGGTCTATAATCAGCGCGGCGTCCTGGCCACCATCGCTGCGACCCTCTCGGAGATGGAAGCCAACATCGAAAACGTCAGCATCGAAGAACGCGACGGCCTGCATTCGACCCTGAGTTTTACCGTCTCGGTGAAAAACCGCCAGCACCTGGCGCGCATCATGCGTCATTTACGTAAGCTTGATATGGTTTCCCGCATTCACCGTTTGAAACGGTGAATGCGGAGTTGGCAGTTTTAGCAGTTAGCAGTATGCAGTTATCAGTTGGCAGCATTCAATTGACTGCTAACTGCCAACTGATGACTGTCAACTATCAATAACAACACGATTGGAGCTTGTTATGTCTCGCGAAATAATCCAAACCGATCACGCCCCGCAGGCCATTGGTCCCTATTCCCAGGCCGTGAAGGTCGACAACACCGTGTATCTGTCCGGCCAGATTCCACTGATCCCCGAGAGCATGGAACTGGTCACCGGCGACATCAATGCCCAGATCCGTCGCGTATTCGACAACCTGAGTGCTGTATGTGAAGCCGCCGGCGGCAGTCTGAACGATATTGCCAAGCTGAATATCTTTTTAACTGATCTGAGCCACTTCCCGACGGTCAACGAGATCATGAGCGAATATTTCGCCGAACCCTATCCCGCCCGCGCCGCCATCGGTGTTGCGTCGCTGCCCAAGGGCGCGGAAGTGGAGATGGATGCAGTAATGGTGCTAAACGGACAGGTTTAACAGGTCGAACAAGGCGGGATGACGGTTATGCTTGTTCCGCCGGATAACAACAATTTTTTGTACAGGATGTAATCATGGATGATTTATTCAGTGCGATTTCCCGCGTGCTATAGTCTCCTGCCATGGTGACACCGACTTCTTCCGCGACTGACCTGACCCGCCTCAAGGGGATTGGCCCGAAGATGGCCGAGCGCTTTGCGCGCCTGGGGATCGAGTCGGTGGAGCAGCTGTTGTTTCACCTGCCGCTGCGTTATGAAGATCGGACTCGTATTACGCCGCTGGGCGCGTTGCGGGCCGGCATGCATGCAGTGGTTGAAGGGGAAGTGCAGCTCAGTGAAATTAAATTTGCTCGTCGGCGCATGTTGTTGACGCGGCTGAGCGATCGCACCGGGTTTATCACGCTGCGCTTTTTCCATTTCAACGCGCGCCAACAGGAAAGCCTGTCACGCGGTAAGTGGGTGCGGGCCTATGGCGAGGTGCGTCGGGGCAGTGGGGGGCTGGAGATGGTGCATCCCGAATTCAGTGTCATCGAGCCGGAACCCGCGCCCGAGGTGGAGGCGAGTCTGACGCCGGTTTATCCCGCCACCGAAGGGTTGCATCAATTGACCCTGCGCAACGCGATGCAGCAGGCGCTGGCGTTATTGGGTTCGGATCGGTTGCATTTGCCCGAGTTGTTGCCGACGGATCTGCTGCAGGCCGAGGGTCTGCCGGATCTCAAACAGGCCTTGTTGTATGTGCATCAGCCACCGGTCGAAGCGGATCTGGATGAACTGCTGGAGGCGCAACATCCGGCCATGCAGCGGCTGATCATCGAGGATTTGCTGGCGCATGTGTTGAGTTTGCGCCAGTTGCGCCAGCGCAGTCATACCCATCAGGCCAAAGCGTTATCCGTACACGGTGAGCCGGGTGCACGGTTTCTGGCCGCACTGCCGTTTGAACTGACCGGTGCGCAGCAACGGGTGGTGGAGGAAATCAATACCGATCTGCAGCAAGGCCTTCCCATGCAGCGTCTGGTGCAGGGGGATGTCGGTTCGGGCAAGACCGTGGTCGCGGCGCTGGCGGCACTGGCAGCGGTGGATGCCGGGGCCCAGGCGGCCATTATGGCGCCGACCGAAATTCTGGCTGAACAACATTATCGCAATTTTGCCGAGTGGCTCACCCCTTTGGGAATCGAAGTGACCTGGCTGTCGGGCAAGGCGAAACAGGGCGAACGGCGCGCGGCGCTGGATAAACTGGTCTCGGGCCAAACGGCGATCGCCGTGGGGACCCATGCCCTGTTCCAGGAAGACGTCGTGTTCGATGATCTGGCGCTGGTGATCATCGATGAACAGCATCGCTTCGGCGTGCACCAGCGACTCGCGCTGCGCGAGAAGGGACGGCGGGAGGATGCGCTGCCGCACCAGCTGATCATGACTGCCACGCCGATTCCGCGCACGTTGAGCATGGCGGTGTATGCTGATCTCGATTGCTCAGTGATCGATGAACTGCCGCCGGGACGCACCCCGGTGGAGACGGTGGTGATTCCCGATTCGCGTCGCGACGAGGTGGTCGCCCGGGTCCACCAGGCCTGCAAGCAGGGCTCGCAGGTCTACTGGGTCTGCACCCTGATCGAGGAGTCGGAGGTGTTGCAATGCCAGGCAGCGGAAGAGACCGCGCAGGTACTGGCGCAAGCTCTGCCCGATGTACGGGTCGGGCTGGTCCACGGGCGACTCAAGCCGGCCGACAAGGAAGCGGTCATGGCGCGCTTCAAGGCCGGCGAACTGGATTTGCTGGTGGCGACCACGGTGATCGAAGTCGGGGTGGATGTGCCCAATGCCGGGCTGATGATCATCGAAAACGCTGAACGCCTCGGTCTGGCCCAGTTGCATCAGCTGCGCGGGCGAGTCGGGCGCGGCAGCCGGGCGAGTGTCTGTGTTCTCATGTATCATGGCTCGCTTTCAACCAATGCGCGTGAACGACTGGCGGTGATGCGCCGCAGTAACGACGGCTTTGAGATCGCGCGCAAGGACATGGAACTGCGCGGTCCCGGCGAAGTGCTGGGAACGCGCCAGACCGGGATGCTGCAATTGAAAATCGCCGACCTGCAACGTGACGAGGCACTGATGCCCACCGTGATCAGCCTGACCGACCGGCTTCTCAAGGATCGCCCCGAGGCCGTCAAACCCCTGATTCAACGCTGGGTCGGGCAGGCCGTGCGTTATGGCAGTGTCTAAGCGCGGCCGATGAAACGTTGTGCCCACCGTTTTTGCCAGCCGGTCTGGCGTCGACGCGAGCAGTTGCTGACCCCGCCGCCGATCGCCGACTGGTTGTTCGATACCGGTTCACTGACCCGGCGTTTACAACAGGCCTGTGCCGGCCACTTCCGGGTCGAGCTGGTCGACCAGCACTGGGCCCGACCGCAGCTCAACGAACGGCGCCGCCTGGGAATGTCCGCGCGACATCTGGCGCTGATCCGCCAGGTTTACCTGTACTGCGATGACACGCCCTGCGTGTTTGCCCGCACGATTATTCCCCGTCCGACCCTCAGTGGCGCCGAGCGCCATCTCGCTGTGCTGGGTAACCGGCCGCTGGGCGCGGTGCTGTTCGCCGATCCCCGCATGCATCGCGAGCCAATGGAATTCACCCGCCTGCAGGCCGGCGAGCGTCTGTTCGGGGCGGCGGTGCAGCGGCTCGATGCCGTGCCGGCCGTGATCTGGGGCCGCCGTTCGCTGTTTTACCTGGCAGCCAAGCCGCTGCTGGTGAACGAAATTTTTCTGCCCGCGATCGAAAAACTGTGAACTTCGTGTTTGACAGATTCTGATTCCGCATGCCTCAGGATTATTGTTACAATTCAGCATTCACTCCCAGGCCAGCACACGACAGAGGTTGAATGAATTCGCAGCGACCGGTGATAAACCGCGATCAGATTCGCGACCGCCTGTATCAGTATTTCCTGCTGACCCGTCTGCACCGACCGATTGGTATTTTCCTGCTGTTATGGCCCACCCTGTGGGCGCTGTGGATCGCGGCCGAGGGGTTTCCGCGGCTGGAGGTGTTCGTGGTGTTTGTGCTGGGCGTGATCCTGATGCGCTCGGCCGGCTGCGTGATTAACGATTACGCCGATCGCGAGTTCGACCCGCATGTGTCGCGCACTCGCGAGCGACCCATCGCCAGCGGCAAGGTGCGTCCGCGCGAGGCGCTGGGACTGTTCGTGGGGCTCTGTTTACTGGCCTTTTTGCTGGTTCTGACCATGAACCGGCTGACGATCTATCTGGCCTTCGTCGGCGCGGCGCTGGCGGCGATCTACCCCTTTATGAAGCGTTATACCCATTTGCCCCAGGTGGTGCTGGGCATGGCCTTCGGCTGGGCGATTCCCATGGCGTTTGCGGCCCAGGCCGGCGAAGTGCCAAAGGTGGCCTGGCTGCTGTTTGTGATCAACGTGGTCTGGTCGGTGGCCTACGACACCATGTATGCCATGTCCGACCGCGAGGACGACCTGAAGGTCGGGGTCAAATCCACCGCCATCCTGTTCGGCGACGCGGACCGCTTGATCGTCGGCCTGATGCAGGGGCTGGTCTTGCTGGGACTGCTGTTGCTGGGGCGTCAGCTGGCGCTGGGAACACCTTATTATATAGGCCTGCTGGCGGCGCTTGGTTTTGCCCTGTATCAGCAGTACCTGATCCGGGATCGGGAACCGGCGGCCTGTTTTCGGGCCTTTTTGAACAACAGCTGGCTGGGCGGGGCGGTGTTTGCCGGGCTGCTGGTGGCTTACGCCTGGGGCTGAAACTGGAACTGAACCGGGCCGAACCCTGTTTTTGGCTGTAAATTGCACTACAATACTATACACTACAATAAGTTAGGTCTGATTTTTCGAGCTGGATATCAAGATCCGGCCTTAACCCTCGATGTCCGAAGACATCGGATAAATACTGAAGGGATTCCGGGTTATCAATTAAACAAGGGGGTGTTCCCTGTTCGGATGGCTGAAAAAATCCAGGGCGGTGCCGGGACTGATCGGAGTGCATCTCTCCGATCAGGGTATCGCCGTGGCGGCCGTCCGTTACCAGGGGGAGCAGCCGGTACTGGTCGCGTGTGAATTCGTGACCGCCAGCCCGGCCGAACGCCCCCGGGCGCTGGCCAAGGTGCTGGACGGGGAGGCCCTGAACGGCATGCGGGTCAGCACCGTGCTCAATCACGGCGAATTCGATCTGCAAATGATCGAGGCGCCGGAGGTAGCCGAGGACGAGTTACAGGCGGCGGTACGCTGGCGCATCAAGGACCGGCTCGAGTTCGATATCAATGAGGCGGTGCTGGATGTGTTTACCATCCCGGGTCAGCAGGAGCGCGGTCGCCGGCCCATGGTGTATGTGGTCGCGGCCCGCCAGGAGCGGGTCAAACAGTACATCGACGAACTGGAGGGGGCCGGCGCGGATCTCTGCTGCGTGGATATTCCCGAGCTGGCGCAGCGCAATCTGGCCGTGCGTCTGCCCGAGGACGCCCGCGGGGTGGCCATGTTGTCGCTGGGCCCTGATTCGGGCCTGCTGACCCTGACCCGCGAAGGCACGATTTATCTGGCGCGGGAGCTGGATGTGGGCTATCGCATGCTCGAGTCGAGCGCCGCGGCAGCCGGCAGCGGCGATGGCCTGCAGCTGGAGGCCGGAAGCTCGCCGGATCAGCAGCGGGCGTTGGACACCATCGTGCTGGAAGTGCAGCGCTCGCTGGATTACTTCGAAAGCCATTTCGGTTTGCCCCCCATCAGTCATCTGGCTCTCGCTCCGACCCCGGCGCCGTTGCCCGATTTGCTCGAATACCTGGGCAGTAACCTCGGGGTGTCGATCAAGCCGCTGGAACTGGGTGAGCTGCTCGAGGCGGAGCCCCTGCCGGATCGAAGCCTCCAGGCCGAAACACTGCTGGCCATCGGAGCCGCACTGCGGGGGCCGGGAATATGATGGCGAACCAGCAGATCAATCTCTATCAGGATCTTTTCCGCGAACAGCAGCTGCCGGTCTCGGCGCGGCAGGTGAGCCGGGCGCTGCCGGGCCTGATCGTGTTGCTGGCACTGGTGTCCGGCTTCGTGCAATGGCAGCAACAGGGGCTCGATGCCGAGCTGGCGGAACGCGAACAGCGCAAGGCCGAGCTGGAACACCAGGTCGCGACACTGCGCGAAAAACTCGCGGCCCGTGAGGGCGATCAACAGTTGCAGCAGGCCGTCGAGGCATTGAATAAAGAGCTGGCAGTCAAGCAACAGATTCTGCAGGCGCTGTCCGGCAAACGTTTTGGCAATACCGAAGGCTTTGAGGCACATCTGACGGGGCTGGCACGCCAGCGCATCGACGGGCTGTGGTTGACCGAACTGGCCCTGCGCCAGGGCGGCACGCGCCTTGACATGCAGGGGCGCAGTCTCAAGCCCGAGTATGTGCCCAACTATTTGCAGAAACTGTCCGCCGAGGCGATCTTCGCCGGCACCGAATTCGATAATTTCAGTATCCGTCGTAACGCGGACCAGCCCCGGCAGCTGGATTTTCAGTTGCAAAGCCGGGTGAAGCAGGAGGCCGCCGAATGAAGCAGACACTGCAACAGTGGGCCGAACGCTTTGATGCGCTGACGTTACGCGAGCGGCTGATTCTGGGCGTGGGCGCCCTGCTGGTGATCGCCATCCTGTGGCTGGAGTTCGTTTTCCTGGCCCAGACACAGCAGAACGAGAGTCTGAGCAATCGCATACAGACTACCGATTCGCAAATCGATGCTCTCGAACAACAGATTGCGGCGCTGAGCGGCGAGTCGGCGCGTGATCCCGATCAGGCCAAGCGTCGGCGTCAGGCAAAGTTGCAGGAACAACTGGCCGAGGTGGATGCCCGGCTGCAGGAAAAAACCGCCAGTCTGATCAGTCCGGCGCAGATGGCGCAGGTGCTGGAGGCGGTGTTGACGCAAAAAACCGATCTCAAGTTGATCTCGGTGCGCAACCTGCCGATCCAGCCGTTGCTCGAATTGTCCGGTGATGCGGAAGGAGATTATCCCGACTCGGGCGTTTATCGCCATGGGATGCAGATCGAATTCAGCGGCAGCTATCTGAGTACGCTGGACTATCTCAAGGCCTTGCAGGAACTGCAATGGGATTTTTACTGGGACAGTCTGCAATTGCAGGTGAAAAGTTATCCGGTTTCCAGCGTGACCATTACCGTGCATACCCTGAGTCTCAAAGAGGGTTGGATCGGTGTTTGACAGGGCCGCTACCGGGTTGTTGATGTTGGGGCTGGTATTCGCCACGCCGGTGGCCGCGCAGCTGGATGATCCGACCCGCCCGCCGGGTTATCGACTGTATGTGCCGGGGGGCAAATCGGCGGCGCCCAGCTGGCATGTGGACACTATCAAGATCGGCGAGCAAGAACGGATCGCCGTGATCAACGGCCAGCGCGTCCGCGAGGGCGACAGTGTTAACGGCGCCAGGGTGCTGGCGATTCAGCCCGGCTATGTGCAGTTGCGCTACAAACAGGAAGAGATCGCTATCCGGCTCGTACCGGGTGGCATTCGCAAACAGTTTCGCTAGACAATGATCGCGGCCTGGCCGCGGAGCAGGCAATCGTGCTGGAAAAAGCTATGATAAAAACACTGAAAATGACGCTTATCGCAGGTTGCCTCGCGCAGCTGGCCGCCTGCGCGGGGACCCGGCCGCCACCGGCGACGCTGGAGTCGATTGACGAGGCGCTCAATGAAGCGGGGGCGCGCTCGGCCGATCGGCAAAGCGGTGCACCGGCCAGTATCAGCGAGGCCCTGATGCCACAGTTTAATCTGCAGTTACCCGACAGCAGCGGCATCGATACCGAGCCGCGCTTCGATATCAAGGTCAATCGCGCCAGCGCACGCCGTTTTTTCATGGAGCTGGTGGAAGGCACGCCGCACAACATGGTGATGCACCCGGAGGTGGAGGGGCGCATTACCCTGGATTTGAAAAATGTGACCGTGGCCGACGTGATGGAAGTGGTGCGCGATGTTTACGGCTATGATTATGACCAGACCCGCACCGGCTTCAAGGTGTTCCCCAACACCCTGACCTCACGCATTTTCAAACTCGATTATCTGGATATCAAACGCAAGGGCGTTTCCAACCTGCGGGTCAGTTCCGGCCAGGTCACCGAGAACGCACCGACGAGCGGTACCAGCGGACTGGCCGGGGGCGGTTTTGGCGGGACGAGCAATATCAACCAGCCGGGCGGTCAGCGTAACAGTCTGTCAGGCAGTTCCATCAATACCGAATCCGAGTCGGACTTCTGGAAAGATATGGACTCGGCCATCAAGACCATCGTGGGAAACAAGGAGGGGCGCAATGTGGTGGTCAATCCCCAGTCGGGGCTGGTGGTGGTCAATGCCATGCCGGCGGAACTGCGTGCGGTGGAACGCTTTATCCAGTCCACGCAGGATGTGGTGCAGCGTCAGGTGATTCTGGAAGCCAAGATCATCGAGGTCGAACTCAATGACCAGTTCCAGAGTGGTATCAACTGGTCGGCCCTGCACGACACGGCCAATAACAGTTTCTTGCTCAACCAGACCGGCGGCGGCAGTGTCTTTGGTGGATCGGGCGTGGCGGATACCGCCGGTAGCGACGGCAATCTCAACCCCGGTTCCCTGAATCAGGTGGACGGTTCGGCGGCATCGGCTTTCGGCGGGGTGTTCTCCATGGCGCTGAACATCGGCAACGATTTTGCCGCCTTTATCGAACTACTCAAGACCCAGGGTGATGTGCAGGTTCTGTCCAGCCCCAAGGTGTCGACCATTAACAATCAGAAGGCCGTCATCAAGGTGGGCGAGGACGAGTTCTTTATTACCGACGTGGCGTCCAATACCGACATTACCACCGGTACCTCGACCACCAGCAGCAATGTCGAACTGACTCCGTTCTTCAGCGGGGTAGCGCTGGATGTGATTCCGCAGATCAGCGATGACGGCAATATCATTTTGCATATTCATCCGTCTGTCAGCACGGTCACTGAAAAAACCAAAAACATCAGTGTCTCCTCGACCACCAATTTCAGTGTGCCGCTGGCGATCAGTACCATTCGCGAATCGGACAGTATCATCCGCGCGCGCAGCGGGCAGGTGGTCGTCATCGGGGGCCTGATGCAGGATTCGGTCTCCGATGAGGATGCCTCGGTTCCGCTGCTCGGGGATCTGCCGTTGATTGGCGGTCTGTTTCGCCATACCCGTGAAGTGACCCGCAAGAGCGAGCTGATCATTTTGCTCAAGCCGGTGCTGGTCGAAGGTGATGAAACCTGGTCCGATGCGGTACGTTCCTCGCAGGAGCGGATCCGACGCATGCGTAACCGGCAGTAGGCAAGACGAATGGGCGCAAGAACATGATGTATTTGCAACATTTCGGACTGCGGGAAGCGCCCTTTTCGATTACCCCGGATACCGCCTATTTTTTCTCTTACGGCCATTATGCCGATGCCCTGAATACGTTACTGGTGGCTTTGCGCAGCGGGGAGGGGTTTATCAAGGTGACCGGCGAGGTCGGTACCGGTAAAACGTTGCTGTGCCGCAAGCTGCTCAACTCCATGGACAAGGAGTTTGTCTCGGCCTACATCCCCAATCCGCAGTTGAGCCCCTATGGCCTGCAGGCGGGATTGGCCTCGGAACTCGGTATTGCTCTGTCCAACCGGCCCTATGGGCATCATCAATTACAAAAAATGATCACCGATCGGCTGGTCGAGCTGACCAGTGAAGGCAAGAAAGTTGTGTTGTGTCTTGATGAGGCACAGGCCATGCCTACAGAAACGCTGGAGACCCTGCGCCTGTTGACCAACCTGGAGACCGAGAAGTACAAGTTGTTGCAGGTCGTGCTATTCGGCCAGCCGGAACTGGACGAACGCCTTAATACCCGTCAGGTGCGTCAGCTCAAGCAACGCATTACCTTCTCCTATCGACTGGAACCGATCGATCGCGAGGGACTCGATTCCTATGTGTCGCACCGGCTGGTGGTGGCCGGCTATCAGGGGGGCGCCCTGTTCGAGCACCGGGCGATGCGGACCCTGTACAAGTGCAGTCGCGGTATACCGCGTTTGATCAATATTCTGTCCCACAAGGCGATGATGGCCGCCTACGGACGGGGAGATACCACGGTTGACGAGCAACATATGCGCCTGGCGGTCAAAGACACCGAGGATGCGCAGCTGTCGCATCCACCGCGCCGGCACTGGCCGTGGTGGCTGGCGGCAGTCACCGTGCTGGTGTCGGTCGCCCTGTTGTACTGGCAGGGAGACAGGTTGCAGGGAGTCAGTTTATGAGCCTGATTAACCAGATGCTCAAGGATCTGGAAAAGCGTCGCGCCGATTCGGTGGCCTCACCGGACGGTTCGTTAAAAGGCGTGAACCGTTACAGCGTGGCGCGTCGGCGCCCGCCCTATCTGGTCTACGCCCTGAGCGCGTCGCTGGTATTGGTGGTAGCGCTGGCCGGCGTGCTTGGCTGGGTCTATCTCAATCCACTCCGGTTGGCCGAAAAGGCGACGCCGGTTGCCACGGCTCCCGCGCCAGCGGTCGAATCGGCACCGTTGCCGCAGCCGGACACCGCTCAAACGGCCCAGCCCGCTGAAACCACTCCTTCTGAGCCGGCCACGACGAATGAGGATTCGGCGGAAGAAAAAGTCGCGACGGCATCGACTTCGAACAACCCGGCAACGAAGCCGGAGCCAGAACCTGAACCGGAAGCCGCCTCGCCCCGGACCGAACGTCGTTCGACGCAAACCGGGTCGACGGCAAATGAAGCCGCCGGGCCGGTTACCAAACGAAACCGGCCATTGAGCGATGAGCAGCGCGCGGAACTGGCCTATAAACAGGGGTATCAATTGCTGGGCCGGGATCAAACCGAGGCCGGCGAACGCCATCTGCGTGAAGCCCTGCAACATTACCGGCAACATCACCGGGCCCGCGAACTGCTGGCCGGGGTTTATATTCAAAGCGGACGTTATGTGGAGGCCGCGGCCTTGCTGAAAGAGGGCTTCGCCCTGGCACCGCAGAACAGCCAGTTTGCCAAGCTCTATGCCCGCGTGCTGCTCAAGCAGGACAAACTGACACAGGCTATCGCCGTGCTCGAGCGCCAGCCGCCTCCGGTGGGGGCGGACCGTGATTATCATGCTCTGCTGGCGGCGATCTATCAGCAGGCGGGTTACCACCTCAAAGCGGCGGCAACCTACCGGGATCTGTTGCGGGTCAATCCCCGTCAGGGAAACTGGTGGCTCGGGTTAGGGATTTCCCTGGAACAACTGGAGAAATATACCGAGGCCCGCTCGGCCTATGAACGGGCAAGCAACAGCCCCGCCCTGCCGGAAAATCTTAAAGAGTATGCCGCCAAACGAATGAATGCACTGGCGGCGGCAGGATTGTAAATTCTGCGTTAAGTCGCGCTTTGTGTGTGGTTCGCGGTTGCGGGCTGATCTATAATCAGGCCAACTCATTCTTGTTCTTGCCGACCTTGCCCATGCTTTTGAACAGCTATCTGAATGCCGGATTGCTCAGTGTTGCCGCGAGCCTGCTGCTCGTGGCTCCGCCGCTGTTGGCCAGCGAGCATGAGCCGGGCTATTTGCCGCAGTTTCGTCTGAATCTTGATGACGATACCCGGCGGGTCCTGCAGCTGCGGGACGATAGCGAGTCACACCAGGCGCTTCTGCAGCCCCGGTTACACAACGTGGATTCGCTGGCGGCATCCTCCGGTACGACCAACCGCCTGCAGCAATATGACGCCCGCTTGTTCTATCCGGTCAACACGGCGCACGGTATGTCACTGGATCTGGGATTGAACATCAAGTATCTCGATGCGGTGGGGCGTTATCCGCAGGCAGAAGGGCCGGTCAGCGTGCATAATTTCAACCAGGCCATTCCCATGTTTTATGCCACCGCCCTGTTCGAGCTGCCGTTTGACGGATTGTCCGCGTCGCTGGAAGGCAGCCATCGCGACAGTGAACGGGCCCGCGCTTTCGATTACCAGGCCAAGCTGCAATATAAATGGCATCGTGGCCTCGGTCTGGAAGGCGGCTGGCGCCATCAGCAATACTCCCTGGATAACGGCCAGACCACTCCCGGACTGGAATATGAATCCCGGGGCGTCTTTCTCGATCTGTTCATGGATTTCTGATCTTTTGGTGCCTGGCGTGTTGCCGGGAGTAACTCCAAAGTCAAACAGGGCGTGTCCTGCGCGCTGTCTTCTCTGAACACAACGAATCCACCGATGATTAAATTTCCTGTTTTTTTCAGTGTTGTTCGGTGCGTTCCGTGTTTCGGTGGTTATATCCCTGTTGAACATCATTTTTATTCACCACATAACACATAATTATTATCTGCTTGGCGTTCTCTGCGTCTTTGCGTACTTTGCGTTAATTCCAGCTCCCGTCACTCAGTGAAGCTACCGACGTTTCAGCGTGGAAAGTCAGCCCGGGCAATCGCGATAACGGTAATCGACCCGGCCCCGGCGCGTTGCAGGCAATGGGCCAGTTCGTTGACGGTATGACCGCTGGTGACCACGTCATCAATGATGCCAATGGCGCAACCCTGCAGGTCGGCATGGGTCTGAAACGCCCGGCGCAGATTCGTTGCCCGTTGTGCCAGGGGCAAGTTGCTCTGGACGGCCGTGGGACGAACCCGGTGACAGAGATGCTTCAGCAGGGGCAGGCGATAGCGCCGCGCAAGGAAACGCCCGATTTCCAGCGACTGGTTGTAGCCCCGTTCCCGCAGGCGTTGCGGATGCAGGGGAACCGGTAACAGGGCATCCAGCGTCGCGAGCGGTTTTTGGGGCAGGTGGTCCGCCAGCAGCTCGCCCAGCAGGCGGGCATATTGCAGCCGCTGCTGAAACTTGAACGCGGTGATCAATTGATCGAGGGGCTGTGCGTAGATAAAGGGGATCAGCGCCTGTTGATAGCGCGGCGGGCGGGCCAGACACTGGCCGCACTCGCTCTGGCCGGGGGCGACGGGCAGGGCACAATGGCGGCAGGCATGGTGATTGTGTGGCAGGGTCGCGAGACACCCCGCGCACAGGGGCTGGCCGGGGGCCAGCGGCGCGTGGCAGAGCCAGCAGATCGGTCGAAACAGGTCGAAATTTAACCAGTTGTTCACTTTGCGCATCCTTGCGAGTTGACACCGGCGGTGGGGTGTCTATCATGCGGTTCCTTGCCCCCAGTCTAGCCGAGAGTGATCCGTCATGGAATCGCAAAACAGCACTTCCAGCCAGTTTATCAGTGCTGAAAGCTGTCGCCGAATGGCGCGTCTGTTCAATTTCGGCAATATCATTGCCGTGACGCCGGGGCTGGTTATGGCACCCTGGATCCTGCTGGGGGAGCCGCCGGCCATGACCCTGATTTTCATGTTTATTCTGATGGTAGTGCCGCCGATCCTGTGGTTTGGCGTCTCCATCGCGGTCTATACCATCGCCCGCCACCATCCCAACGAGCGGGTCGGTCATTACACCCAGCAGGCGGCGTACCGGTTTTACGGCGCTTTTGGCATCGTGATCCCGGTGGGCACTTTTTATGGCACCCAGTGGCAGTTGTGGATCATCACCGGCGGTATCGTCGCCCTGATTCTGATCCCCTGGTCGCTGTGGGATCTGTATCGTATTCAACAGGAAACCTGGCAAGACATCTATGGGGAAGGGGAGAACTAATATGACACAAACCGCCACCGCCACCACGCTTGATAACAATCTTCGTCATGACTGGCAGGTCGAGGAGATCGATGGCCTGTTCAACCTGCCATTCAATGATCTGCTGTTCCATGCCCAGCAGGTCCATCGGAACTATTTCGAGCCCAACCAGGTGCAAGTCAGCACGCTGCTGAGCATCAAGACCGGCAAGTGCCCCGAAGATTGTGGCTATTGTCCGCAAAGCATTCGCTACGATACCGGACTGGAAGTCGAACCCCTGATGCCGCTGGACGAGGTGATCGAATCGGCGAAGGCCGCCAAAGCCAACGGTTCCAGCCGTTTTTGCATGGGCGCGGCCTGGCGCAGTCCCAAGGATCGGGATCTGGAACCGGTGATCGAAATGGTCCAGGCGGTCAAGGATCTGGGCCTGGAAACCTGCCTGACCCTGGGCATGTTGACCGAAAGCCAGACCCGGCGGCTCAAAGAAGCGGGGCTGGATTATTACAATCACAACCTGGATACCTCGCCGGAATATTATGGCGAGGTGATCACGACCCGCACCTACCAGGATCGCCTCGATACCCTGGAACACGTGCGCAACGCCGGCATGCATGTCTGTTGCGGTGGCATCCTCGGCATGGGTGAGAGCCGCTATGACCGCGTTCGCCTGATGCAACAACTGGCCAATCAGCCGCAGCATCCCGAAAGCGTCCCCATCAACATGCTGGTGCGCGTGGAAGGCACGCCGCTACAGGAAGCCGAGGATTTCGATCACATCGAATTCGTGCGCAGCATCGCCGTGGCCCGAATCCTGATGCCCGGATCCTACGTGCGCCTGTCGGCCGGACGCGAGGAGATGTCCGATGAAATGCAGGCGCTGTGTTTCCTGGCCGGCGCCAACTCGGTCTTCTACGGCGAAAAACTGCTGACCACCCCCAACCCCGGCGCCGATCACGACCAGCAACTGTTCGATAAACTCGGCATCCAGGCGATATAAGCGTGGAATAAACGCAAAGTACGCAAAGGCGCAGAGGACGCAAAGAGAAAAGTTGAAGGTGTATCGGGTAAACAGGAGCGTTGAATGAATAATCCTCAATATGTTGCCAGAAAGACTTCGGTTGATTTGGCTTTTCTCTGTCCGTATTGCACGGCATGCAGAATGTAATTGTTATTCTCCGCGTTCTTTGCGCCTTTGCGTACTTTGCGTTATTTCTAGAGACCTTGAGAAATGGTTGATATGTTGAAACTGCAGCAGGCTCTTGATGAGCGCCGGGCGCGGCAGTTGTATCGTTCGCGGCAGGTGCTGGAGGGACCGCAGGGGCCGCGGGTGGTGATCGACGGGCGTGAGTATCTGAATTTCTGCAGTAATGATTATCTCGGTCTGGCCAATCATCCCGAGGTTAAACAGGCGTTCAAACGGGGTGTCGATGAGTTCGGGGTCGGCAGCGGGGCGGCGCATCTGGTAAGCGGCCATGCCCGGCCTCATCATCAGCTGGAAGAGGAACTGGCCGGGTTTGTCGGACGGCCGCGGGCACTGTTGTTTTCCACCGGTTACATGGCCAATCTCGGCGTGGCCAGTGCGTTGCTCGGGCGCAAGGATGCGATGTTCGAGGATCGCATCAACCATGCCTCGCTGATCGATGCGGCGCAATTGTCCGGCGCGCGATTGCAACGTTACCGGCATGCTGACAGTGAACATCTGCAACAGCTGCTGGGCAACAGCCACGCAACAACCAGACTGATCGCCACTGATGGCGTTTTCAGCATGGACGGCGACCTGGCGCCGTTGCCGGCACTGGCGCAACTGGCCCGGCAGCACGCGGCCTGGTTGATGGTGGATGATGCCCACGGCCTGGGTGTGATCGGGGTCAGTGGGCGGGGCTCGCTGGAACAGTACGATCTGGGCATCAATGAGGTACCGATTCTGGTCGGCACGCTGGGCAAGGGTTTTGGCACGTTCGGCGCGTTTGTCGCCGGTGAGGAGGCCCTGATAGAGACCCTGATTCAGCAGGCGCGCAGTTATATCTATACCACGGCGCTGCCGCCGGCCGTGGCCGAGGCGACCCGGACCAGTCTGCAACTGGTGCAAACGCAAGGCTGGCGGCGGGAAAAACTGCAACAGTTGATCGATCAGTTCCGTGCCGGCGCCGCGCAACTGGGTCTGCAGCTGGGGGCGTCGACCACCCCCATCCAGCCATGGATCGTCGGCGAGACCGAACGGGCGGTGGCATTGAGCGAGACATTGAAACAGCAGGGCATCCTGATCAGCGCGATCCGTCCCCCGACCGTGCCGCAGGGCACGGCGCGGCTGCGTATTACCTTTTCGGCCGCGCATGAGCCGGCGGATGTCACGCAGCTGCTGGACAGTATCGAGACGGTGTTATAAGGCATGGCGCCAGGCTCTGCGCTTCAGGTGACCCGCACGGGACAGGGGCCGGATCTGGTGTTGTTGCATGGCTGGGGCATGCACAGCGGCATCTGGCACACGCTGGTCGAATCGTTAGCGCCGCAGTACCGTCTGCACCTGGTGGACTTGCCCGGCCACGGGCAAAGTCAGCACGCCGACAGTGAGTTTGATCTGGCACAGCTGGCGGAAGACATATGGCAAAGCGTGTCGCCGCAGTTGAGCGAGCCGGCTTTCTGGCTGGGCTGGTCGCTGGGTGGCCTGGCGGCCATGCAGATTGCGCTGCAACAGCCCGGGCAGGTTCGGGCCCTGGTGCTGGTGGCCAGTACCCCGCGTTTCAGCCAGGCCGACGACTGGCCGCATGCCATGTCGCCCGGACTGCTGGAGGGTTTCGCGGAACAGTTGCGCGAAGATTATCGAACGACCCTGCAACGTTTTCTGGCTTTGCAGGTCAAGGGGAGTGAGTCGGCCCGGGAGGCATTGCGTACGTTGCGCCAGCGGGTACTGGCGTCGGCCGACGTCAACGTGGCGGCGTTGCAAAGCGGTCTGAGCATTTTGAAAGAGGCGGATCTGCGTGAGCGGTTACCGGCGATCCGCGAGGTGCCCCTTCTGCTGGTGATGGGCGAACAGGACATGCTGGTCCCGCCAGCAGTTGCACCGGCATTGGCCGGGGCGTTTGATGACAGTCAGACCGTCATTATCGAGGGGGCGGGACATGCGCCATTTGTTTCCCACCCGCAGACATTCGTTCAACAAGTGATGATGTTTTTACATGCAAGACAATGATGCACAGGTGATCGACAAGCGCCAGTCCCGTACGGCGTTTGAGCGTGCCGCCCACAGTTATGACCAGGCCGCGGTATTACAACGGGAAGTGGCCGATCGCATTGTGGAACGGCTGGATTACATCAAGCATGTTCCGCAACGCCTGCTGGATGTGGGTTGCGGTACCGGCTATACCTTACCCGCGCTGGCACAGCGTTATCCCGGCAGTGAGATCTGGGCGCTGGATGTGTCCGTGAACATGCTGGATCAGGCGCGGGGCAAGCCGAGTTTATGGCAAAAACTGCGCGGCCGCTTTCGGTATGTGGCCGGTGACGCCGAGCAATTGCCGCTGGCCGATGCCAGTGTGGATATGATTTTCTCCAGCCTGGCGATTCAGTGGTGTGTGGATCTGGACCGGACTTTTGCCGAAATGCGTCGCGTACTGAAGCCGGATGGATTGTTGATGTTCAGCACTTTCGGGCCGGACACCCTCAAAGAATTGCGCCAGTGCTTCGAGGCGGTGGATGCGTATTCCCATACCAACCGGTTTATTGATATGCACGATATTGGCGACGCCCTGTTGCGTCACGGTTTCGGCGATCCGGTCATGGACATGGAAATGCTGACATTGACTTATCCGGATCTGTTTTCCATCATGCGCGATCTCAAACAGATTGGCGCGCATAACGTTACCCGGGGACGTGCCCGTGGTCTGACCGGCAAGCGCCGTATGCAGGCGGTCGGTGAGGCTTATGAACAGTTTCGCCGGGAACAACGTTTGCCGGTCAGTTACGAAGTGCTGTATGGCCATGCCTGGGCGGTGGAAACTGCCGGCGCGGGTTGTGCCGTGCCGCAGGAAGTGCCGGTCAACTTTGTCCCGCGGCGATGAGCTCAAATATGGCACAGTATCCCGGTGTTTTCGTTACGGGGACCGATACCGAGATCGGCAAGACCTTCTGCAGTTGCCTGCTGATGGCGGCGTTGCAGCAGCGAGGTCTGAAGGTGGCCGGGATGAAGCCGGTGGCCAGTGGCGGAGAGTTACAAGACGGGCGACTGGTCAACGAGGATGCCCTGCAGTTGCAACAGCAGTCCGGTATGCATCATCCCTACGAGTGGGTGAATCCGTATGTGTTTGAGCCGCCGATTGCCCCGCACCTGGCCGCCAGCCAGGCGGGGCGTCGTATCGCGCGCCAGCCGATTCAGCAGGCTTATGCGCAATTGCAACAACACAGCGATCAGGTCATTGTGGAAGGCGTCGGCGGCTGGCGCGTGCCATTAAGTGACAGTCTGTCGGTCTCCGATCTGCCTGGCCTGCTCGGCTTGCCGGTGGTGCTGGTGGTCGGGCTACGCCTGGGTTGCCTGAATCATGCCCTGTTAACGATGGAAAGTATCCAACAACAAAACATCCCGGTGGTCGGCTGGATCGCCAATGGCGTTGATCCCGGTTTTGCCGCGCAACGGGGCAACCTTCTGACCCTCGAATCCCGCCTCGCTGCCCCCTGTCTGGGCCAGATTCCCTATCAACCTTCCCCGCTTACCCCGCAACAACACGCACAACTGGCCACAAGCATCAATATAAGCTGGTTGTAATATTCTTAAAGAGTGAAACTCCTTGGTCATTTCTCGGTTGATCGTTAAGGTTATTACACGAGCCGCATGACTGGTGACGCGATTTACGGCTGACTGCTAGCAGAAAACCGGTGAATAGCTAATTAGAAAATAAACATATTAGCAGTTACTTTTATATCTGTTTGTTATAAGCCCATTCTATCTTTTTTATTGCGCAGCCCCGGACGTCTGATTACCATGCATAACAGTCTGAAAAAGGTGGTGTACCCGTGAGCGACTATGACCGCGTCGAAACAAGCGCATATAACAACAAGAATAAACGGCGGATTGATTGCAGCAGGCAATCAAGCAGTCTCAAATGGCAGGTAGATCCAGATTAATAAACTATCCACTCGCGCTGGCCATAAGATTAAAAAGACAGGCATGTGCAGCGATGGGCGCATAAGAAATCATAATCAATAAAGTTAAAGTGAATCCCAACCGGAAGAGGTAGAGGTATGTCGGCAAATACTATAACGAGAAAGCTCCGAAGCTTCCTATATGCTGTTTTGCTGTTGGGGCCAGGCAGCGCATTTGCGGAATACGATCTGAATATGTCCGAGACGGTAACTGTTGTCGGCAAGGAGATCTACGGCCTGCATATGCTGGTGCTTTGGATTGTCACGATCGTTGGTATCGGTGTGTTCGGGGTGATGATCTACTCCCTGTTCAAGCACCGCAAATCCAAAGGCGCTAAACCGGCGCAATTTCATGAAAGCACGACTGTGGAAGTTATCTGGACCATTATTCCGCTGGTGGTGCTGGTGTTAATTGCGATTCCGGCTACCAAGACTCTGATCAAGTATGAGGATACGGGCAATGCTGATGTGACCGTCAAGGCGACTGGTTGGCAGTGGAAATGGCAGTATGAGTATCTGGATGAAGGCCTTAGTTTCTTCAGTAATCTCGATCAGGCCAGTAACGAGGCCCGGCAAAAGGACTCCGGTGTGGATGTGCGGACGGTCGAAAATTATCTGCTGGATGTCGACAAGCCGATTGTGGTTCCGGTTAACAAGAAAGTCCGGATCCTGACCACTTCCAATGATGTGATTCATGCCTGGTGGGTACCGGATCTCGGTATCAAGCGTGACGCTATCCCCGGCTACATTAACGAAAGCTGGTTCAAGGCGACTGAAACAGGAACCTACCGCGGTCAGTGTGCCGAGCTGTGCGGTATAAATCATGGCTTTATGCCCATCGTGGTCAAAGTTGTCGCCGAGAATGAATATCAGAGCTGGGTTGCAGAACAAAAAGCAGTTGCCGCAGCAGCCAATGCGGGCAGTGAACGCGAATGGAGCAAGGAAGAGCTGATGAGACGTGGCGAAGAGGTTTACAAAGCCAATTGCGCTGCCTGTCACCAGGCAAACGGACAGGGTATCCCGGGCACCTTCCCGTCACTGGCCGGTGGGAAAATCGCCACCGGTCCGGCTAAAGGACATATCGATATTGTTATGAATGGCAAGAGCGGTACGGCTATGCAGGCCTTTGGTCCGCAATTGAATGACGCCGATCTGGCAGCGGTGATTACCTATGAACGCAACAGCTGGGGTAATAGTGCCAGTGTTGTACAACCGTCAGCCGTCAAGGCAGCACGCTAAGGCGTAGTGGAGGATATAAGAATGAGTACAGTAGCTGCGACACACGAGCATCACCATCCGACGGGTATTACGCGTTGGCTGTTTACCACCAACCATAAAGACATCGGTACCCTGTACCTGTGGTTCGCTTTCATCATGTTCCTGACCGGCGGCGCCATGGCCATGGTCATTCGTGCCGAGCTGTTCCAGCCGGGCATGCAGATTGTCGACCCCCACTTCTTCAATCAGATGACCACCATGCACGGCCTGATCATGGTCTTCGGGGCGGTTATGCCGGCGTTTGTCGGCCTGGCCAACTGGCAGATCCCGTTGATGATCGGCGCGCCGGATATGGCCCTGCCGCGCATGAACAACTGGTCCTTCTGGATTCTGCCGTTCGCCGGCACCATGCTGGTCAGTACCCTGTTCATGGAAGGCGGCGGCCCGGCCTTCGGCTGGACGTTCTATGCGCCATTGTCTACGACCTTTGCGCCGGCCAGCACGGACTTCTTTATCTTTGCGATTCACCTGCTGGGCTTCTCGTCCATCATGGGCGCGATTAATATCATCGCGACCATTTTGAACATGCGCGCGCCGGGTATGACACTGATGAAGATGCCGCTGTTCGTCTGGACCTGGCTGATCACCGCCTTCCTGCTGATTGCCGTTATGCCGGTACTGGCCGGTGCGGTGACCATGATGCTGACCGACCGCAACTTTGGCACCAGCTTCTTTGATGCCGCCGGCGGCGGTGATCCGGTTCTGTTCCAGCATGTGTTCTGGTTCTTCGGGCATCCCGAGGTTTACATCATGATTCTGCCGGCGTTTGGTGTGGTCTCACAGATTATCCCGACCTTCGCCCGCAAGCCCTTGTTCGGCTATGCCTCAATGGTATACGCCACCGCAGCGATTGCGTTTCTGTCTTTCATCGTCTGGGCGCACCATATGTTCACGGTGGGCATGCCGCTGGCGGGTGAACTCTACTTTATGTACGCCACGGTGATGATTGCGGTGCCGACCGCGGTCAAGGTATTCAACTGGGTCGCCACCATGTGGAAGGGCTCGATGACCTTCGAGGCACCGATGTTGTGGGCCATTGCCTTTGTCTTCCTGTTCACCATTGGCGGCTTTACCGGCCTGATGCTGGGTGTCGCCCCGGCTGACTTCCAGTACCACGATACCTACTTTGTGGTGGCGCATTTCCACTATGTACTGGTAACCGGTGCGGTCTTCGCCATTATCGCCGGCGTGTACTACTGGCTGCCGAAGTGGACCGGGAACATGTACAGCGAAACCCTGGCCCGGTGGCACTTCTGGCTGTCGGCTATTTCCGTGAATGTGCTGTTCTTCCCGATGCATTTTGTCGGCCTGGCCGGGATGCCGCGACGGATTCCGGACTATTCTCCGATGTTCGCCGAGTTCAACATGATGTCCTCGCTCGGCGGTTTCGTCTTCGGTGCCAGCCAGCTGTTGTTCCTGTATATCCTGATCAAGACCATTCGTGGCGGGGAAAAAGCCACCGACAAGGTCTGGGATGGCGCGGATGGCCTGGAATGGACGGTTCCCTCACCGGCGCCGTACCACACCTTCGAAACACCGCCGCAGGTTAAATGAGTCGAGACGGTAAGGCAGTGAAAACTGCCTTACCGTATGACCAAATAAGGTAGTAATGATGAGTAGTAACGTGGCAAGAGCGAAGGCAAAAAAATCGACAATTGCAATCCTGGTGTTGATCGCCCTGGGGTTTTATATCGCAATTTTTGCCAAATACTGGTAACCGATCATGGCGGGTAATAATAAGTCTGAAAAAAAACATGGTCGACTGATAAGTAAGCTGACTGTCGTTGTGTTTGCCATGTTCGGTTTCGGGTTTGCGCTGGTGCCTTTGTACAATATGGTTTGTGACGCCTTTGGTATTAACGGCCGTTTTCTTGAGATTCAGGATGGCAGCTACACGGCTGAAAAAGGCTCGATCAAAGGTCGGCAACTGGCCGCGAGGAAAGACCTGGATCGCACGGTAACAGTACAATTCACGACCACGTTAAATCAGAACATGGCCTGGGAGTTCAAAACCATGACCCGGACCATGAAGTTGCATCCCGGTGAAATAAAACAAGTTAAGTTTTATGCCAGGAACAAGACAGACCAGACCGTGGTGGCACAGGCGGTGCCAAGTCTGGCGCCGTCCCAGGCAGTAAAATATTTCACCAAGATGGAATGCTTCTGCTTCAACCAGCAGACTTTCCAACCGGGAGAGGCCAAAGAAATGCCATTGGTGTTTGTGGTGGATCCGGATCTGCCTAAAAACATCAGTACGATAACGCTGGGTTACACATTTTTTGATACTGATAAAAATGCCAGGCTGGAAGGTGACAACAAACGCATTGCGGTGGTTACTGAAAACAGTCTGACCTATTCGAACTAATAACAATCAGCACTATAAGCATAAAAGAGGGGTAGCCATGTCAAACGCACAAGGTAGCTATTATTTGCCCGAGCCGAGTCATTGGCCGATTGTCGGCTCGATCGGTCTGTTCACTATGCTGGCCGGTTTTGCCGGGTGGCTGCATGGTGGCACCAGCCTGTGGATGATCGCCGGTGCCATTATTGTCATCATGATGGTGTTTGGCTGGTTTGGCAAAGTCATTTCCGAAAGTGAAGGTGGACAATACAATGCGCAGGTGGATACCTCTTTCCGCATGGGGATGGCCTGGTTTATCTTTTCGGAAGTGATGTTTTTTGCTGCTTTTTTTGGCGCCCTGTTCTACGTACGGCAATGGGCAATACCCTGGCTGGACGGCGCAGGCAATAACGCGATGACAGGCGAATTGTTATGGCCAAACTTCCAGGCCGCCTGGCCTCTTATTGAGGTACCGAACCAGCAAGGTTTCGACAAGCCGAAGGAAGTTGTCGGTGCCTGGGGAATCCCGTTCTATAACACCATTATTCTGCTGACATCCGGCTTGACCGTCACTTGGGCGCACTGGGGTCTGAAGAAAAACAACCGTACACAACTGATTGGGGGTCTTTTCCTGACTGTGCTACTGGGGGCCGTGTTCATTTCACTGCAGGCCTGGGAATATGGTCATGCCTATAGTGATCTGAATCTGAAGCTGTCATCCGGTATTTATGGCTCGACTTTCTTTATGTTGACCGGTTTCCATGGTCTGCATGTAATGATTGGCGCCATCATGCTGCTGGTGATGTTGTTGAGGTCGATCAAGGGTCACTTTACCGCGAAGCACCACTTTGCTTTCGAGGCCGCGGCCTGGTACTGGCACTTTGTGGATGTGGTCTGGCTCGGCCTGTTTATTTTCGTATACTGGCTGTAACAGGCGATAACATGGCTATGGAAGGCGCCGCGATTGCGGCGCCTTTTTTTTGGTATCAAACAGATGCCGGTTATTTAGCCGAATAACGGCCGTAAATCACTGTAGCGGAAAAAATCCGACGCAAGAAAAAGTCAATTCACCGTGGCGTTATATCAGCGCGTGTGGTGAAATAAGGCCGAGCGAATAACCGATCATAATAAAGATAAGCAGACCGATAGACAGCGCGATTCGCAGGGTCAATGCCTTGACGGTACGCGTGGAGTCCTGGTTACCTTTGAGCATGGAAAACATGGCTGTGGCCAGGCTGAGTAATATCAGCACGAGGACAATGACGATCGCTGCTTTAAAAAGCATGGTTACCTCCGCTAACTGGTGAATAAAGTATACCCAAAATGTCGCGACGGGCATATGGACGGCGGGTGATAAAATGCAATTTGGCAATCGTGAATTCAGGCCGCGCCTCTGGCCGACGATCGCAACAATTATCCTGCTGCCGGTATTGCTGCGCCTGGGTTTCTGGCAACTGGACCGGGCGCAGGAAAAACGGGAAATTGAGCAGCGCTTCGCCGAGCAGCAAGCCCGGCCTGCCGTTGAACTATCCCGGCTCGTCCCGACAGATCAGATAGAATATCGACGGGTCAGAATCAGCGGCCAGTTTGACGATGATCGGCAAATATTGCTGGATAACCAGGTTCATCAAAAGCGGGCGGGTTATCACGTGCTGACACCGTTACGAATCGACGGTATGCAGCAATACATCCTGGTTAATCGCGGCTGGATCGATGGCCATTTACAACGTGACAAGCTGCCGAAGTTTACAACACCGAAGCAACAAATTGAATTGACGGGTCGCTTGAAACTGCCGTCAGACATCGGTCTGAAGCTGGGCGAACAAAGTTATACTGACGCAAGCTGGCCACTGGTGGTGCAATGGCTGGATATAAACGAACTCGAGGACCAAACAGGCCACAAGCTGTATCCGTATATATTGCAACTGGATGAAAATGAGCCACACGGGTTCGTCAGAGAGTGGAAGATTGTCAGTAGTTCACCCGAGAAGAGTACCAGTTATGCCGTGCAATGGTTTACCCTGGCGCTGGCGCTGTTTTTGATATTTATATTTGTCAACAGTAGAAAAATTGAACATGCAGAACACGAACGTAAGTGAGGCACAGCGAAACAAGGGTCGGCGGGAATTCCTGCTGCTTGTCGCGGTATTCTTTTTGCCGATTATTATTGTCCTGGTCCTGTATTTTAATCTGGATAAATGGGATATAGGTGGTGAACGCAACCATGGTGATCTGATTCAGCCGCCACGCCTGCTGACGGATGTTGCCCTGACTGATCAAGAAGGTGCGACTTTTCGTTTCTCCGATGTGCGTGATAAGTGGTTGATGATCCATTTTGGTGGTGCGAGCTGTAACCCGGAATGTGTCGAAGAGTTGTACCTGATGCGTCAGATTCGTCTGGCCCAGGGGGGCAACCGGCAGCGGCTTGTCCGTATTCATATCTCGACAGACGGTGCGCCACAAGAAAGCCTGCGTGGTGTCCTGGAAGACCATCCGGATTTGAAGATCGTCTATGCGGATGATGCCAACCTGCGGAAAGTAGTTGATCAATTTAAACACGATACCGGTTCGGGCCCGTCGCTACAGTCAATGTATCTGGTGGACCCACGGGGTTATCTGATGATGAGTTATCCCGAAGACTACGAACCAAAGGGCGCTATCCGGGATCTGGAACGTTTGCTGAAGTTTGCGCGATCAGGATAATAAACATGAACAAAGAAACACTGTTTGCCAGACTGGGTTTGATTGCCAGCGTGCTGGCCCTGTGTGTGGTGATATTGGGGGCCTATGTCCGCCTGTCGCATGCCGGGCTGGGCTGCCCGGATTGGCCGGGCTGTTATGGACACCTGGGTGTGCCGAAGAGCGAGCAGGATGTGCTGACGGCCAATGCGCTGTATCCCGAGCGTCCGGTCGAGGCGCACAAGGCCTGGAAGGAAATGGTACACCGCTATTTTGCCGGTATTCTGGGTCTGCTGGTATTTACTCTGGCCTTTATTGCCTGGCGCAATCGCCGTCATCCACAACAGGCACTCAAGTTGCCGTTGTTCCTGAGTGTGTTGATTATCTTCCAGGCTTTGCTCGGGATGTGGACGGTCACGATCAAGCTCAAACCCGTGATCGTCATGCTGCATTTAATGGGGGGGATGGCGACCCTGTCTTTGCTCTGGTGGATAACACTGCGGCATATGAACCTGTTTTCTCGATTACGTACTGGCATACAGGTCGGGCAATTGAAAAAACTGGCCCTGATCGCTCTGTTGATCGTGGTGGGGCAGATTATGCTGGGGGGCTGGACCAGTGCCAACTATGCCGCGTTGCATTGCACTGATTTTCCGACCTGCCAGGGCAAGTGGTGGCCGCAGACTGACTTTGGCGAAGCCTTTACTTTCTGGCACGGTATCGGGCCGGATTATGAAGGCGGGGTGATGAGCAACACCGCACGGGTCACGGTTCACTTCACCCATCGACTTGGCGCGCTGGTCACCTTTTTGTACCTGGGTGCGTTGGGATTGATGTTGTTGCTGGGCCGTTTTGGTGAAACTCTGCGGCCTGTGGGTTTGACCCTGTTGGCCGTATTGTTACTCCAGGTCAGCCTGGGAATTGCCAATGTCCTGCTGTCCCTGCCGCTGGCTGTGGCAGTGGCGCATAACGGCGTGGGTGCGTTATTGTTACTCACCCTGGTAACCCTGAACCACCTGGCATTCGAGCCGCGGAGAAGATGATGGGGGAGACCGTCAAACAGTCTGAAGTTCGCCCGGATATTTTCCGGTTATGGTGTGACTACTATACCCTGTGTAAACCCAAGGTCGTTGCGTTGATCGTATTCACGGCTATTGTGGGTATGTTTTTATCGGTGCCGGGGATGGTGCCCTGGCAGCCGCTGATCTTCGGTACCCTGGGCATTGGTCTGGCCGCGGCATCGGCGGCGGCGATCAATCAGATTGTGGATCAGAAGATCGATGCGCAGATGCAACGGACCTCAAAACGGCCCCTGCCCTCCGGCACGATTACCAACAAACAGGCACTGCTGTTCTCCGCCCTGCTTGGCATTGCCTCGATGGTGATCCTGATCTATCTGGTTAATCCGTTGACCGCGGTACTGACCCTGTTGTCGCTGATCGGGTATGCCTTTGTTTATACGATGTACCTGAAGCGCGCCACGCCGCAGAATATTGTGATCGGTGGCGCGGCCGGTGCCGCGCCGCCGGTACTGGGCTGGACGGCGGTAACCGGGCATATCCATCCCGACAGCCTGTTGCTGTTTTTGATCATCTATACCTGGACCCCGCCCCATTTCTGGGCTCTGGCGATTCATAAACGCGAGGAGTACGCCAGGGTCAATGTGCCGATGTTGCCGGTTACCCACGGGGTACAGTTCACCCGTCTGCATGTGCTGCTGTACACCATTATTATGTTTGGCGTGACGCTGTTGCCGTTTGCCACCCGGATGAGCGGCTGGCTCTATTTTATCGGGGCGCTTATCCTCGGCGGCATCTTTCTCTATTACGCCATTCGCATGCAGTCGGACAGGGATCCGAAAATCGCCATCAAAACGTTCGGCTATTCCATCCTCTATCTGATGTTGCTGTTCGCGCTGTTGCTGATAGACCACTACATTCCGTTACTGCTGGCGCTCTGGCAATAACCGCACAATAAGTAAGCTATAATCTGTCGACTTCGGCAGATCCCCTCCCCCGATTGGTGCTGAAGGGGATGGCGCGTCTATACTGGCCAGGTCATCGGCAGTTGCCTGTCGCTTTACAGATACTTTACAATATTCTTATATATCGATATTTCCGAGGGATTTTCTCAGGATTCCTGTGGCGGTGCAGGCGGAAAACTCCCTTATCATCACCTGATTCAACCTAGAACCAAGAGGCGTTATATGGCCCACTCAACTGCACAGGCTGCGGAACAATACAACTACGATATTGTTCGCAAGTTCACCATTATGACCATTGTCTGGGGTGTGCTGGGAATGTTCGCAGGTTTGTATATTGCCTCCGAACTGGCCTGGCCATTTCTGAATTTCGATATCCCGGAAATCACTTTTGGTCGTCTGCGTCCGGTGCACACGACACTGGTCATATTTGGCTTTGGGGGTAGTGCGCTGTTCGCCACCTCCTATTATGTGGTGCAACGGACCTGTCAGGCGCGCCTGTACAACGATGGTCTCGCCAATCTGACCTTCTGGGGCTGGCAGGCTTCCATCGCGCTGGCCGCGATCTCCTACATGTTCGGTTACACCCAGGCCCGGGAATACGCGGAAATGGTCTGGCCGATCGATCTGTTGATCGCCGTCACCTGGGTGGCCTATTTCTGGATCTATGTACAGACCCTGCGCCGCCGCAGCCAGCCGCACATTTATGTGGCCAACTGGTTCTTCATCGCCTTTATTCTGGCAACCGCCCTGTTACACATCTTTAACAACATGGCCGTCCCGGTCAGCATGTTCAGCCTCTCGTCTTACAGTCTGCATGCCGGTGTTCAGGATGCCATGACCCAGTGGTGGTATGGCCATAATGCCGTAGGGTTTTTCCTGACTGCGGCCTTCCTTGGCATGATGTATTACTTTGTGCCGAAGCAGGCCGGCCGTCCCGTCTATTCCTATCGACTGTCGATCATCCATTTCTGGGCCCTGATCTTCCTGTACATGTGGGTCGGTACCCATCATTTGCACTGGACCGCGATTCCCGACTGGACCTCCACACTGGCGGCCACCTTCTCCATCCTGCTGCTCATGCCGTCATGGGGCGGGATGATCAACGGGATCATGACCCTCTCCGGTGCCTGGGACAAACTGCGTACCGATCCGATCATTCGCTTTTTGATCGTGGCCCTGTCGTTCTACGGCATGTCGACCTTTGAAGGCCCGCTGATGTCGCTCAAGAGTGTTAACGCGCTGTCGCATTACACCGACTGGACTATCGGTCACGTACACTCCGGTGCGCTGGGCTGGGTTGCCATGATCACCTTCGGCTCGCTGTATCACCTGATCCCGCGCCTGTGGGAAACCAAAATGTACAGCGACCGCTTGATCTATCTGCACTTCTGGCTGGCGACCATCGGTATCGTGCTCTACATCAGCGCCATGTGGGTGGCCGGTATCGGCCAGGGCCTGCTGCTGCGCGCTTTTGATGAATACGGCAATCTGGCTTATACCTTTGTGGAATCCGTTGCCTTCCTGCACCAGCCATACGTATTCCGGGCCATTGGCGGCGCATTCTTTGTTGCCGGTATGATCCTGATGGCATTCAATGTCTACATGACCATCCGCAAGGCAAGTCGTGAAAGGGCTGAACTGGAAGCCAAGCTGGCCACGAAAATGGCCAAGGCCTAAAGAACAACAGGATTAGAGAAGAGCAATGAAACACGAAACTATAGAAACCAATGCCGGCTGGCTTATCGTCCTGACTCTGATCGTCATCAGTATCGGCGGTCTGGTCGAAATCGTTCCGCTATACATGATCGATGACACGATCGAAGAGGTAAAAGTTTCCGGCAAGGAAACCGTTCGGCCCTACACGCCACTGGAGCTGCGTGGTCGTGATTTGTATGTGCGGGAGGGATGCTATCTGTGTCATTCCCAGATGGTGCGCCCGTTTCGTGACGAGGCATTGCGCTACGGCCACTATTCCCTGGCCGCCGAATCGAAGTTCGATCACCCCTTCCAGTGGGGTTCCAAGCGGACCGGGCCCGATCTGGCGCGTGTTGGTGGAAAATACTCCAACGAATGGCATGTCCAGCATCTGGTTGCACCGCGTTCCGTGGTCCCTGAATCGATTATGCCGAATTACCCCTGGCTGCTGGAAAACAAGCTGAACTATAAGGATGTAGCCGACCGCATGCGGGCGCTGAAAGTCGTGGGTGTGCCTTATTCAGAAACCGAGGCAGAGTACCAGACCAATGTCGAACGTTTCGGCGAAGACGTCGCCAAACAGCTGGACATCAATGCCGCTACGGAAAACCTCGTCACCGAGGCCAACCAGGGTAACTACGACGGTAACCCGATGGTTGTCAGTGAGATGGATGCCCTCGTGGCCTATTTGCAGGTACTTGGCACCATGGTGGACTTCAGTGAGTTCGAGGACGGGCACTTTGTGCAGTACCGTTAAAGGGAAGCTGACCTGATATGTATGACTGGATAGAATCGATGGTGCATTCCGGGGGCGCAAAAACGTTCCTGTTGCTTCTTTTCTTCATTACGTTTGTGGGCATCATTTTGTATGTCTTTACAAACCGCAAGCGCAGTCGCCGTCTCGAGTCGTACAAGAATATTCCGTTTGAAGATGATGACGTAGGCCATCGCAAGGATACAGACAATGAGTAAAGATAAAAGCCAGAAGACAGTACAGACAACCGGTCATGCCTGGGACGGTGATCTGCAGGAGTTTAACAATCCGCTTCCGAACTGGTGGCTGTGGGCGTTCTATGCCACGGTTGTGTTTTCAATTATTTACTGGATTCTTTACCCCACATTACCCATTGGTGACGATTATACCAAGGGTGTGATGAACGACATCACCTATACCACCGAAGACGGCAAGACAGTCACCACGCACTGGAATACGCGTGCGCTGTTTGAAAAAGAAATGCAGGAAGCTCGCGAGGCACAGGCCAAATATGTTGAGCAGTTGAGTCAGGCTTCATACCAGGAGATTCAGGCCGATCCTGAGCAGAGTGGTTTCGCATTTTCCAGGGCCAAGGTATTGTTCGCGGACAACTGTGCCGCCTGTCATCAGACCGGAGGTAATGGCGTGATGGGCAAGTACCCGAACCTGATCGACGATGCCTGGCTGTGGGGTGGTTCGTTCGAACAGATCGAACATACCATTCGTGAAGGTCGCCAGGGCAATATGCCGGCCTTCAAGGGACAGCTCTCGCAGGATCAAATCAGCGATGTTTCGGCATATGTTCTGAGCCTTTCCGGCGATGACCTGGATGCCGGAGAAGTCGAACGCGGCAAGCAGGTATTCAATACCAATTGTGCGGTATGCCATGGTGACAATGCCACAGGCAAAACAGCGATGGGTTCAGCGAACCTCACCGACAGTATCTGGACCATTATCGATGTTCCGGGTGCCGCGGGCAATCAGGCGAAAAAAGAGACCGTGATGAAAATGGTACGTAATGGTGTATCGCGAGAAATGCCGGCCTGGAAAGAGCGCCTGTCGGATACCGAGATCAAGATTCTGACTTTCTATGTGCACGAAATGGGCGGCGGGAACTAGGCTCGATTGCCCGACTCGAAAACAACAAAAACAACCGGTGGGAGGGCGCGTTTGCAACAGGCGAACGTCCCTCCCTTTATTTATTTGGCATTACCCGTGGATGTCTGACACTAAATTGATGCAGGAATGACACAACCCGCTTACCAGGCCCGTATTCCAATCTATCCGCGTTCGGTCAAAGGACGCTTTCGCACGATTAAATACGCGATATTGACGCTGGCCTATGGCGTTTACTTTTTGCTGCCCTGGTTACGCTGGGCGCGCGAAAACGCACCGGACCAGGCGGTATTGTTCGATCTGGCCGGACGACGGTTTTATCTGTTTGATCTGGTGGTCTATGCCCAGGATATTTTCTGGCTGGCGGGGCTGCTGGTCATATTTGCGCTGTTGCTGTTTTTCGTCACCGGCGTTGCCGGGCGTGTCTTCTGCGGTTATTTCTGCTTCCAGACCCTGTGGACGGATGTTTATATTCTGATCGAACGGCTGGTGCAGGGCGAACGTAATGCCCGGATTAAACTGGCGAACGCGCCGTGGGGCATGGCCAAGTTTATCAAACTGGGAATGACGCATCTGCTGTGGCTGGCCATGGCGTTTGTCACCGGTTTGACGTTTACGCTCTACTGGGGCGATGCGCCGCAGCTGGCCGTGGATTTCTTCCAGGGGCAGGCGCCCTTCGCGGCGTATGCCACGACCCTGTTTCTGACCGCCACAACCTATGTGATGGCCGGTCTGGCGCGCGAGCAGGTCTGCACCTATATGTGCCCCTATGCCCGCTTCCAGGGCGTGATGTTCGATCGGGATACCCTGATTGTGGCCTACGATGAGCAACGCGGCGAGCGCGGGCAGGGTCGGCATAAACCGTCCAAAGATTACATGGAGCGCGAGGCGCGTATCGCCGACAAGGTAGGCGATTGTATCGATTGTGGCTATTGCGTGCAGGTCTGCCCGGTCGGTATCGATATTCGTAATGGCCTGCAATATCAGTGTATCTCCTGCGCCCTGTGTATCGATGCCTGCGATACCATCATGGACAGCATCGGTTATCCGCGCGGACTGATCCGCTATACCTCGCAAAACGCCCTGGAAGGGAAAAAGAGCAATCCCTTCAACCTGAAAAATCTGGGCTATGCGCTGGTGCTGATCGCCGCGGTCAGCCTGTTGGCCTGGGCCATCTCGCATCGGGACAAGGTTGAGCTGAGTGTGGCCCAGTTCCGTCAGCCGTTGTCCGTCACACTCTCCGACGGCCGGATTCAGAATCGTTACGAGATCAAGATCAACAACAAGACCAGCGACGCGATCCGTTACCGGATCAGTATTGAAGGACTCCCGCAGGCGGAACTGGACCTGGGGGGGAACAGTGAAGTCACGGTCAGCGCTGAACACAGTCTCAAGCTGATCGCCAAGGTGAACCGGCGGCCGCAAACAGCCGAGCAGGAACGCCGGTCGTTCGAGTTTGTGATTCGTCAGCTGGACAGTGACGATCCGCTCACGACCCGTCGTAATACCGTTTTCTATACACCGCTAACAGACTAAGGTCGCTGCCATGACAGATATTTTGTATTCCCTGCTCGGTGGCGTGATTGCCATTGCCATTGGTTTTGCCCTGCTGTACCGCTTCAGCCGGCTGGACGGCAAGATGGTGGCAGTGGTCGCGGCCTTGCTGGTGGTGGGTATCTATATGCCCACGGTCATCATTACCTGGCCGGGGGCCGATGTGTTTGCCATTCATATTGCCGTTTATCTGGTGACGGTCTATGTGCTGGGGATTATCAGCAGCCAACGCGATGCGCGCCGCGCGGATGGCGAAACCGGTCGCTGGTTTCACTGGGGACCGGCGGCGATCGTGATCTTTTTCATGGTCGTCATTGCCGTCAATTCCGTCTATATCCTGCTGGCGCAAAAAGGCCTGGACAGCGAGGCGACCCGCTGGCTGCTGCCCGAGCCGCACAGTGGCGGGGAGGTGAGTTCCCATTTTCCCGGTACCGTGGCGCGCGATTTTCGCAATGAGCAGGATGAATTCAACCAGTTTCAACAGCGCTTTGAGGAACAGCAGGAACGGGGCTGGCAGGTGCAAAAAGGCTGGCTGGGTGAGGCCCGGGCCGGGCAGGCGTCTGTCTTCAAGCTGCGGGTTCTTGAGCGGGATGGGACACCGATCAGTGACGCCGAGGTGCGGGGCCTCTTTTTGCGCCCGGGCGACAGCCGGCTGGATCAGGCGTTTGTCATGTCACCGCTGAGCGACGAGCCCGGCAGTTATCTGGCCGAACCGGTGTTGCCCGAAGGCGGGCGCTGGGAATTGCTGCTGCAGATACGCCGGGGTGAACAGCGCCATGAGATCAAGGCAAGCACCCGGATAGAGGCGGCGCGCTGAGCCGTTTGCGATGAGCGAGGAACATCACAGCTGTTTTCATTGCGGGCAGCCGGTTCCTCCAGGCAGCCATTACCAGGCTGTGATCGATGGCGAGGCCCGGCCCATGTGTTGTCCCGGCTGCGAGGCGGTGGCCAATGCCATTGTCGAGGCCGGCCTGGAAGACTTCTATCGCTATCGCACCGAAAATGCCCCCAACCCCGCGCAACTGGTGCCCGAGGCACTGAAGACGCTGGATCTCTACGATCGGCCCGAAGTGCAGCAACGCTTCGTCAGCGGTGAACCCGAGGAGCGCGAGGCCTCGCTGATTCTGGAAGGCATCACCTGCGCCGCCTGTGTCTGGCTCAATGAACGACACGTCGGCAACTTGCCCGGCGTGCTGGAATTTTCCGTCAATTACAGCACCCAGCGCGCCCGCGTGCGCTGGGACGAGCGACAGATTCAGCTCAGCGACATCCTCAGGGCGATCAGCGCCATCGGTTACCGCGCCCATCCTTACGATCCGCACCGTCAGGCCCAGGTCCAGCAGCGCGAGCGCGGCCGCGCCCTGCGGCGTCTGGCCATTGCCGGCCTGGGGATGATGCAGGTCATGATGCTGGCCGTGGCGCTGTATGCCGGCGAGGACCAGGGCATGAGCCGCGACATGATGCACTTCTTGCGCTGGGTCAGCCTGATTATCGCCACCCCGGTGGTGGTGTACGCCGGCTGGCCGTTCTACACCGCCGCCTGGCGGGATCTGCGCCAGCGTCAGCTGGGCATGGACGTGCCGGTAGCGCTGGCCGTGGGCGGCACCTACATCGCCAGTGCCATTGCCACCGTCACGCGCGGTGGCGAGGTCTATTTTGAATCGGCCACCATGTTTGTGTTTTTCCTGCTGTTGAGTCGCTATCTGGAGATGGGGGCACGCCAGCGCGCCAGCGCGGCGGTGGAAAATCTCGCCACGCTGCTACCGGCGCTGGCCACGCGGCTGAATGCGCAGGGAGAGGAGACCCAGGTCGGGGTCGCCGAACTGGTGCCCGGCGATCGGGTCCGCATCCGACCCGGTGAGACGGTACCGGCCGATGGCGAGGTGCTCAGCGGCACCTCGAGTGTGGACGAATCGTTGCTGACCGGGGAGAGCCTGCCCCGCCCGCGACAGGCCGGCGATGGCCTGATCGGCGGTGCCGTCAACGTGGAGAGTCCGCTGGAGATGCGGGTGACCCGGGTCGGACAGGATACCGTGCTCTCCGGTATTCAGCGGCTGCTGGATCGGGCCCAGAGTGAAAAACCGCGCATAGCCCGGCTGGCCCAGCGCGGCACCGGCCATTTCGTGTTGCTGGTCCTGTTGCTGGCCGCCGGCGCGGGGCTGATCTGGTGGCAGATCGACCCGGCCCGGGCCTTCTGGGTGGCCGTGGCGGTGCTGGTGGTCAGCTGTCCCTGTGCCCTGTCACTGGCCACGCCAGTGGCCATGACCGCCAGTACCGGTCAGTTGACCCGCCGCGGCGTGATTACCACGCGGGGCCACGCGCTGGAGACCCTGGCGCGCATGGATACGCTGATTTTCGACAAAACCGGGACCCTCACCGAGGGTCAGCTGTCGCTCGCCCGGGTCCGCCCGCTGGGCGAGCTGTCGGCGCCACGCGCGCTGGCACTGGCGGCGGCCCTGGAGCAGGGCTCGGAACACCCGCTGGCCCGGGCCATTCGCGCCGAAGCGGGGGCGCCGCCCTCCGTTGAACGGCTGCAGGCGACACCCGGTTGCGGGGTGAGCGGCGAGATCGACGGGGTGACCTACCGGGTAGGGACGCTGGCCTTTGTCAGCGAACTGAGCGGCATCGAGGGCGGCGCGGTACCCGCGGCGACGCCCGGCACGAGCCCGGTCTATCTGGGCTCGGGCGAGGGGATGCTGGCACTGCTGGAGCTGAGCGACCGGCTGCGTTGTGATGCGAAGGCGACCGTGGCCGGACTGCAGGAGCTGGGGATCGAGGTCCGGCTCTTTTCCGGCGATGACGCCGCCGCGGTGAGCCGGGTCGCCGAACAGCTGGGAATTCAACAGGCGCGGGGCGCCCTGCTGCCGGCGGACAAGCTGGCCGGTTTGCGGGAACTGCAGGAGCAGGGGCAGACCGTGGCGATGGTCGGCGACGGGGTCAATGATGCCCCGGTCCTCTCCCAGGCCCATGTCTCCATTGCCATGGCCAGCGGGGTGGAACTGGCCCGCAACAGCGCCGACATGATTTTGCAGTCCAACCGGCTGGGCCATTTGCTGGGGGCCGTCAAGCAGTCACGCGCCACGCTGCGCATCGTTCGCCAGAATATCGGCTGGGCACTGGGGTATAATCTGGTGGCCCTGCCGGTGGCGGCGGCCGGTTTCCTGACGCCCTGGCTTGCCGCGCTGGGCATGTCCCTGAGTTCGCTGCTGGTGGTACTCAATGCCCTGCGCCTGTTACGCGGGGAAAAGCCGGCGTCGGCACCGGATCGGGAAGCCGGGGTTTCACCGCTATCGCCGGTGGCGGATAATGAGGGGCGTCCCGGCTGATAAAGCCGGGAGTGGGAATTCAAGGAGACGTTATGGAGATCCTCTATCTGCTTATCCCCATCGCCGTGATCGTGCTGGCGGTGGCCATCGGGGCGCTGATCTGGGCGGTGCGCAGCGGGCAGTTCGAGGACCTGGAAGGCCCGGCCCACCGGATTTTGATGGATGATGACGATCCGCGGATTCCCAGTCGGCGCCGGGAAGACACCTCCGAAGAGGATAAGGACAGGTCGACTTGATGCGCCGTCCCGGGTTTATTAGAATTTACTTATTGAAGACGACGTTTTTTTGGAGAGCCCCATGAAAGAAATGTTCACGTTCCAGAATTTGCCCATGGTGATTGTGATTGTTCTGGTCGCCATTGCCTGGTTCAGTTTACTGTCCGTGATTATCGCCGGCTGAACCGTTGCCTGCCCGAAAAGTGCGCAGGCGCTTTTCGGGTCGGTTGTTCCCCTCTGCCTGTCACTTTTTCTGTCAAAAGTCCGTCAAACACTCAACTCTGTCGTCGCATTCGCCGATAACTGAATGAACCGCCGGGATTTTTCTCCGTGCGGGAGTCATTTCAAGATGGAGTCTCGGGTTTTTGGCATTTGTGCAACACTCACGCTGTTACGCTTTATTTCTTATGCTTCTGCTCTTATCGGGCGCTGCGCCCCTGTGGGCGGACGCGGCGCCGACGACCGATCTGCGTGTCCTGATCGATATCTCCGGCAGTATGAAGCAGACCGATCCCGACAACCTGCGTCGTCCGGCATTGAAGCTGCTCACCGGTCTGATGCCGGAGGGAACCCGCGCGGGCGTCTGGACGTTCGGACAGTACGTGAACATGGCCGTACCCTACGGGCGGGTTGACGCCGACTGGAAAGCGCGCGCCCGGCGTGAAGCGGACGCGCTCCATTCCCGCGGTCTGTATACCAACATCGAGGCCGCGCTGGAGAAGGCGGCGTTCAACTGGCAATCGCCGGATCCGGCCTATGATCGGCACCTGTTATTACTCACCGACGGCAAGGTGGATGTCAGTGATAAGCCGCGCGAGAGCGCGGCTTCCCGTCGGCGAATCCTGGAGGACCTGTTGCCGCGCCTGCAACGCGCCGGGGTCAAAATCCATACGCTCGGGCTCTCCGACGGCGTGGATCGGGAACTGCTGACGACACTTTCGGCCGCCAGCGGCGGCTGGTATGAAGAGGCCCGCGACAGCGAGGCGCTGCAACGACTGTTTCTGCGGCTGTTTGAAAAGGCGGTCACGGTGCAGACCCTGCCCCTGACGAACAACCGCTTTGTCGTCGATGACATGGTCGAGGATATTACCTTGCTGGTGTTTCGTGAAGATGGCGACCCATCTCTGAGTATCGTCACTCCCGAACAGCAATCCTGGCGCGAAACAGATCATCCTTCGTCGGCACGCTGGTATGGCGAACAGGCCTATGATCTGGTGACCATCGAACAGCCGCAAAGCGGTGAGTGGCAGCTGCAGACCCGCGAGGATCCCGATAACCGGGTCACGGTGCTGACCAATCTGCAACTGCAGGTGGATCCGTTGCCGGATCATCTGTTGCTTCAGGATCCGCTGAAGATAAATGCCTGGCTCAGTGACAAAGGGCAACGGCTCAACGATCAATCCTTCCTTGAACTGGTCGACTTCAGCCTGCATACCGATAATCCGCCGGATTCCGGGGTGTCGCGCTATGAACTGAACGATACCGACACCGACGGGGCTTACCAGCGCGATATGCAACAGGCTCTGGTAGTCGGTGAGCATACTCTGCGGGTGCGAGCCAGCAGCCCGACCTTCGAACGCGAGCAGGTCCATCATCTGCGCGTGTATGACGCGCCGCTGACCATCCGACTGGACGAGCAACCTGAGGGAGATTACCGACTTCAGATTAACCCGGTGACGGCCCTGTTCCAGCCCGACTCAATCCAGGTGGCGGTGCATAACAGCGCCGATATGCCGATCGAACTGACCCGCGAGGGCAATGCCTGGCAGGCCGAGGTGCCGGCGAGCTTGCGTGGCGAGAGCCTGAGCATTGAATTTCAGGCGACCCGCCAGGATGGACGTGATTTTGTCAGTCATGTGGAACGCCTGATAGGCCGTGCGCCGGCCAGCGCCCTGGCCAGCGAAGGGGACGACAGCCCGGCCTCAACCGCCGGCGGTCCACAAAGTGAACCGCAGACGCAAACGGAACTGGACTGGCGCTGGGTGATTGGCATGGTGGTCGTGACCAATTTGTTACTCATCCTGGGTGGTCTGGCGATCTATGTTTATTTGCGCAAGTTACGCCGTGATGTTCTGGCCTCCGAAGAGAAGGAGTTGGAACTATGAACGAGTTTCTGACCGGCTTGCTGGTGCTGACCAGTGAATTGAGCGCGGTATTGTTGCTGGGCGCCATTGTGCTGCTGGTGTGGATGATTCGCCGTCAGCGCAAGCACCGGCGGCTGGCCCTGGAGTTGATCCATCGCCTGCGCGAGTCGGAGCCCGAACGGCGGCAGAAACTCGTCGCGCTGCTTACCGAGCATCTTGAAATGAATGCCGAGCAGGCCGAGGCCCGGGCCCGGGCGATGCTCAAATGTGAAACCAGCCTCTACTCCCACGTGTTGCGCCTGTTCATGGGACGGGACCCGGAACAGCTGCTGCAGGTGGATCACGATGTCGAAAGGCTGGTCAGAAGCTACTATCATTTACTGGAAACCGAAGACGAGGGCGACGCCGAACGTGAATCGCTGCTCGTCAAGCTCAAGCGCGAAAACAAACAGCTGCGGGATGAGAAGGCAAGTTTGCAGAAAAACCTTGAGACCACCATGGAAACCATGGAGAACATGATGGACGAATACGCCTCCATGTATGAAGGCGGGCACAAGGAAGGCGAGCAACGGCTGAAAAACGAAATGTTCAAGTTGCAGCAGAAGATCAGCAAGGTGGTTTCCAGTGACAACGGTGAGGAACAGGGGCATGAAACGGATGACGAAGATGAAATACCAGAGCTGGACCCCGATACCGAGGAACCCAAACCAAATCAGTAATATCTCTGGTGGATAAGAAGCAATCCCTCGTGCGGGCTCCGCGATCACTTGTTTGGCAGAGGTGAACCATGAGCGGCAAATCACAGCCCCGGAATTCCATCAGCATGCACGACGGTATCGCCGTCTGGTGCGACTGTTGCTCCTGCGAGGCCGAACCCTACTGGCAGGCTGTGGCCGAAGAACTCGGCATCGACCTGGGAAGTGACTACGAAGCGGATGCTGCGTCTGACAGGCCGGTATCCACTTTTCGGCGCTCTGGAATAAAACGCAAAGATCGCAAAGACGCCAAGGACGCAGAGAAATAATTTTTACTTTGCGACCTCTGCGCCTTTGCGTTCTCCGCGTTACTTCCCAGGGCGTATGAGAGAAGCGAAAACAAAAAGGCCTCCGCATGGAGGCCTTTTAGTAGTTTGATGCTGGTCGCTCAATTTGGGTTCTGGTGACTAGCGCCTAGAAACTAGCCCCTTGACGTCAGGCGGACAACGCCCCGCGCAATTTCTTCATGGCGTTGCTTTCCAGCTGACGGATCCGTTCGGCCGAGATGTTGTAGGTATCGGCCAGATCATGCAGCGTGGATTTGTTGTCGCTCAACCAGCGCCGGGTGATGATGTCGCGGCTGCGATCGTCCAGCTTCTGCAGGGCGCCCAGCAGCTGTTGTTTGCTGTGCGCCTCCCACTGCTGGTCTTCCACCACCTGCGACGGCTCATGGCTCATGTCTTCCAGAAAGCCGACCGGTGAGAGGTTGGGTCGATCGTCGTCGTCGTCATCCGGCTGATCGAAGCCGACGTCCTGGCCGCTCATGCGCGACTCCATTTCACGCACATCCTTGGCGGAGACGCCCAGATCCTCGGCCACCGATTCGACCTCGTTCTGGTTGAACCAGCCCAGACGCTGCTTGGCGCTGCGCAGGTTGAAGAACAGTTTACGCTGCGCCTTGGTGGTGGCGACCTTGACGATGCGCCAGTTGCGCAGGATGTATTCGTGAATCTCGGCGCGGATCCAGTAGACCGCAAAAGAAACCAGGCGCACCCCCACGTTGGGGTCGAAGCGTTTGACCGCTTTCATCAGGCCGATGTTGCCCTCCTGGATCAGATCCGCCTGGGGCAGGCCGTAGCCGCTGTAACTGCGGGCAATGTGGACCACAAAGCGCAGATGCGAGAGCACCAGCTGTTGCGCGGCATCCAGATCCTGCTGTTCCTGCCAGCGTCGGGCCAGTGAGGTCTCTTCCTCCGCCGAAAGCATCGGAATACTGCGCGTTGCCTGGATATAGGATTCCAGGTTGCCGGTCGGGACGGCCAGTTGCAGTTCTAGACCCTTACTCATAATCTGTGTTTCCTCATTCATCATATTCACCAATACTAGCACTCGATAAGTTAGAGTGCCAAATACCTTATTAGTTCACTCTAATATATAGACTGAAATTGTCAAGATTACAAAGACTTGTGGAACACTATTGGCTGGAATAGTTCCATGGGGAGGCCTGCACGCCGTCGCTGGCGAACAGGCTGGCGCGGTTTCGGCCCTGCTCCTTGGAATGGTAGAGCGCCTGGTCGGCCTTGTTGAGGAAGTCGCTCAGGGGCAGATCGGGGTGGTCCTCGGTGCTGGCCAGCCCCAGGCTGATGGTGATATCGACCCCGGCCGGCTGCAGGTGCTCGATGTGGTGGCGCAGCTTTTCCGCCAGCTCGAACATGGCGTCGGCCTGGGTCTGTCGGACCAGCACGCAGAATTCTTCCCCGCCGAAACGCACGGCCATATCGTCCGGGAACCACTGATTGAGCGTCGCGCCCAGCTCGGCCAGCACGTGATCGCCGGTAATGTGGCCCAGGGTATCGTTGACCCGTTTGAAGTGATCGATGTCGATCAGCATAGCCCAGACCGGCTGCTGCGTGGTGTCCCGAATGAAGCTTTCACCGTTGTCCACCAGATAGCGTTTGCTGCGCACGCCGGTCAGGCTGTCGGTGGCGGCGATCCAGCGCATCGCCTCGGTCTGCTGCTTGAGCGCATCATACTGGTGCTTGATCAACAGCAGCGAGCGGACCCGGGCGATCAGCACCTCTTCGATCAGGGGCTTGCCGACAAAATCGTTGCCCCCGGCGTGGAACACCTCGACCTGTTTCTGTTTGTCGTCGGAGCCGGTCAGCACCAGCACCGGCAGCTCCTGCTGCGACAGGTGCAGGCGGGCGCGGATGGCGTGCAGCAGGTCACCGCCGGTCAACGCCCCTTCGAGGAAGAAATCGGTGATGACCATGTCGAACTCGCTGTCGGGATTGGGGTTGTCCAGCAGCACGATGGCCTGCTCGGCGTTGTCGGTCAGGGTGACCTTGAGGCCGTGTTTTTCGAGGATTTTCCGGGTCACCGCGGCGGCAGTGCGGCTGTCTTCCACGTACAGAACATGGCCGACCAGCCCGGTATTGCGCTGGATGAAGGATTTGATGAAGTCGCCAAAGGCCTTGTAACCGCTGGATTTGTCGAAATAATCGGTGACCCCGGCCTCGAAACCCTCGCGCAGCAGACGTTCATCGGCGTCGCCGGAGACCACGATGACCGGGGTGTAATGATGCTGCCTGGTGTCCCGTACCGCGCGGCTCAGCGCCAGGCCGTCCATGTCCGAAAGCAGCAGGGCAGTGGTAATCAGGTCGAAATGCGCCTGTTTGAGCAGTGCCAGCGCCTCGTTGCCCGATTCGCAGGTCACCACCTCGACGTGGTCCATCTCCTCGCGCAGGATGCGAGCGAGGATCGCCCGTGACACGGACGAGCCATCGACCACCAGGATTCGGGTCTGTATGTCTGACATTTTTGGGTATCGGATACAAATTACTGTACTGCTACAGGTATCGACCGTAACAGGGCAATCTGTAACAAATTTTCAGGTTATTTTGGGCTTCAGCCCGGCTCGATGTCACGCAGATGGCGGCCCACGGCGATCCACGAGCCCACCAGCCCCAGCGCGATCCCCGATAGCAGCAATATGGCCGTGGTCTGGATATTCAATCCGCTCAGGCTGAAACTGTTTTGATACAGGCCGGCCAGTTTTTCCACCGGGCCGCTCAGGATCCACAGGGACACCGTGATCAGCAGCCAGGCGATCAGGGCGCCGAACAGGCCATACCAGAAGCCGGTATACAGAAACGGACGGCGAATGAAGGCATCGGTGCCGCCGATCAGCTTGACGATCACAATCTCGTCGCGGCGGTTCTGGATGGCCAGGCGAATGGTGTTGCCCACCACCAGCAGCACCGCCAGGGCCAGCAGGCTGGCCAGCACATAGACCCCCTGGCGCAGGATATCCATGATGGCGTAGAGCCGCTTGACCCACTGCACATCGAGCCGGGCCAGATCCACGCGGGGGTTCTCGCGCAGCTCGGCCAGCAGCGTCTCGGTGGCGGCCGGGTTGCTGCGTTCGAGGGCCGGCAGGACCACCAGCACTGCCGGCAGGGGATTCTCCTGCAGGGCGTCCAGTGCCTCGCCGAAGCCCGACAGGCGCTGGAATTCGGCCAGCGCCTGCTCCGGGGAAATGTAGTTGACCTGGCGAACCCGGGGATGCTCCTCGAGCTGGCGGACCAGCCGACGTGCCTCCGCCTCGGGGGTGCCGCGTTGCAAAAACAGGGAAATCTGGCTCGTCTCGTCCCAGCCGCCACTGAGTTGCTGGGCGCTTTTGAGCACCACATGCAGGCCGGCGGGCAGGGCCAGGGCAATGCCGATGACCGCGGCGGTCATCAGCATCGAGGCCGGGCGGCGGCTGAGCTGGCCAAGGGTGTAGAAAAACACCTGGGCATGGCGCAGCAGGTGAATGCGCAGCCGGCCCGGCGGGCCGGGGCGGCGCGCTTCACTGCGCCGGGGTTTGGAGGACGGGGCAGGACGGTCGCGGCGCATGGGTTTACTCGCTCGGGTCACTGTCGGCGCTCAACCGGCCCTGTTCCAGGGTCAGGCGACGGTAGGGCAGGCTCGAGATCAGGGCCAGATCGTGGCTGGCTACCAGCACGGTGACCCCCACCTGGCTGAAGTCCTCGAAAATGCCCATGATCTCGGCGGAAAGCGTCGGGTCCAGGTTGCCGGTCGGCTCGTCGGCCAGCAGCAGGAGTGGTTTGTTGACTACCGCCCGGGCGATGCCGACCCGCTGCTGTTCACCGCCGGAGAGGGTGATCGGATAGGCCTTCTCCTTGTTGAGCAGGCCGACCTTGTCCAGCGCGGCGCGCACCCGCCGGCCGATCTCGCGCTGCGGCTGGCCGGCGATGATCAACGGCAGGGCCACATTGTCAAACACGGTGCGATCGAACAGCAGCTGATGGTCCTGGAAAATGATGCCGATGTTGCGCCGGAAATAGGGAATGCGGCGGCGGCCGACACGGGCCAGGTTCTGATTGTTGATCAGCACCTGGCCGCGGCTGGGCCGCTCCAGCAGCGCAATGAGCTTGAGCAGGGTGCTCTTGCCGGCGCCTGAATGGCCGGTTAAAAACGCCATCTGACCGGCCGGCATGTGAAAGCTCACATTGGTCAGCGCCTCATAGCCGCCGGGATAGCGTTTGCTGGCCGAGGTAAAGCGAATCATCAGCAATAAAAGGGACGAGGGACGAGGGGCGAGGGCCGAGGAAAGCGCGCACGCGGCCTGGCCAAAGCCGGTTTCAGTGGCTTCAGTGTCTTCGGTGGTTGGATCAGATTCACCCCGGATTCCCTTTTACCTGCCTGCTGTAAGCGTAACGCTTTGGTTCAGCCTGTTTGCCTGATGCGGTCACGAAATCGCTGACCGCCTGGTTTTTATTATTGCTCTTGCGCCTCGTCGGCGTCGCTGCCCAGCAGGGCCTGGACGAATTCGCCGGCGTGGAACGGGCGCAGGTCCTCGATGCTTTCGCCGACGCCGATATAGCGGATCGGCACGCCCAGTTTCTGGGCGATGGCAAAGATTACCCCGCCCTTGGCGGTGCCGTCGAGTTTGGTCAGGGTAATGCCGCTCAGGCCCACGGCGTTGTGGAATTGTTCGGCCTGGACCAGGGCGTTCTGGCCGGTGCCGGCATCCACCACCAGCATCACCTCGTGCGGCGCGGCCGAATCCAGCTTGGTCATGACCCGCTTGACCTTTTTCAGCTCGTCCATCAGGTTGGACTGGGTATGCAGACGCCCCGCGGTGTCGGCGATCAGCACATCGATGCCGCGCGAGCGGGCCGCGGCCATGGCGTCATAAATGACCGAGGCGCTGTCGGCACCGTGTTGCTGGGCGATAACGGGGATGTCGTTGCGCTCCCCCCAGGTCTGCAACTGTTCGATGGCGGCGGCGCGAAAAGTATCCCCGGCGGCCAGCATGACGGAATGGCCCTGTTGCTGGAGTTGCCGGGCCAGTTTGCCGATGGTGGTGGTCTTGCCGGCCCCGTTGATGCCGACCATCAGGATCACAAACGGCTGGCAACTGGTGTCGATGGTCAGCGGAGCCTCACAGGGGGCCAGAATCTGCTGCATATCCTGTTGCAGGGCGTCGAGCAGGGCGTCGCTGTCCTGCAGTTCCTTGCGCGAGACCCGGGCGGTCAGTTCATCGATAACCCGCCGGGTCGCCTCGACGCCGACATCGGCGCCCAGCAGCAGGGTCTCGATCTCTTCGAGCAGTTCATCATCGATCTGTTTTTTGCCCCGGGCCAGGCGGGTCAGGCTCTCGGTGAGGCCGGAGCGGGTGCGTGACAGCCCCTGTTTGAGGCGGGCAAACAGACCCGGTGCGGCGGATTTTGCGTCGCGCTTGTCAGAATCGGATTTACGGAAACCAAACATCAATTTCAGGGTCGTAGTGAGTGTGATCGAGGAATGTGGAGGAACCGGTTGTTCCTGTGTTTCAGGGACACTATCCTACCACTGCTTGATGTTTTGAGTAAGCCACCAACCTCTCATACAGGCCAAATAAATCAATGCGACGTTTACTGATTCTGCTCGGGCTGGGACTGTTTTGTTTACCGGCACTGGGCCAGGTCCACGAATACAATCTGGATAATGGCATGAAACTGCTGGTGCGCGAGGATCACCGCGCCCCGGTGGTGGTATCGCAAATCTGGTACAAAATTGGCGCCAGTTACGAACATAACGGCATCACCGGCGTTTCCCATGTCCTGGAACACATGATGTTCAAGGGTACCGAAAAACACGGCCCCGGGGAGTTCTCGCGCATCATCGCCGAAAACGGCGGACGCGAGAACGCCTTTACCAGCAAGGACTTCACCGCCTATTTCCAGCAACTGGAAAAAAGCCGGCTGGCGATCAGCTTCGAACTGGAAGCCGATCGCATGCGTAACCTGACCCTGCCGGAAGACGAGTTTAAAAAGGAACGTCAGGTAGTCATGGAAGAACGTAAACTGCGCACGGAAGATAACCCGCGCGCCCTGGCCTATGAAAAATTCAACGCGGCCGCTTTTATGGTGAGTCCGTACCGGCATCCGACCATCGGCTGGATGAACGACCTGAAGAACCTGACCGTCGAGGATCTGCAACAGTGGTATCACCAGTGGTATGCGCCGAACAACGCGACCCTGGTGGTGGTTGGCGATGTCGAGCCGGATGCGGTTTACCGCCTGGCAAGAGAACATTTCGGTCGCCTGCCCCGGGTCGATGTGCCGCCGATCAAGCCGCGGGTCGAGCCGCCGCAAAAGGGTGAGCGGCGAGTCGTTGTTCAGGAGCCGGCCGAATTGCCCTATTTGTTGATCGGCTATCACGTGCCGGTACTCAAAACCGTCGAACAGGAGTGGGAAGCCTACGCGCTGGAAGTGATGGCCGGTATTTTAAGCAGCGGGCGCAGTGCCCGTCTGCCCGCGCGGCTGGTGCGCGGGCAGCAAATCGCGGCCGGTGCCGATGCCGGTTACGATCTCTATTCGCGGCAGGACAACCTGTTCATGCTCAGCGGAACACCGGCGCGCGGCCATGATATCGCGGAACTGGAGCAGGCCCTGCTGGAGGAGATCGAGGCGTTGAAAAACGAGCCGGTCGGGCAAGCGGAGCTGGCGCGGATCAAGGCCCAGGTGGTGGCCGGCGATGTTTATGAAAAGGATTCCGTATTCTATCAGGCCATGCAGATGGGGATTCTGGAAACCGTCGGGCTCGGCTGGCAAACCATGGAAGTCTATCGCGAGAAAATTAACGCCGTCACCCCGCAACAGATTCAACAGGTGGCGCGCAAATATCTGCGTCAGGATAACCGCAGTGTGACGATACTCGATCCGTTACCGCTTGACGGCCAACAACCTGCTGGATCACCGACCGCCACCGGACACTGAGACCTTTCTATCTGATGATTAATATGATGAAGCGACTGAACTGGAAAATTGCCCTTGCTGTTATTGTTATTCTGGCATTGACCTTTACCCTGGCCCGGTTCGAGCGTGGCGACGAACCGGTTTCCGCCGGCGTTGACAGCAGTTTCGAGTTCCAGAGCTGGACGACCGAAAACGGCGCCCGGGTGGTGTTTGTGCCGGCACCCGAGCTGCCCATGGTTGATGTTCGGGTGGTGTTCGATGCCGGCAGCGCACGGGATGGTGACTTGCCGGGTCTGGCCAATGTGACCGCCGGGATGCTCAATGAAGGCGCCGGGCAGTGGGATTCGGATCAACTGGCCGAGCGGTTCGATGATATCGGTGCCAATTACGGGGTGTCGGTCAAACGGGATATGGCCGCCTTCAGCCTGCGCAGCCTGACCGAAGAGGACCTGCTGGAGCAGGCCATGCAAACCTTTGCCACGATCCTGGCCGAGCCGACTTTCCCGCATGAGGCTTTCAACCGTGTGCGACGTAACACGCTGGTCAGTCTGCAGAATAAAAAGCAGTCGCCCGGCGAACTGGCCGAGGATCTGTTTTATCGTCATCTGTTCGGCCAGCACCCCTATGCCACGCCGGTTCTGGGTAAGGAGGAGAGCATCAAGGCCATGGAACTGGCGGATCTGAAAGCCTTCCATCAACGTTATCTGGTGGCTAATAATGCGGTAGTGGCCATCGTTGGGGATATGGATCGTCCGCAGGCCGAGGCGCTGGCCGAAAAAATCACGGCAAAACTGAATGCCGGTGAAGCGGCGCCCGCCCTGCCGGAAGTGGAAGCCCTGGACGAGGCGAACCGGGTGGACCGCTCCCATCCCTCGGCGCAAACCCACCTGCTGGTGGGCCAGGCCGGCATGCGGCGTGGCGATCGTGACTATTTCAGTTTGTATGTCGGTAATCACATCCTGGGTGGCAGCGGGTTTGGTTCCAGAATTATGGAAACCATCCGCGAAGAGCGGGGGCTGGCTTACAGCAGTTACAGCTACTTTGTGCCGCAGCGGGTCAACGGGGCGTTTATCATGGGACTGCAGACCAGCAACGATCAGGCCGAACAAGCGCTGAGCTTGTTGCAGGAGGTGCTGACCCGCTTTATCGACGAGGGCCCGACCGCGGAAGAGTTACAGCACGCTAAAAAGAATATCACCGGCGGTTTTCCGCTGCGCATCGACAGTAACAAGGACATTGTCCAGTACATCGCGATGATCGAGTTTTACGGTCTGCCACATGATTATCTCGATACCTTCAACGACAGGGTCGAGGCGGTGACCGCCGCCGATATTCGTGATGCCTTCCAGCGACGCATCCATCCCGACAAACTGCTCACCGTGACCGTCGGCAATGGGAGTCGTAGTGAATAACGCTTGATATTCCCACCAGGATGCAGAGCATGCCCGGATTATGTTGTTCCCTTTGTATCTCTGCGGCCTGGCGAGAGTTTCATTATTGCTGGTACACAACTGTATTATAAGTCATCTCATGATCTCGCAGAGACGCAGAGATCGCCATGTTATGTTTTCCCTTTGCCCCTCGGCGAGAGTAATCATAATTGGTACAAACCCGATGGCGTGATATAACACCCGTGACGATGTATCAGCGGGAATCAACCAGGATGGCAGGGCAACGTAACCAGTTTCGGATCATCGGCGGGCAGTGGCGCGGGCGCAAGCTGGGTTTTTTCCCCGCGCCCGGTTTGCGTCCGACGCCGGATCGGGTCCGTGAGACGTTGTTCAACTGGCTGGCGCCGGTGATCGACGGCGCCAGGGTGCTGGATCTGTTCGCCGGCAGCGGCGCACTCGGTTTTGAAGCCGCCTCGCGCGGGGCGGCGCAGGTTACCCTGGTGGACAGCCATCCACGGGTGGTATCGCAGTTACAACAGAATGTTCGCCTGCTACAGGCGAGCCGGATGACGATTTGCCAGTCAGAGGTGTTGCGTTACCTGGACCGCCCGCCCGAACCCTGTGACATTGTGTTTCTCGATCCGCCCTACCAGACCCGGGTACTGGAAGACTGTTTTACCGCCCTGGAGACCGGCTGGCTGACACAGACGGCCTGGATCTACTTCGAACACGACAGCCACACCCAGGCGCCCAGCCTGCCGGCCCACTGGCAAGTGTTGCGCAACAAACAGGCCGGGCAGGTGGCTTACCAGCTTGCCCGTCGTCAGCCGCCGCAGGAATAATCCTCTCCTGGCCGGGCGTGGTCGCGGCGCGGGCGACGCGTTACACTGGCACTGTTCAATCGTGGGGATAAACTATGCGTATTGCGATCTATCCGGGCACCTTCGATCCGATCACCAACGGTCACAGCGATCTGGTGCAGCGTGCCGGGCGGCTGTTTGACCAGGTGATTGTGGCGATCGCCGCTGGCGGGACCGGCAAGCAGCCGGTCTTTTCACTGGAGGAGCGAATCGGCATGGCACAGGAAGTCCTGCAGGATATCGACAATGTGCGTGTCTGCGGTTTTGATATCCTGCTGGTGGACTTTATGCGCCAGCAAGAGGCCACGGTGATTATTCGGGGGTTGCGCGCGGTCTCGGACTTTGAGTATGAATTCCAGCTGGCCAGTATGAACCGGCACCTGGCCGAGAATATCGAAACCGTGTTTATGACCCCGGCGGAAGAATATTCCTATATATCCTCCAGCCTGGTACGGGAAGTCGCCCGGCTGGGCGGCGATGTGTCGTCGTTTGTCCACGAGAAAGTTGTGGCTGCATTGAGCCGGCGGATGCGATAAGATTTATCCACTGCGCAAGACTATCTGGAGTTCGGCATGTCCTTATTGATTACCGACGAATGCATCAATTGTGATGTCTGTGAGCCGGAGTGTCCAAATACTGCCATTTACCAGGGTGACGAGATTTACGAGATCGACTCGAATCTGTGTACCGAATGTGTCGGCCACTTTGATGAGCCCCAGTGTATCGAGGTTTGCCCGGTCGACTGCATCATCGTCGATCCGGACAACCAGGAAAGCAAGATACAGCTGCAGGCCAAGTATGAAAAGCTGATGGCCTCGGCCTGACAATCCCGCTCCGCTCCTGACAAAAGCCCCTTTACGGGGCTTTTTTATTGGCCCTTCTGAACATCGCGCCGGGACGCACGGAAAAATTTGTTAAGCTTGAATCATAACGGCGTGGACAGCCGGGCGATTGACCGGCTTGTGCGTGTGCCGGAAGCCTGCTTCTGGATGCCTGATTTTAATGGGAGCGCTCATGAAAATTCTTCGCCTGTGCCTTGTTCTTCTGGTCGCGCTGGTTGCAGCCTGTGACCGCTCGGCGCCGCCGGCTGACGCGGTGGCTTCGGCACACCCGCTGGCGACCGAAGCGGGGCTGGAGATCCTGGACGCCGGGGGCAATGCCTTCGATGCGGCGGTGGCGGTCAGCGCCACACTGGCGGTGGTCGAACCCTACAGTTCCGGGTTGGGGGGTGGTGGATTCTGGCTGCTGCATGAGGCGGACAGTGGCCGTAACATCATGCTCGACGGCCGTGAAAAAGCCCCCTTGCAGGCACACCGGGATATGTATCTGGATGAACAGGGCAACGTGATCGACGGGCTGTCGGTGGATGGTCCGCTGGCGGCCGGGATTCCCGGTGAGCCGGCGGCCCTGGTGCATCTGGCTGAAGAGTATGGCCGCCTGCCCCTGGGTCGGTCGCTGGCGCCGGCGATTCGCGCCGCGCGCGAGGGGTTTGAGGTCACGCCCCATTACCGGCGCATGGCCGGTTTTCGCCTCGAGGTATTGCGTCGGTCGCCCGCTGCGGCCGAGGTGTTTTTGCATGACAATGAGGTGCCAGCGGCGGGGCATATCATTCGCCAGCACGATCTGGCGCAGACGCTGGAACGCCTGGCCGTTGCCGGGCGCGCCGGATTTTATCAGGGCGAGCTGGCCCGGCGTCTGGTAGAGGGGACGCGCGAGGCCGGGGGTATCTGGACGCAGGCGGATCTGGCGCAGTACACGGTCGATGAACGCGAGCCGATCAGCGTGCGTTATGGTGATTACCGGATCATTTCCGCGCCCCCGCCTTCCTCCGGCGGCGTGGCACTGGCGACCATGCTGAATATTCTCGAGCCCTATGAGCTGGACCGGTTAGCGGCAGTGGATCGCCAGCATCTGATCATCGAGGCCATGCGACGCGCCTATCGCGACCGGGCCGAGTATCTCGGTGATCCCGATTTTGTGGCGATGAATATCCCGCGTTTGACGGGCAAGGCCCATGCCGCGCGCCTGCGCCAGAGTATCGAGCCTGAACGGGCGACCGACAGCAGTCTGTTGCCGGCAGCGACCACGGATGAGGAGGGGAGCGATACCTCGCATTTTTCCGTACTGGATCGGGAGGGCAACCGGGTTGCGGCCACCCTGAGTATCAATTATCCGTTTGGTTCGGGCTTTATGCCGCCGGGCACCGGGGTGTTGCTCAATGACGAGATGGACGATTTCTCGGCCAAGCCGGGCGTGCCCAACGTCTATGGGCTGATCGGGGCCGAAGCGAACGCGATTGAACCGGGCAAGCGGATGCTCTCCAGTATGAGTCCGACGTTTGTCGAACACCCGGATCGCGTTGCCATTCTCGGCACACCGGGTGGCAGTCGGATTATTACCATGGTACTGCACGGCATTCTCGGTTTCACCGGGGACAAAGATGCCGCCGAAATCGTCGCCATGCCGCGTTATCATCATCAGTATCTGCCGGATCAGGTGCAGCACGAACCGGAGGCCATCGAACCCGCGCAGCGTCGGGAACTGTCCCGGCGCGGACATGTGCTGACCGAGTTGAATCATCCCTATGGCAACATGCAACTGATTATCTGGGACAAGGCGACCCGGCGCGTGAGCGCGGCCAGCGACCCGCGTGGCGAGGGCCGCGCGTCAATACGCGACTGACAAGGCACTTCTGTATCGGATTGCTTCAGGTTCGCTGGTGATAAAATTTGTCAGTGTTGACAATGGCTGCAATAGTAGCTGGATCGCTGACCGATTACCCGGTGGCGCAAGGCCTGGCCACACTGATGGCAGGGCTGGCACTCGCGTTCATAGACATGCAGTTGCTGGCGAAAGTAGCCGGGTTTGCCGTCGCTGGCGGTAAAATCACGCAAGGTGGTGCCGCCCTGGCGGATGGCGGCTTCCAGCACCTGCTTGATCGCTTCGACCAGTCGTTGATAACGGTCATGGGAAATACGCCCGGCGGCTCGCTGCGGATGAATGCCGGCCAGAAACAGCGCCTCATTGGCGTAGATATTTCCCACACCGGTGACGATCTTGCTGTCCATCACAAAGGCTTTGATTGCCAGCTTGCGTCCGCGCGAACGTTGCCACAGATAATCACCGGTAAAGGCTTGTGACAGGGGTTCGGGACCGAGCGTCTTCAGCAGCTTGTGTTGCGACGGATCCGCCCGGCTCCACAACACCGCGCCAAAACGGCGCGGATCCCGCAGGCGCAGACACTGATCGTTATCCAGAACGATATCCAGGTGATCATGTTTTTGTGTCGGCGTTGACGCCGGCAGAATGCGCAGGCTGCCGGACATGCCCAGGTGCAGGATCAGGGTGCCTTTCTCTGTGCCCAGCAACAGGTATTTGCCGCGACGCTCGATGGTTTTAAAAGTTTGTCCGGATAACAGTCCATTGAGATTGCGCGGTATCGGCCAGCGCAACTGGCGCTGGCGTACGATCACCTCGCGCACCTGGCGTCCCAGCAAATGCGGGGCGATGCCGCGACGGGTGGTTTCAACTTCGGGCAATTCAGGCATGAGGCTTCGGAGCAGTCTCTCTCTAAAATTTATATTATTTCACCACCAAGACACGAAGACACCAAGTAATATTTCAGGGGCAGGGTGTCTGAGTCCGGCAGTCTGTTGATTAAATGCTTTGATTTTAAGTATCAGGGTTGAAAGCCGTAGATCTTGCTGGCAGGTAGCCTGTAATCGGACCTCTAAGGGATGTAGTGTCAGGAAACGTGGTGCGCAATCTGGCCTGCGAAATCTGAAAGTTTTCTTTGTGTCTTCGTGTCTTGGTGGTTAATTTCTGGTTTTCGGTTGTGGTTCAGGAATCGGCTCGGGGAGTTGTAACAACTGTTGGCGGCTCTCATCGTTGATGATGTAGCGCATTCTGGCATCATGACGTAACAGGCTGTGCTGACCGTCCTTTTCCTGGAGCGTGAAGCGAACGGGGTTCTCCCGGTCTTCCAGTTGCACTTCAATGTCGGCGCTGGGCAGGCGGTCCTGCGTATAGGGTTCGAGCCGCAGGGCCTGGGCGGTGCGCCAGTTGGCGATCAGTTCGGTCAACGCATCGGCGGAATGTGACGGCTGTGGCGGTTGGGCCTGCCACTGGCCGGCTTCCAGACTGAGACGGAGATCGGGCAATGCCAGTGCGACAATCTTGCCTGCGGGGAGCGGGGCGTGGCTGAGATAACCGGTGGCCGGGCTGATGGTATGGTAGTAATGTGTATCAGCTAATAGATAAAGCCGATCGTCGATGCGGACATAGCGCTGCCTGGAAAGCGGTTCGGTATCGCCGAACTCGATGACCAGCGAGTCATTGTAAGTCAGGCTGGCGCCGGGTTGATCCAGTCCGTAGCGAGCCGGGTCCCGATCCTCCTCGAGATGGTGAGCACTGTCATACTCGGCCTGTAACAGGCGCAGCAGGGCCTGAACGCGATAATCGTTGGCCGCGAGGTGATAGGGTTGCTGCATGTACCAGATCCCCTGTTCCTTATATAAAGTCACCGGTTCCTGATCACGTCGTTGCAACCGGATCTGGTTGACGTTATCCGGCGCCAGATCGGTCAACGGCCGGGGCGTCGGGGTATCCGGCTCGTCCGGGGTGCGGCTGACCAGCAGCACCAGGATGATGACGGTGACCAGGAGGGCCAGGTTGAGCAGCAGGCGGGCACGCATCAGGGTTTACGCCGCTGCCACCAGATGTACAGGCCGTAGCCGAGCAGCAGTAACGGCAGACCGAACAGGAACAGCAGACCGAGGATCGACCAGGTGGTCGAATTCAGGCTCAGATCGGTATCCGGTGCGGCGCGGGCCGGAATATCAATGAAGCGGTCGTCATGGCTCAGCCAGTTGACAATGTTATAGCCCAGATCCTGGTTGCCCTGATTGCCCAGATAGGCGTTGGTAAGAAAATCGCCGTCGCCCAGTACCACGATGCGTTGTTCGCCCTGCTGCGCTTGCGGCGTACGACTCAACGCCACACCGATCTGCAACGGACCGGCGGTATCCTCGTCGGCGTCGTAGTTGATTACGCCATCCAGTTCTCCCGTCTCCGACCAGCTGCGTGGCACGGTTTCCAGCAGCGGGCTGATCTCGAAATTCTCCGTCTCGCCGATTTCAATGCCGGCCGCACGCGGGAACAGGGTCATGAAGCGAAAGTCGCGGGTCACCGGATGGTCGCTGGCGCTGTAATCGGCCACCACGGCAAACGTCGGATCATTGATCCCGAGCATCCGGGTAGACGGATCGACAATCGTTCCGTCGACAAATGTCAGACCGAGATCCGCCAGCAGGGGCTGCAGTCCATACAGCTTGCCGGGATCGTGTAACCAGAGCAGATTGCCGCCCTGACGCACGTACTCGCGGATCAGGGTCACTTCACCGGGCAGGTAATCGAGTTGCGGGCCGGCGATGACCAGCGCGGCGGTGTCGTCCGGAATTTCGGGATTATCGCTCAGCTTCAGGCTGCTGGTCCTGATTCCCTTGCTGTGCAGATGGCGGGTAAACTGGCCGTAATCATGATTGGCCTGACCCTGCGGCTGACGTTCGCCGTGGCCGGCGACAAACACCAGATGTTTCTCACCGCTGCGCAGCAGTTGCTGCAGGGTGTTGGTCAGGCTCTCTTCACTGAGATTGCGTACATGCTCGGTCCGGTCGTTATAGGTGACGACCAGCTCACCATCGACGCTGATATTATATTCACGGGTCATATCCGGTTCGGTATCCGGATTGATATAGCGAACACGAATCTCGTCCTTGTGTTGCCGGTAACGCTCGAGCATGTCGGCAATGTTGCGTCGGGTGGAGACCATGTTGCCGGAGCGGGCAAAGGCAATAATCTCGATGGGATCGTCCATGCGCTCCAGCAGTTTGACCGTGGCGTCGGACAGGGTATGGCGCCCCGAGGCCGTCCAGTCGCTTTCATAGTTGTAATGCAGACTCAGCCAGGCGAGCAGGCCGATGACAGTCAGAAACAACACGACAAACAGAATGTTTTGAATGCGAACCTGTAAGCGACTTCGGGAGGTAACCTGCATACGGATCCCAATCCTGCGTTAGTGTTGCAACCGGTCGGCATCCAGGCGACGGATACCAAGGACCAGAAAGACGGTAATGAACAGCAGAAAATAAACGATGTCGGCGCTGTTGAAGATGCCCTGACTGAGTGATTCAAAATGGCGCAGAATGGACAGGTACTCCAGCAGCCCGCTGGTGACACCGTCGCCGACCTGATCGCCGGCCCAGTCGATGATCCACAGCAACAGCAGCACGCCGAAGGTGCTGATCGCGGCAATGGTCGGTTGCACTGTCAGGGTGGAGAGAAACAGGCCAACGGCAGCAAAGCAGGCCACCAGCAAGATCAGCCCCAGCAGCATGGCCAGCAACAGGCCGGTGTCCAGCGGGCCGCCAAACATCAGCGCCAGTGGCATCAGGCTGATCATCAGGCAGGCAAGTAGTAAAAAGCCAAGCAGGCCGAGGTATTTGCCCAGAACGATCTCGGTCATCGATACCGGTGCGCTGAACAACAACGCGATACTGCGATTACGTCGCTCCTCGCTGATAATGCGCATGGTCAACAGCGGCACCACCATCATGAAAATAAACGCGGCACTGCCGTAAACCTGGGCGACCACCAGTTCGGTGGCGCCGGGCGGGGACTCCAGGCTCTGCAGTTGCGGCTGCAAAGTGATGAAATCATTCAACGCGGTCAAAAACAGATAGGCGAGAATAAATTGCATCACCGCCAGAATCGCCCAGGCCAGGGGCGACAGAAACAGGGTACGTAATTCCCGTTGTGCGAGGGTCAGGACCATCATGCGGCATGCCCCTCCGCTATAGCCTGCTCGGAACTGGTGATCTCGACAAAGATCTGCTCCAGGGTCTTGTATTCCGGGCTCAGTTCGAACAATCCCCAGCTTTTGGCGACAGCCTGTTCGGCGATCGCTTCGGCCGGTGTCTGTTCGCTGGCGTGAAACAGCCGGAAACGGTGATTGTCCAGCGCCTGGACTTCGGTGATCGCCGGCAGGGCGGCCAGTTCCGTTTCGGCCGGTGGCTGATGCAGTCCGAGGATCAGGCTGCTCGAGTCCCTGCGGCGATTGAGATTCTCAATGTTATCGCTGAACACCAGATGGCCGCGATTGATGATCTGTACCCGATCACAGGTCATCTGGACTTCGGGCAGGATATGGGTGGAGAGAATCACGCCATGATCCTCGCCCAGTTCCCGGATCAGACGGCGGATCTCGCGGATCTGGATCGGATCCAGTCCCACGGTCGGTTCATCCAGCACCACCACCGGCGGTGAATGAATGATGGCCTGGGCAATGCCGACCCGTTGCTGATAGCCCTTGGACAGATTGTTAATCAGACGTCGACCGACCTGCTCCAGACCGCAACGCTGCTTGGCGCGCTCCACGGCCTGGCTAACCGCGTTTCGCCGGATACGGTTGAGCCGCGCGCAAAACTGGAGATATTCGTCTACCGTGAGTTCCCGGTACAACGGCGGTTGTTCCGGCAGATAGCCGATCAGGGCCTTGGCCTGTTTGGGATTATCCAGCAAATCGATCCCGTTGATCAGAATGCGGCCACTGCTCGGGGCGAGATTGCCGGTGAGCATCTGCATGGTCGAGGTTTTGCCGGCCCCGTTGGGTCCCAGAAAGCCCAGGACCTCGCCGCGCGCCAGTTCAAAACTGACATCGTTCACGGCGGTCAGACCGGCATAACGCCGGTAAAGATGTTTGACACTGATCAGATTGTCATTCGACATGCGGATAAACGCTAACCGGTATTATTATTCGGTATGGGAACTGGCCTGAAATTATAAGCTTCTGCGCCGTGCTGACAAGCCCGCATTGAGGCTTTGGCCAATCAATTCACCTTTATTTTGACTGGCGTTAGCGCAGTTGGTTCAATCCCGGCCGGAAACGATGACGACGGGTTCTGCAACTGAATAACTGTTCCTGAAAAGTGCTCAGAGGTGCAGGTCAGGTTGTGCGTATCAGCAGGGGTATCACGCAGGCTAACGCCAGCGTGACCTGCAGAATTAGCCAGAGTATAAGGTATGTATGAATTTGGAACAGTTATTCAGTGATGCACAGGGAATCCAATGACAGCCTGGCGAGGCCTCACGTTAAGCAGGGGGCATCGGACAATAATCATGACACAGCGTGATTGCCGCGGGATGCTACAATGGCGCCCGAATCTGGACGGGGCAGTTTATCCATGAGCGTCATACTCGGCGTCGATACCGGCGGAACCTTTACTGACTTTGTATTGGTTCGGGATGGCGCCATCACCACGCACAAGGTGTTATCCACGCCGGCGGCACCGGAACAGGCGATTCTGCAGGGCGTGCGGGATCTGGGCCTGGATCAACTGCCGCCCGATACCCGCTTTTATATGGTGCACGGTTCGACCGTGGCGACCAATGCCGTGCTGGAAGGCAAGACCGCGCGCACGGTATTGATTACCAACCGCGGGCTGGGCGATATGCTCACGATTGGTCGTCAGATCCGCACTCAACTGTATAACCTGCAACCGGCGCCGGTGGCGCCCCCGGTCGACCGGGCGCAGTGTCTGGAGACCGGCGGTCGGCTGGCGGCCGACGGGACGATCATCGAACCGCTGACCGAAACCGATCTGCGGCAGTTACGCGCCGCCGTCGAGCGCCTGGCGCCGGAGGCGGTGGCGATCAATCTGTTGTTTTCCTATCTCGATGACCGGTTCGAAAAGCAGATCGAGGCTTCGCTGCCCAAGGATCTGTTTATTTCCCGTTCCTCCCGTGTCCTGCCCGAATATAAAGAGTATGAACGCGGCATGACCACCTGGCTGAATGCCGCGGTCGGGCCGCGGGTCCGGGGTTATTTGCAGCGTCTGCAACAGGGCGTCCCGCACGCGCATATCACGGTCATGCAAAGTTCCGGCGGCACCCTCGCCGCCGATCAGGCCGGTGAGGAGGCGGTGCACCTGTTGCTCTCCGGCCCCGCCGGCGGTCTGGCGGCGGCGCGCTATATGGGCGAGCAGCTGGGGCAGTCGCGCCTGCTGACCTTCGATATGGGGGGCACCTCCACCGATGTGGCGCTGATCGACGGCGAACTCCAGCTGACCAGCGAAGGCCGCATTCGTGATTATCCCGTGGCGGTACCGATGGTGGACATGCACACCATCGGCGCCGGTGGCGGCTCACTGGCCAGCGTCGATGCCGGCGGGTTGCTGCAGGTCGGGCCTGAATCGGCCGGGGCCGCGCCCGGCCCCGCCTGCTATGGCCAGGGGGGGACCCGCCCCACCGTGACCGATGCCAACCTGGTGCTGGGACGTCTGCGCCCCGGTGCCTTCCTGGGCGGTAACATGTCGCTGGATGTGGCGGCGGCCAGGGCGGCGGTCGGCGCGATCGGCCGGCAACTCGGGGTCTCCATCGAAGAGGCGGCACAGGGGATCCTCCGCCTGGCCAACGAACACATGGCCCATGCGCTGCGGGTCATGTCGGTGCAACGCGGGGTCGATCCGCGTGAACTGGCGCTGGTCTCGTTCGGGGGCGCTGGCGGGCTGCATGTCTGTGCCCTGGCCGAGACATTGAGCATGCCCCGGGCTATTGTGCCGGTCTATGCCGGCGTGTTATCCGCGCTGGGGATGCTGGTGGCGCCACGCGCGCGCCAGCTGTCGCAGACCCTGGGCCAGTTGCTGGACGTGCTGGACGATCAGGCCATCGCGGATCAGTTGCAGCCGTTGATCGAACAGGGACTGACAGCGATGCAACAGGAAGGGGTGGCACGCGAGGAGATCACGATCCTGCCCAGCCTGGACCTGCGCTACCAGGGGCAATCCTATTACCTGAATGTCCCCTGGCAGGACCGCCAGCGGGCCCTGACGGATTTTCACCGCCTGCATGAACAATGCTACGGGCACCGGCTGGAACTGCCGGTGGAGGTGGTGAATCTGCGCGTGGGCCTGCAGCGGCCGCCGCAGGCCCTGGCCTTGCAGACGGTGAATGCCACCGGGGACGCCGGGCCGTGTGAAACGGTCAATTTACCGGAGGTTGAACAACCGGTGCCGGTGTATACGCGTGAGACCCTGCCTGTCGGGCAGATCCTGCACGGGCCGGCGCTGATCACCGAAACCGTCTCGACCACCTATCTGGCCCCGCACTGGCAGGCCGAGGTGCATGCGACGGGCTGCCTGCTGCTGACCCGCCGCGATTGAGTCAGACAATCGGGGGTTCGGCATCGGGCGGCGAGTCGGGACTGGTGTCGGGCTGATGCTGTTCGGTGAACTCCTCGACCCGCGCGGTGACGGCCTCCAGCTTGCGATAGCGGGCGATATGGAACAACGCGTCCCCTTCGTTGGCCAGGGGCAGGTTGGTGCGGCCGATGACAATCCCGTCGCAAGGGGCGTGGATTTCGATTTCTTTTTCCCCAAAAGGGTCGGAGAGAATACCGAGTAACTGATCTTTTTCCACACTGCCGCCCAGCGGGACGATCGCGCGCAGGATGCCGCCGGCCGGCGCCCGCACCCAGCTGCTGGCGCGGGCGTACAGGGGTTTATGTTCTCGTTTGGCCTTGCGCCGCGAGGCCGGCAGCATGTTCAGGTGCCGCATCACATTCACGATGCCCTTGAGACCGGCACGAATGCTCACCTCGTCAAAGCGCAGCGCCTCGCCGGCTTCATACAGCAGCATCGGGATACCGTATTCGGCGGCCGCCTCGCGCAGGGAGTTGTCGCGCAGATCGGCATTGAGAATCACCGGCACCCCGAAGATATGGGCCAGGTCGGCAGTCTGGGGATCGTCGATGTTGGCGCGGATCTGCGGCAGGTTGCTGCGGTGGATGGCACCGGTATGCAGATCGATACCGTGCGTGCTCTGTTCGACGATCTCGTGCATGAATTGGTAGGCCACGCGCGCTGCCAGCGAGCCCCGCTCGTAACCGGGAAAGCTGCGATTGAGATCGCGCCGGTCGGGCAGGTAACGGGATTGCTGGATGAAACCGTAGACGTTGACGATGGGGATCGCGAACAGGGTACCGTTCAAACGTTTCAGCGCTGGCAGGTTGAGCAGACGGCGGATGATTTCCACGCCGTTGAGTTCATCGCCGTGGATGGCGGCGCTGACAAACAGCGCCGGGCCTGGCTTTTTGCCGCGGATCACCTGCACCGGCATGGCCACCTGGGAATGGGTATAGAGCCGGGCCACCGGCAGATCGAGGGTGACGCGGGAATTGCGCGGGATATCGGTGCCGTTGACCGAAATGATATCCGGGTCCATGGACTCAGCCTTTGCCCCGGGTCTTGGTCTTGTGCGGTTTGGCCGACTTGATAACGAAATCGATGATCTGCCCGGCGACGTTCTTGTTGGTGGCCGCTTCGATGCCTTCCAGCCCCGGCGAGGAGTTGACCTCCATGATGACCGGGCCGTGGTTGGAACGCAGAATATCCACACCGGCCACGTTCAGCCCCATGGTCTTGGCCGCACGCACCGCGGTGGAGCGTTCTTCGGGGGTCAGCTTGATCACCTTGGCCGAACCGCCGCGATGCAGGTTGGAGCGAAACTCGCCTTCCTTGGCCGTGCGCATCATGGCGGCCACGACTTTGTCGCCAATCACCAGGGCTCGGATGTCCGAGCCGCCGGCTTCCTTGATGAACTCCTGCACCAGGAAGTTGGCGTTCAATTCACGAAAGGCGTCGATGACGCTTTCGGCGGCCTTTTTCGTTTCGGCCAGTACCACGCCCTTGCCCTGGGTCCCTTCCAGCAATTTGACCACCAGCGGTGCGCCACCGACCAGCTTGATAAGACTGTCGGTATCATCCACATCATGGGCAAAACCGGTGACCGGCAGACCCACGCCCTTGCGGGCCAGCAGTTGCAGGGAACGCAATTTGTCACGGGAGCGGCCGATAGCGACCGATTCATTCAGAGGATAGACGCCCATCATCTCGAACTGACGCAATACCGCTGTGCCGTAGAAAGTGATCGAGGCACCGATACGCGGAATCACGGCGTCAAATCCCTCGAGCTGCTCGCCCCGGTAATAGATGCCGGGACGCATACTGGTGATATCCATATAGCACTTGAGTGGATTAACCACACTGACCTCATAACCGCGCTCTTTCGCGGCCTCGGCCAAACGACGGGTGGAATAGAGTTTTGCGTTCCGTGACAAGATCGCAATTTTCATAAGGACTCCGTAGTTGCGGGGTAGAACAATAGTGCCAGTTTAACCTGTTTCAATGGCCGGGCCTATGACCGATCAGATAAGAGGCGCGGGGATCGACCAGAAAACGGCCGGCCATGGCCGTGCGCCCGAGCAGCATGCGAAAGCGCATGCTGTCCCGGTTGGTCAGGGTCAATTCGATTTCCCAGCACAGCTCACCCAGGCAGGCTTCGGTGATGATCACAAAACGTTGTTCCTTGTGGCCGCCCGAGTCGGTAACCGTGCGCTGATCCAGTATCGGGCTATGGCACTCGATGATCGGTTTCGAGTCTGATGTTGCACCGGATGCATCTTGAAATGAACCATGCGCATGCCTTTGTCGTCATACGGCTCCAGATCAAAGGTGTGCAGGGCGGAAGTGCGGGCACCGGTGTCGATCTTGGCCTTGATATGCTCGATGCCCAGCTGCGGCAGCCGGATCCATTCACGCCAGCCGATAATCTGTGGTGTCTGTTCGGACATGGAAATCGTCGTTGCTCTGCAATATGCGGGATAACGGCACTATGCCGGCCTCTTGCAAGAGGGTCAAGGTAGGTGTGACGGCAATATTGCGAACGGGAGATGTTCGGCTATTGCTTCGGTTTCGGGAAGTGAAAATAAGAAACGGCACATCCCTGTGCCGTCGGCAATCATCCGCTATCTGTCGGATGAGGTTTGTCCCTGGGTAAAACTCAGGACTGCTCGATGCCGAGATTACGCCAGATAGCCAGCGTTGGCGCGGACTGGTTCATGCAATAGAAATGCAGTCCGGGCGCACCTGCTTCGAGCAGGGTGTGGCAGAGATCGGTAATGACTTCTTCGCCAAACTGTTTAATCGATTCCTTGTCGTCGCCGAAATCGTCGAGACGCTTGCGGATCCAGCGCGGGATGTCGGCGCCACACATATCCGAGAAACGCGATAATTGCGTGTAGTTGGTGATCGGCATGATACCGGGGATGATCGGAAGATCGATATTCATCTGCTCGCACTCATCGATAAACCGGAAATACGCATCCGGGTTAAAGAAGTACTGGGTGATCGCGGTGTTGGCACCGGCTTCCACCTTGCGTTTGAAATTTTTCAGATCATCCGAGGCAGACGTTGCCTGGGGATGAATCTCCGGATAGGCCGCCACTTCGAGCTCGAAGTAATCGCCGGTCTCGGCGCGAATAAACTCGACAAGTTCATTGGCATAACGAAGTTCGCCAGGGCCACGCATGCCCGAGGGCATATCACCGCGCAGGGCCACGATACGCTTGATACCGTTTTCCTTGTAGCGGCCCAGCAGATCGCGCAGCGTGTCCTTGGTCGCACCAATACAGGACAGATGCGGTGCGGCATCATTACCGGATTTCTGGATTTCAACGACAGTGTCAAACGTCCCCTGCTGGGTACTGCCGCCGGCACCGAAAGTCACCGAGTAGTAACTCGGCTGCATGCCTTTGTTGAGGTTCTTGCGAACCTTGCGCAGCTTCTCCGCGCCATCTTCTGATTTGGGCGGGAAAAACTCCACACTGAAAACGGGTGAGTATTTCTTTTGTGATTCCATAATCTTTTTTTCCGAGATAGAAAGGCCGGGCAACAAGGAAACAGGTTATTCCTCGTTACCCGGCCCTCGTTACTCGGCCCTTGTATTAGTAACGATAGTGTTCAGACTTGTACGGACCTTCAACCGGGACACCGATGTAGTCGGCCTGTTCCTGACTCAGCTTGGTCAGCTTGGCGCCAATCTTGCCAAGGTGCAGGGCGGCAACTTCTTCGTCCAGTTTCTTCGGCAGTACGTACACGCCGAGCGGATAGTTTTCCGGCTTGGTGAACATTTCGATCTGGGCAACGACCTGGTTGGTAAAGGAGTTGGACATCACGAAACTCGGATGGCCGGTACCGCAACCCAGGTTCACCAGACGGCCTTCGGCCAGCAGGGTAATGCGCTTGCCGTCGGGGAAGATGATCTGATCGACCTGCGGCTTGATGTTGATCCACTCGTACTTACGCAGGCTTTCGACCTGGATTTCGTTGTCGAAGTGACCGATGTTGCAGACGATAGCCTGGTCTTTCATGGCCGCCATGTGGTCGTGGGTGATGATGTCCTTGTTACCGGTAGTGGTGACAAAGATATCCGCCTGACCTATAGCTTCGTCCAGCGTGACAACACGATAACCTTCCATCGCGGCCTGCAGGGCGCAAATCGGGTCGATTTCGGTAATCCAGACGTTGGCACCGAGACCGCGCAGGGACTGGGCGGAACCCTTGCCGACGTCACCGTAACCACAGACCACGGCAACTTTACCGGCGATCATGACGTCGGTGGCACGCTTGATGGAATCCACCAGCGACTCACGGCAGCCGTACAGGTTATCGAACTTGGATTTGGTGACCGAGTCATTGACGTTCATGGCCGGGAACAGCAGTTCGCCCTTGTTGAACATCTGGTACAGGCGATGCACACCGGTCGTGGTTTCTTCGGTGACACCCTTGACGGACTCGGCCATCTTGGTCCACATACCCTTGTTCTTTTCGAAGTTGCGTTGCAGTACACCCAGTACGGCACGGAATTCTTCGTTTTCTTCCTTGGCGGGATCCGGCACAGCACCGGCCTTTTCAAATTCCACACCCTTGTGAACCAGCAGCGTGGCATCGCCACCGTCGTCCAGGATCATGTTCGGCAGTTCGCCGTTGGGCCAGGTCAGTACCTGCTCGGTGCACCACCAGTACTCTTCCAGGGTCTCACCTTTCCAGGCGTAAACCGGGATGCCCTGTGCGGCGATAGCGGCAGCGGCATGGTCCTGGGTAGAGAAGATGTTGCAGGACGCCCAGCGTACTTCGGCACCCAGTTCAACCAGGGTTTCGATCAGCACGGCGGTCTGGATGGTCATGTGCAGGGAGCCGGTGATGCGGGCACCCTTGAGCGGCTTGTCTTTGCCGTATTTTTCGCGCAGGGCCATCAGGCCGGGCATTTCGGTTTCGGCGATATCCATTTCCTTGCGACCGTAATCGGCAAGGCTGATGTCCGCGACTTTGTAATCTGTAAAGTCTTTAGGAACAGCGTTCATGTTGTAGCTCCGTATATATTACGGTGAGCGCCGTTGTTTATTTAGACTGGGTGGTCTGAGCCTGACCCCGCTACTCAATCCTGTCTCATCCAGCACGTCTGACGTGTGACAAAACGGATTGAGTAGCGTGGCTGCAGCGCTCCTCAGAGCCCCAGTGAATTCTTGCTGATTACATTATAGAAGGGGAGGTCGAAACCTCCCCTGAAAACCGCATTTTATCAAATGCCGGCTGCTTTTTTCAGCTCTTCGGCCTTGTCGGTCTTCTCCCAGGGCAAATCCAGGTCTTCGCGACCGAAGTGACCATGGGCTGCCGTGGGGGCGTACATCGGGCGTAGCAGGTCCAGCATCTTCACCAGGCCACCGGCACGCAGATCGAAGTGTTCGCGTACCAGTTCCTCGATGCGCTCCTCGGAGACCTTGCCGGTACCGAAGGTGTCAACCGAGATAGAGGTCGGTTCGGCCACGCCGATGGCATAGGAAACCTGGATTTCACAGCGCTTGGCCAGGCCGGCGGCAACAATGTTCTTGGCCACGTAACGACTGGCGTAGGCGGCGGAACGGTCTACCTTGGACGGATCCTTGCCGGAGAAAGCGCCGCCACCGTGACGACCCATACCACCGTAGGTATCCACGATGATCTTGCGGCCGGTCAGACCACAGTCACCTACCGGACCACCGATAACAAAACGGCCGGTCGGGTTGATATGGAACTTGGTGTCCTTGGTGATCCAGCCTTCAGGCAGTACCGGCTTGATGATTTCGTCCATCACGGCATCCTGCAGGGTCTTCAGATCGATTTCCGGATTGTGCTGGGTGGACAGTACGACGGCGTCGACACCCACCGGCTCGCCCTTGTCATAACGGAAGCTGACCTGGCTCTTGGCATCCGGGCGCAACCACGGCAGGGTGCCGTTTTTACGGACTTCGGCCTGACGACGCACCAGACGATGCGCATAGGTGATCGGCGCGGGCATCAAAACGTCGGTTTCATCGGCGGCATAACCGAACATCAGGCCCTGGTCGCCGGCGCCCTGTTCCTTGTCGTCGCCTTCATCCACGCCCATGGCGATATCCGGAGACTGCTTGTCCAGCGCGACCATGACGGCGCAGGTTTCCCAGTCAAAGCCCATGTCAGAGCTGTTGTAACCGATTTCCTTGAGGCGTTCGCGCACGATAGTCGGCATATCGATTTGCGCGGTGCTGGTGATTTCCCCTGCCAGGATAACCATGCCGGTATTGATCATGGTTTCACAGGCGACACGGGATTTGGGATCCTGCTCCAGCAGCGCGTCGAGAATGGAATCGGAAATCTGGTCAGCGACCTTGTCCGGATGACCCTCGGATACGGATTCAGATGTAAAGATATATTTCTCAGCCATTAAAGTCCTCTCTTTCTTTCTATAAGTTTTGTTCGCCGATACATATCGTGGCGCAATGTCGCCGTATGCGGCATGGTATCGCTAAAGTTACAGCTTAAATTCGCAGACGCTTTCGTGAATAATCGAAAGCTAGGGCGGGTTAGTCTGGAGTATTATTCAACCCTGATTAGTAATCATTAATATAATGCCAGAAAACGGCCTCGGATTAAAGGGCAGTACCCCTGATATAACAATAGTATTAATGTTGTTTAATACTCATATAAATAGTTGTTTATAATATCTATGTATAAAAAACGTTTGATCAACCGCCGAAAATAGGCGAATTTCCCGGAAAATCAGGTAGTTTTTGCTGTTTATGAAAGTCATTCGGCAATAAATCAGGGAAAACACTGGCGTTTTTTGCTCAACACGGTAAGATAGAGGGATACGCAAACACGGGTCCTCATCCCGTCAGTGAAGACTTTTAACAAGTTTCTGTCGGTGAACATTCAAACGTTGTTTTGCGAACACCGCAAACACGCTCAATCTGACGAGCCTGGCTCGTATCCCTGCCCAGGGCGCAAGTCCTGAAACAACTGGATGTAATAAATTGCCGTTGCCTGAACGGTGGCAACCGGGTTGTTCACAGGATACGTGCTATAGCTGTACGGCTCATGAGGGGCCCGTTTTCTCTTCATCTGTTGAACAAGATAAGGAAAACGACGTGACCCAAGAAAAGAAAACGCAAGATTTTGGTAAGAATCCTTTAGATGTCCGTGATACGGATCACTACAAAGACGAATATGTCTCCGGCTTCGTAGACAAGTGGGACGAGCTGATCGACTGGGACGGCCGCGCCAACAGCGAGGGCGACTTTTTTATTCGCCTGCTGCAGGAACACGGTGCCAAGAAGGTGCTGGACGTGGCAGCCGGGACCGGCTTTCATTCCGTGCGCCTGCTGGAGAGCGGCTTTGAAGTCACCAGCGGTGACGGCAGCCCCGAAATGCTGGCCAAGGCGTTTGAAAACGGCCGCAAACGCGGACACATCCTGCGTACCGTGCATGCCGACTGGCGCTATCTGAACAAGTCAGTACATGACCTGTACGACGCTGTCATTTGCCTGGGTAACTCCTTCACCCACCTGCATAGCGACAACGATCGGCGCAAGACCCTGGCCGAGTTTTACGCCACCTTGCGCCATGACGGTATTCTGATTCTGGACCAGCGTAACTATGACGCGCTGCTGGATCATCAGGTACAGCCGACGCATAACTACTACTATTGTGGTGATAATGTGAAGGCGAGTCCGGAGCATATCGACGAGTCTCTGGCCCGTTTCCGCTACGAGTTCCCGGACAATTCCACTTTCCATCTGAATATGTTCCCGCTGCGCAAGGAGTATGTGCGCAAGTTGATGCGTGACGTTGGCTTCCAGAAAGTGACCACCTACGGTGACTTCAAGGAAACCTACCGTGAAGCCGAGCCGGACTTCTTCATTCACGTAGCCGAAAAACGCTATATCGAAGGGGAGAACGAATGAGCAAGAGCTATTCCGATGTCGTAGAAACGGCCCGCGATTATTACAACAGCGAGGATGCCGATAATTTCTATTTCCACGTCTGGGGTGGCGAGGACATTCACATCGGCCTGTATCAGTCCGAGGATGAGCCGATTCGTGATGCCAGCCGGCGCACCGTCGAGTACATGGCTTCCAAGATCCAACTCACGCTCGACGCCGACAAAAAGGTGCTCGACATGGGGGCCGGCTACGGCGGCGTGGCCCGCTACCTGGCCAGGACCTATGGTTGCCAGGTGGTCGCCCTGAATCTGAGCGAGCGGGAAAACGAGCGCGATCGCAAGATGAACCAGGAACAGGGCCTGGACCACCTGATCGAGGTATGGGACGGCAGTTTCGAATCGGTCGATGCCGGGGATGCCAGTTTCGACGTGGTCTGGTCACAGGATTCCATCCTGCACAGCAGCGAGCGGGCCAAAGTGGTCGCCGAAGCCGCGCGGGTGCTCAAGCCCGGTGGCGAGCTGATCATGACCGATCCGATGCAGGTCGACGACTGTCCGGAGGGCGTGTTGCAGCCGGTCTACGACCGGATTCACCTGCCCTCACTGGGGTCCATCGAGTTTTATCGCGAAGCGGCCAAACAGAACGGTCTGGAAGAGATCGAAGTGGAGGAGATGACCGAAAACCTGGTCAAGCACTACGGCCGGGTTCGTCGCGAGCTGGAGCAGAATCGTGACAGCATCACCGACAAGGTCTCCGATGCCTATATCGATCGCATGATCACCGGCCTGGGCCACTGGGTCGACGCCGGCAGCAAGGGCTATCTGCGCTGGGGCATCCTGCACTTTCGCAAGGCGTAATAACCTGCGTTGATGTAGGAGCGCTTCCAGCGCGATGATGAACGAATCGCGGCGAAGCCGCTCCTACACTCGCCCTGTACCGGGAATCCAATTCATCCAGGGGCCTAGTAACCCCAGACGCCTTCGAGCAGGGCGGCGTAGGGCCGGTAGAGATCGTTATCGGCCGGCTCGAAACCGCTGATATTCACTTTCTCCAGCATGGCCTGGCCGGCCTGGGTTTCATGGGCGGTTAGCAGGGCCTGCCGGATTTGCTGGCGTACTTCGGATGGTAGATCGGGCGAGGCGGAAACCGCATGGTGCGGGACCGGTTCGGTGGTGGTCACCGTGTTGACGGTCGTATCCCCACTGACCAGCGGGGTGGGGATCAGCGCCGCGCTGGCCCGGCCGGATTTGAGGCGTTCCAGCGCCTGGTTGAAATTCTGGGTGCTGACCATGGTCGGCTGGCGCATCTGATGCGGGAACATCCGCGCCAGCTCGACGCCGCTCAGACTGGGGGAGGCCGGAGTCACCACTTTTTTGCCGATCAGTTCGGCGGGCTCGAACAGCAGCAGATCCTCATTTGTGACCAGACTGAAACTGAGGGTATCGCGGATTTTGGCCAGCACCTGGTAGTTGGCCTTGGCGACCCGATAGCCGGTAAAATGGGGGGCGTCCAGTACCAGATCCGCGGTATTCTCCCGGCGCATGGCCTCCCAGTAAGCGACATAATTATGGTGGGCCTCGATTTGGAACACGTGGCCGGTGCGGGTGCCCAGGTACTCGGCCAGCGGCCGGTAATATTCCTCGGTCTGTTCCTTGGGCATCGTGGGCGTAATGGCCAGGGTATAGCTGTCGGCCTGGCTGATCGGCGCGAGCAGGTACAGGACCAACACAATAGTGACAGCGATGCGCCGCGGGATAACGATGACGGGGTGCATAAAACCTCCTGCATGACGCCGGGTGACAATCAGTGGACGCAGCTCGTATACGGATTAATCCGTAGAGCCACAAGTAGTTACCCTGTCCTATCACGGGTTAACGGCCTGTTCGTGACAAAAGTTTAGAAAAAATAGGGAGGAAAATGATGGTCAGTCTTGAAACACCGGTCTGTGATTTTGATGCGCCGGCGGTGGATTTTGCCCTGCCGGGGATCGATGGCGAGACCTGGACGCTGGAACAGTGTCGGGGAAAACGGCCTGCTGGTGATGTTTATCTGCAACCATTGCCCGTACGTGAAGGCGATTCGCGAGCGACTGGTGCGCGATACCCGCGAGTTGCGCGACAAGCACGGCATCAACACCGTGGCGATCATGGCCAACGACCCGACCGAATACGAAGAGGATTCCTTCGAGAACATGCAGAAGGTGGCCGCCGAGTACGACTTCCCCTTTCCTTATTTACTGGACGAGAGCCAGGCGGTCGCCAGGGCCTATGGCGCGGTCTGCACCCCGGATTTTTTCGGTTACAATGCCGATCTCAAGCTGCAGTACCGGGGCCGGTTCGATGCCAGTCGCAAGGAGACCGCCCCGGCGGACGCGCGCCGGGATCTGTTCGAGGCGATGGTGCAGGTGGCCGAAACCGGCCGGGGGCCGGCCGAGCAGATCCCCGGCATGGGCTGTTCCATCAAGTGGAAAGAGGGCGACTGAGCCAGGAACCCCGCCCTTTTACCAATAAAATTCACTGTTTGCCCCATAAGCCAGGCAGGCGCCGGGAGCACTGGCGCACCCGGCGCTTGCCCGCCACAGGTAAAAATGGGAAAATCCCGGCCTCGTTAAACCGGGGAGGAAGCCGAACCGGCATTTTCATCAGGCAACACAGCGCCTGACAACAACAATGCTCGACTTCCATCATTACGGCAATCCCGACGGAAGCTAGTAACCGAATTCAGACGCGCCGAGCGACGGCGCGGGTGGAGTGCTCATTTCTGATGAAACATGAACATCGGAAAACGCTTCGCCCCTGGCAGTATCGATAACAGCATTTTTGCAATTTAATGAACCGAGGGGAACTTTATGGCATCTCGCAAAGATCTCGCCAATGCAATCCGCGCTCTGAGTATGGACGCGGTGCAAAAGGCAAATTCCGGCCACCCGGGCGCGCCCATGGGCATGGCCGATATCGCGGAAGTCCTGTGGAACGACTTTCTGAAGCACAACCCGGGCAATCCGAACTGGTTCGATCGCGACCGCTTCGTGCTGTCCAACGGTCACGGTTCCATGTTGATCTATTCCCTGCTGCACCTGACCGGCTATGACCTGCCGATGGAAGAGCTGAAAAACTTCCGTCAGCTGCACTCCAAGACCCCGGGCCATCCCGAATACGGCTATACCGCCGGCGTGGAAACCACCACCGGGCCGCTGGGTCAGGGCATCTCCAATGCCGTGGGCATGGCGCTGGCCGAACGGACCCTGGCCGGGCAGTTCAACCGCGACGGTCACCACATTGTCGATCATTACACTTACGCGTTCCTGGGTGACGGCTGCATGATGGAAGGTATCTCCCACGAATCCTGCGCACTGGCCGGTACCCTGGGTCTGGGCAAGCTGATCGCCTTCTGGGATGACAACGGTATCTCCATCGACGGTCACGTTGATAACTGGTTTACCGACGACACGCCCAAGCGTTTCGAAGCCTATGGCTGGCACGTGATCCGCGATGTCGACGGTCATAATGCCGACGCTGTTAACAAGGCCGTACACGAGGCCAGGTCGGTCAACGACAAGCCGACCCTGGTCTGCACCAAGACCACCATCGGTTTCGGCGCCCCCAACCTGTGCGGCAGCCACGATTGCCACGGTGCGCCGCTGGGCGACGACGAAGTCAAGGCGACCCGCGAGAACATCGGCTGGCCGCACGAACCGTTTGTGATTCCCGATGAAATCTACGGCGGCTGGGATGCGAAAGAGAAGGGTCAGCAGGCCGAAGCGGAATGGAACAAGAAGTTCGATGCTTACAAGAAGGATTACCCGGAACTGGCCGCCGAATTCGAGCGCCGCATGAAGGGTGAGCTGCCCGGTAACTGGGAAGAGGTCGCCAACAGCTTCATCAAGGAATGCATCGAAAAAGCCGACTCGCCGGCGACCCGCAAGGCCTCCCAGGGTGCGATCACCGCTTTTGCCAAGGCCCTGCCGGAATTTCTCGGCGGCTCGGCCGACCTGACGCCGTCCAACCTGACCAACTGGCCGGACGCGAAAATCCTCACCAACACCGTGGCTGACGGCAATTATCTGTCTTACGGGGTTCGTGAGTTCGGGATGTCCGCCATCATTAACGGGATCACTCTGCACGGCGGGTTCAAGCCGTTCGGTGGTACCTTCCTGATGTTCTCCGAATATGCGCGTAATGCCCTGCGCATGGCCGCGCTGATGAAGATCCCGAGCATCTTTGTCTATACCCATGACTCCATCGGCCTGGGCGAAGACGGCCCGACCCATCAGGCTGTCGAACAGACCGCAACCCTGCGGCTGATTCCCAACATGTCCCTGTGGCGTCCCTGTGACAGCGTGGAAACCGCCATTGCCTGGAAGGCCGCGGTCGAACGCAACGATGGCCCGACCTCGCTGATCTTCAGCCGTCAGGGTCTGCCGCATCAGGAACGTTCCGACGAACAGGTGGCCAACATCGCCCGCGGCGGTTACGTGCTCAAGGACTGCGACGGTACCCCGGACGCCATCATCATCGCCACCGGCTCCGAAGTCGCGCTGGCCATGGGAGCGGCGGAGAAGCTGTCCGGCAAGAAGATCCGCGTGGTCTCCATGCCGTCGGTCAACGTGTTCGAAGCCCAGGACGAAGCGTATCGCGAGTCCGTGATTCCGTCCGCCGTGACGGCCCGTGTGGCGGTCGAAGCCGGGGTGACCGACGTCTGGTACAAGTACGTGGGTCTCAATGGCAAGGTCGTGGGTCTGAACCGCTTCGGCGAATCGGCACCGGCCGGCAAGCTGTTTGAATACTTCGGTTTCACTGTCGACAACGTGGCCAAGGCCGTTGAAGACGTCCTGTAACAATTTTGATTTATAAACCTTAGAGTAAGGGGAGAAAGTAACATGGCAATTAAAATCGGGATTAACGGTTTCGGCCGTATCGGACGTATGGTGTTTCGCGCCGTCGCCAAAGAGTTCGACAACATCGAAGTTGTCGGCATTAACGATCTGCTGGATCCGGACTACCTGTCCTACATGCTGCGTTACGACTCGGTACACGGTCGTTTCCAGGGTGATGTCAAGGTCGATGGCAATAACCTGATCGTCGACGGCAAGAAGATCCGCCTGACCGCCGAAAAGGATCCGGCCGCCCTGAAATGGGGTGACGTCGGTGCCGATATCGTGGTCGAATCCACCGGTCTGTTCCTGACCGAGGAAGCCTGCCAGAAGCACATCGACGCCGGCGCCAAGAAGGTGGTGATGTCCGCGCCTTCCAAGGACGGTGCACCGATGTTCGTTTACGGTGTCAACCATGAAGACTATGCCGGTCAGGCGATTACTTCTGCCGCCTCCTGCACCACCAACGCCCTGGCGCCGGTGGCCAAGGTGCTGCATGACAACTGGGGCATCAAGCGCGGCCTGATGACCACCGTGCATGCCGCCACCGCCACCCAGAAAACCGTTGACGGTCCGTCCATGAAAGACTGGCGTGGCGGTCGTGGTATCCTGGAGAACATCATCCCCTCCGCGACCGGCGCGGCCAAAGCCGTGGGCGTGGTCATGCCGGAACTCAACGGCAAGCTGACCGGGATGGCCTTCCGGGTGCCGACCTCCGACGTGTCCGTGGTTGACCTGACCGTCGAGCTGGAAAAAGGCGCCAGGTACGATGACATCTGCAAGGCGATGAAGGCCGCTTCCGAATCCGGTGACATCAGCAAGACCCTGGCCTACACCGACGAAAAAGTGGTTTCCACCGACTTCCGCGGTATCGGTCATTCCTCCATCTTCGATGCCGAAGCCGGTATCGCGCTGGATGATACCTTCGTCAAGGTCGTCGCCTGGTACGACAACGAGTACGGCTACACCTGCAACATGCTGCGTTTCCTCGAACATGCAGCTAAATAATCAGCTGGGGTTAGTTGATTAACGCAGAGCACGCGGAGGCGCAGAGTCGCAGAGACTAATTTGTTTCTCTGCGCCTCCGCGTCTCTGCGCTCTCCGCGTTTTAATTACGAATGTTTACGCAAAGAGCTATTCGCCAAGCGCCGACCGTTTAGCTAATAGTTTTTGAAAATTTACACGGAGTAACAAACATGTCATTTATCAAGTTGACGGATCTGGATCTGTCCGGCAAGCGAGTACTGATTCGCGCCGATCTGAATGTGCCGGTAAAAAACGGCAAGGTCACTTCCGATGCGCGGATTACCGCTTCCATGCCGACCATCGAACACTGCCTGAAAGCGGGTGCGTCGGCGGTGATGGTCATGTCCCATCGCGGCCGCCCCGAAGAAGGGGTGCCGGACGAGGAAAACTCCCTGGCGCCGATTGCCGATGACATGTCCGCCAAGCTGGGCAAGGAAGTTCGCCTGGTCAAGGATTACCTGGAAAACGATCCGCAGCCGGCCGGGGGGAAGTCGTGCTGCTGGAGAATGTGCGCTTCAACACCGGCGAGAAAAAAGATGATGAAACACTGGCGAAAAAATATGCCGCCCTGTGCGATGTGTTCGTGATGGATGCCTTCGGCACCGCGCATCGCGCCCAGGCCTCCACCCACGGCGTCGGCAAGTTTGCCCCGACCGCCTGCGCCGGTCTGCTGCTGGCCGAGGAGCTGGAAGCGCTGGCCAAGGCGCTGGCCGATCCGGCCCGGCCGATGATCGCCATCGTCGGCGGCTCCAAGGTCTCCACCAAGCTGACCGTGCTCGAAGCGCTGTCCACCAGGGTGGACCAGCTGATCGTCGGCGGCGGTATCGCCAACACTTTCCTCAAGGCGGCCGGGCATCCGGTGGGCAAGTCCCTGTGCGAGGATGACCTGGTCGACACGGCCAAAGAACTGATGCAAAAGGCCGAGGCGGCCGGCGCCAGTATCCCGATTGCCACCGACGTGGTGGTCGGCAAGAACTTCGATGAAAACGAACCGGCCGTGCTGAAAAAAGTCGATGAAGTGGCCGACGACGACATGATCTTCGATATCGGTCCTGATTCTGCGAAACAACTGGCAGACAAGATCGCCCAGGCCGGTACCATTGTCTGGAACGGTCCGGTTGGCGTGTTCGAGTTCGATCAGTTCGGCGAAGGCACCAAAACCATCTCTATGGCCATCGCCAACGCCAAAGGCTTCAGCCTGGCCGGGGGCGGCGATACCATCGCGGCAATCCAGAAGTACGATATCTATGACAAGGTCTCCTACATCTCCACCGCCGGTGGCGCGTTCCTGGAATACCTGGAAGGCAAGACCCTGCCGGCGGTGGCCATGCTGGAAGAGCGAGCCAAAAAATAACAGTGACGCGTTACGAGGAACGAGTAACGAGTCGTATGAGAGCTGGCCGGACTGCGGCCAGCTGCTATCAATTATCCAATCGGCGGATTTGCCAGCCGGTAACAGGAACCCGTCACTAGACTTATGAGAAGAACCAAAATTGTTGCCACGCTTGGCCCTGCTACCGATGATCCGAAGGTCATGGACAAGATCATCGAGGCCGGGGTGGATGTTGCCCGGATCAATTTCTCCCACGGCAGCCCGGAAGAGCACATCGATCGGGCCGACAAGATCCGCAACCGGGCCCGCGCCCACGGTCGCCAGGTCGGGGTCATGTGCGATCTGCAGGGGCCGAAGATCCGCATCGAACGTTTCAAGGACGGCAAGATTACGCTCAAGGACGGCGAAATCTTCATCCTTGATGGCAAACTGGATCCCGAAGCCGGCACCCATGAGCGGGTCGGCATGGCCTACAAGGAGTTGCCCGAGGACGTAAACCGGGGCGACACCTTGCTGCTGGACGACGGGCGGATCGTGTTGTGGGTCGATTCCATCGAGGGGCCCGAGGTGCATTGCCGGGTCGTGGTCGGCGGCGAGCTGTCGGATCGCAAGGGCCTCAACAAGCAGGGCGGCGGCCTGTCGGCCCCGGCCCTGACCCACAAGGATCGCGAGGACATCAAGGCCGCTGCAGCCATGAAGGCTGATTACATCGCGGTCTCCTTTCCGCGTAACGCCGCGGATGTCAACGAGGCCCGCCATCTGATCGAGGCGGCGGGCAGTACCGCCCATGTGGTCGCCAAGATCGAGCGGGCCGATGCCCTGAACAAGATCGAGGAGATCATCGAGGCGGCGGATGTGATCATGATCGCCCGCGGCGATCTGGGCGTGGAAATCGGCGATGCCGCCCTGCCGCCGGTGCAAAAAGAGCTGATCAGCAAGGCCCGCGCCATGAACCGGGTGGTGATTACCGCGACCCAGATGATGGAGTCGATGATCACCAGCCATATCCCGACCCGCGCCGAGGTGTTCGACGTGGCCAATGCCGTGCTGGACGGCACCGACGCGGTGATGCTCTCGGCCGAGACCGCCAGCGGCCGCTATCCGGACAGCGCCATCGCGGCCATGGACCGGATCTGCCGCGAGGCCGAAAAACAGCGCACCGCCAAGCGCTCCGACCACCGCATCGATACCCGCTTCAAACGCATCGACGAGGCGATTGCGATGGCCGCGATGTATACCGCCAACCACCTGGGGGTGAAGGCGATCGCCGCCCTGACCGAGTCAGGCTCAACGACGCGCTGGATGTCCCGTATCAGCTCGGGGATCCCCATCTACGCCTTGACGAGCTATGTGGAGACGCGTAGAAAGGTGACTCTCTACCGCGGGGTTTATCCGGTCAGTTTTGATGTACCGCCCGATCTGGATCGCTCCGCCGTTAACCGGGAAGCCATTGATGAGTTGCTGCGCCGTGGCGCGGTGCGCGACGGCGACCTGGTCTTGATTACCCGGGGCGACCTGATGGGCGTTCGGGGCGGCACCAATGCCATGACCATCGTCCGGGTGGGCGATGTGGACGGCATCGATCAGGATGCCACGCTCGAATAATCGCACTTATAAGATAAGATTTAACATAGTAAAATAGTCGGAAACACACATTTAAGGAGGTCCCGAAAATGGCCCTGATTTCACTGCGTCAATTGCTGGATCATGCCGCCGAAGTTGGTTACGGCATGCCGGCGTTCAACGTCAACAACATGGAGCAGGTGCATGCCATCATGCAGGCTGCCGATGAAACCAACAGCCCGGTCATCATGCAGGGTTCCGCCGGCGCGCGCTCCTATGCCGGTGAACCGTTCCTGCGTCACCTGATCACCGCCGCGCTGGAAATGTACCCGCATATCCCGGTCGTCATGCACCAGGACCACGGCTCTGCCCCGGGCGTCTGCCTGCGTTCCATCCAGTCCGGTTTCAGCTCGGTCATGATGGACGGTTCCCTGATGGAAGACATGAAGACCCCCGCTTCCTATGAATACAATGTCGACGTGACCCGCAAGGTCGTGGAAATGGCCCACGCCGGCGGGGTTTCCGTCGAAGGCGAACTGGGCTGCCTGGGCTCGCTGGAAACCGGTGAAATGGGCGAAGAAGACGGCCACGGCGCCGAAGGCAAGCTGGACATGGACATGCTGCTGACCGACCCGGAACAGGCGGCGGACTTCGTGGCCCAGACCGGCGTGGACGCCCTGGCTATCGCCATCGGCACCTCCCATGGCGCCTACAAGTTCACCAAGGAGCCGACCGGTGAAATCCTGCGTATCGATCGCATCAAGGAAATCCACGAGCGGATTCCGGACACCCATCTGGTTATGCACGGTTCCTCTTCCGTTCCGCAGGAGTGGCTGGAAATCATCAACAACTACGGCGGCGACATGGGCGAAACCTATGGCGTACCGGTGCACGAAATCCAGGAAGGCATCAAGCACGGCGTACGCAAGGTCAACATCGACACCGACCTGCGCATGGCCTCCACCGGTGCGGTTCGCAAGCACCTGGCCGACAACCCCAGCAACTTCGATCCGCGCAAATTCCTCAAGGCTTCCACCGCCGCCATGAAGGAAATCTGCAAGGCCCGCTTCGAAGCCTTCGGTTGTGCCGGCAATGCCAGCAAGATCGACGTGACCAGCCTGGAAAAAATGGTCGAACGCTACGCCTCCGGCGAGCTGGACCCGAAGATCAAGTCCAAGGCGGCTTAAGTCAACGGACTATCGCTGTATCAAAGGCGGGCCTCGGCCCGCCTTTTTTGTTTAAAAGCTTTTCACCGCAGAGGCGCCAAAAATAGTTTTGAATTTTTAATGCTGAATTTTGAATTGACAGTTAGTTAGTGGCAGTCTGCAAAGGATTGTTCCGGTCGTGGTTTACTGAACCAGCCAGTACTCCTGCCAATACAAAAATTCAAAACTTAAAATTCAACATTCAAAATTATATCGAGGCGTCTCTGCGGTAAAACAAAAATAAATCAGGTATAGCTATGTCGAATGATGTACTGGAACAGGTGACGTCGATCATCGAGACCGATCCCCGTTCGGGGCAGTCGTTGTTACTGTTCGCGCTGGTTTCCACCCTGAACGTGGAGAAGACCGGGCATATGTACATGCTGGGCAAGCTCAAGGAGTTTACGCCGGAGAACCGGCAGCTGGCCTACGGCCTGATGGAGATGATGGCGGATAACCGGATCCACGACGAAGCCTGGCAGGCCGCTATGGCCCGCATGGAACAGGCGGTAAAAGGGTAATTCCCGGGCGGGAATTGTTTGACGCCGTCGCGGCGCAGTGGCTACTCTTGAAGTCTCTGGGGATGCCGGGATGCGGGGATGGGAGCGAACGATAACCACGCCTTTTTACTACGTGAACGTCTGCCGATGCTGCTGCAGGCCCTGGAGGCCGAAGGCTACGAGTGCATTGGCCCCCGGTGGCGTGATGATGCCATCATTTACGATCGTCTCGACGACGTCGACCAGTTACCCCGCGGGATCAAGGTCAACCAGTACCCGGCGGAATATTGCGGCGAGGTCCACGATAGCCCGCGCGATTTTGCCTGGGCCAATGGCCCGCAGGCCCTGAAGCCCTTCCTGTTTGCTCCGCGCGAGACCCTGTGGCGGGTCAACCGCGATGAAACCGGTCGACTGAACTTCGAAGAAACCCCGCCTGATCCGCCCAGACGGGCGATCATCGGCGTACGCGCCTGTGATCTGGCCGCCCTGGCCTTGCAGGATCAGCATTTTCTGCGGAGCTCATACCCCGATCCCGCCTATGCCGCGCGGCGTGAAAACCTGCTGCTGGTGGCGGTCAATTGTTCGCATCCGGCCTCGACCTGTTTTTGCGCGTCCACCGGTGACGGCCCGGTGGCAAAACAGGGTTATGACCTGCTGCTCGACGAACTGGATGACGGATTCATGATCCAGGCCGGCACCGCGGAGGGCGAGGCGGTCATGGCGCGGCTCAACCTGATTCCGGTGACCGACGGGCATCGGGAGGCCATCGAGATACAGCAGGAAAAGGCGCATGAACAGTTGAGACAGGTGCCGGGCCGACAGTTGCGTGACGCCCTGTTTTCCAATCTCGAACACGAACGCTGGAACGAGGTTGCCGGACGTTGTCTTTCCTGCGGTAACTGTACCTCGGTCTGCCCGACCTGTTTTTGCCACAGCGAGGAAGAGCTGGCCCCGCTGGACGGCGGCAGTTCGGAACACGTGCGCCAGTGGGACTCCTGTTTTACCGCCGGCCACAGTTATATTCATGGCCTGACGATTCGCCAGCAGACCCGCGAGCGCTATCGTCAGTGGCTGACCCACAAGTTCGGCAGCTGGCACGATCAGTACGGACGCAGCGGGTGCGTCGGTTGCGGCCGCTGTATCACCTGGTGTCCGGTCGGTATCGATGTCACCGAGGAGTTGCAGGTCATATGCGGGAGCGATGACGCATGAGTTCAGCCTATTTACCGCATGAAGCCGAGATATTCGAGCGCCTGGAAGAGGGGCGCGATATTTTTACCCTGCGCCTGCGCTTTACCGATCCGCAGATGCATGCGGCCTACCGGTTTGATCCGGGCCAGTTCAATATGCTGTATGTGTATGGCGTAGGGGAAATCCCGATTTCGATCGTCTCGGATCCGGAGGATGAACACGCCTACGATCACACCATTCGTCGTCTGGGTCGGGTGACCCATACTCTGGCTGAACTGAAACAGGGTGATCGGATCGGTGTGCGCGGTGCATTCGGGCGCGGCTGGCCCATGCAACAGGCAGAAGACAAGGATATGGTGATTATCACGGGCGGGTTGGGTTGCGCCCCGGTGGTCTCGGTGATCAATTATGTGCTGAACCGCCGCGAGCGCTTTCGACGACTGATCATCATGCAGGGCGTCAAGCATGCCAATGACCTGATCTGGCGCGAGAAGTATGAAACCTGGAACCGCATGCCGGATACCCAGGTGGTGCTGGCGGCCAGTCAGGGCGGGCAGGGCTGGCCCTGGGCGACCGGGCATATCACCGAGCTGGTCAGCGAGATCGATTTCGATCCGCAAAACTGCAGTGTCATGATGTGCGGCCCGGAAGGGATGATGATCGCCGCGCTCAAGGAACTGTTACCGCGCCAGGTGCCCGAGCCGTCTATCTGGCTGAGCATGGAGCGCAACATGCAGTGCGCAGTCGGTCATTGCGGCCATTGCCAGCACGGACCGAACTTTGTCTGCAAAGACGGGCCGGTCTTCAATTATCCGGAAATCAAACCGCTGCTGGGGATAAGAGGATTCTAGGATGAGCGATAAACCGAAAGTGGCGGTGCACAAATTCGCCTCCTGCGACGGTTGTCAGCTGGCCTTTTTGAATGCCGGCGAAGCGCTGTTAACGTTATCGCAGCAGGTCGAGCTGGTGCATTTTGCCGAGGCGGGGCCGATGAACCCCGAAGCGGAGGTCGATATCGCCTTTGTCGAAGGCAGCATCTGTGCCGCCCATGATGAGGAACGTATCCAGGCTATCCGTCGTAATTCGAAGTATCTGATTACCATTGGTGCCTGCGCTACCGCCGGGGGATTGCAGGCCCTGCGCAACCTGGCCGACGGCGAGCAATGGCTGGCCGATGTGTATGCTTCGCCGGAGTATATCGACAGCCTGGCGACCTCCACGCCCGTTTCGCATCACGTCAAGGTGGATCATGAATTATGGGGCTGCCCGGTCAACGGCCGTCAGGTGATGGGCGCGATTCGATCGTTGCTGCATGGCGCCGTGCCGGTCGTGGAACAGGACAAGGTTTGTCTGGAGTGCAAACGCCAGCTGAATGTCTGTGTCATGGTGACCAAGGGAGAGCCGTGTATGGGACCGGTCACCCGGACCGGTTGCGGCGCTATCTGTCCGTCGCTGGGGCGTGACTGTTACGCCTGTTATGGTCCGGCCGAAAACAGCAATACCGAAGCGCTGGGTGAGGCGTTTCGTCAACTGGGCCTGTTGCCTGTGACCGTCGGTCGCCGTTTTCATTTTATCAATAGCGGTGCCGAGCCCTTCACTGCCGCCGGGCAACACTGGAAACAGGACGAGTAATGGACGAGCAACGCGACATTCGCATCAATGTGCCGGTGCTGGCGCGGGTCGAGGGCGAGGGCGCCCTGGAACTGGAAGCCCGCGAAGGCCGCATCGAGCAAATGCGCCTGCGTATCTTCGAACCCCCGCGGTTGTTCGAAAAATTTCTCGAAGGGCATAACTACAGCGAAGTGCCGGACATGGTCGCGCGCATCTGCGGTATCTGCCCGGTGGCCTACCAGATGAGCGCCGTGCAGGCGATCGAGAATATCTTTGCCACACCGGTCAGTGACTGGGTGATGGCCATGCGCCGGGCCATGTATTGCGGCGAATGGATCCAGAGTCACGCCCTGCATATTCACTTGCTCGCGGCGCCCGATTTTCTCGGGTTTAACAATGCGATCGAAATGGCCGGGGCGCATCCCGATGCCGTACGCCGCGGCCTGCAGCTGCAGGCCCTGGGCAACCGGCTGATCAGCCTGTTCGGGGGCCGTTCGGTACACCCGGTCGGCGTCTGTGTGGGTGGTTTTCATCATGAACCGGCGCCAGAGAAGGTCGAGAGTCTGCGCCAGGATTTGCAGGCGGCGCTGCCCGAGGCCGAGGCCCTGGTTCACTGGACCGCCGGGCTGGCCCTGCCCGACGATCAGCAGGACTTTATCAGCGTGGCACTGCGCCACGAGCAGGACTATCCCATGTATGGTGGGCGGCTGGTTTCCGATGCCGGGCTGGATATCGCCATCGACGAGTATGAACAGCACTTTCGCGAATTCCAGGTGCCGCACTCGACTTCCTTTCATGCCCTGCTGGACGATCAACCCTACCTGGTCGGCCCGCTGGCCCGGCTCAACCTGAACCGGGACAAACTGCCTGAACCGGTTCAGGCGTTGATCGAACAAACCGGGATCGCGTTCCCCAGCCGCAACATGTTCCATTCGATCATCGCCCGCGCCATCGAGTTGTATTACGCCCTCCATGAAGCCGTGCGCCTTCTGGACAACTATCAACGCCCCGGACAAAGCGCCGAGTTCATCGAACCCAACGCCGGGACCGGTTACGGTTGCACCGAGGCCCCGCGCGGTATCCTCTGGCACCGTTATGATCTGGATGGCGAAGGGATGGTGTTAAAAGCGAACATCGTTCCGCCCACCAGCCAGAACCAGGCGCGCATCGAACAGGACCTGCGCCAGTCCCTCGAAGCTTACGGTTTGCACAACGATGACGATGCGTTGCGCCTGCGCGCCGAAAGCGTGATCCGCAACTACGATCCCTGTATCTCCTGCTCCACCCACTTTCTCAAGATCCGGGTCGACCGGCAGTGAAAACCATCCTGGTGGCGGGGATCGGCTCGCCCTTCGGCGCCGATCAGCTGGGGTGGCAGGTGATTGATGCATTACAGGAGCATTCACAAGCGGACGCCATGTTGTCGCAGTGCCAGTTCAGCAAACTGGATCGTCCCGGTGCCGGTCTGATCGAAACTCTTCAGGGTTACGAACGGGTTGTTCTCATTGACGCGGTGCAGGCCGGCAAGCCGCGCGGGACGGTGATCCGGCTGGATGCTGGACAGGTCGGTGAACAGGCGGCAGGGCTTTCCAGCCATAACTTTGGTGTGGCCGAGGCGGTTGCGCTGGCCCGCGCCATGGGGCAGCTTCCTGAGGAGCTCGTCCTGGTGGGTCTGGATGCCGGGGACAAGCCGGAGGTGGCATTCGAGGCTAGCGAAGCGGACAAGCTTATTGAGTGGGTGGTGGATGAGTTGAGTGAAGTGGTATCAGGGTAAACCCTGATAGACCGACAAAACAACAACAGGGTAACCTCGAAAAAATCCATCCTCCCTGCTAGGATTATGGGTAATTTCTGTAATATCAGGACCCGGGTCTGGGATAGGCAGATTCTGTCTAAATCACCATTATGTGCGTGAAGACAAGAGGTAAAAAAATATGAATACTGCAAAAGACGAAGTAAAGGCTCTAATTGATAAGCTGCCGGATGATTGTTCATTGGAAGATGTTCAGTATCATCTTTACGTGGCGGAAAAAATCCACAGAGGGATCGAACGCGCCGATAAGGAAGGTACAATTGGCCAGGCTGAAGCTGAGAGGCAGTTCAGTAAATGGACCTCGAAGTAAGGTGGTCGCCAGAGGCCATTGAGGATCTTAAGGCCATCGCTGAATATATTGCGCGGGATTCTGAGTATTATGCGCGGGCTGTTGTCACAGAAACGTTGTCGATTTCCCGGTGCACGGGTGAATTTCCCCTGATAGGACGCATTGTTCCCGAGATAGATGACGAGAGCATACGAGAGCGATTTATTTACAGTTATCGCCTGATATATCAAATTTAACGGAATAGAGTTTTGATAGTTGCAGTGATCCATGGAAAGAGACTGCTTGAAAATATCTCAGATCGGTTTGATGAAAGTATAGAAGCAAGTAATCTGACCCCTTGAACCTCTTCAGCTACTGGAGATCAACATGGAAATGCATTCAGGAACCACAATGAAAATTATTGGTATTGTCCTGGTAGTTTTAGGAATTGGCCTTGCAATATGGGGGTATCAATTATCTGGTTCTGTCGGATCAGAAATAACACAAGCAGTAACAGGTTCAGATACAGACAAGGTAATGACTTTCTACATTGCTGGCGCCATAAGTTTTGTTGTTGGCATCTACCTATTCGCTAAAAAATAATACTGGAGGAAACATGGATATTATTAGCTTATTAATATTTCTAGCTGTTGGCGCGCTGGTTGGGTGGCTTGCTGGCACCATCGTTAAGGGAAGAGGATTTGGTGTCATAGGAAATATGATCGTAGGAATTGTTGGTGCCATAGTGGGCGGCTTTGTATTCGGCTTGCTTGGCATAACAACAGGCGGGTTTTTAGGCTCTATCATTATGGCCACTATTGGCGCTGTTATTTTGTTATTTTTAATTGGTGTTATTAAGAAGGCCTAGCTCCCATAACAAGCCCATCCAGCCGACGCCAAAATGAGGTACGGGGATCGGGAATCCTGCAACCACCGAGGTCAGGTATTGCCTTTTGACTTTCAGAGATCAACAATCAACACTCACTCCGGATTGGGTTATTGTTTCACACAATACGCATCAATAACGAAAAATGATCTCCGAATCAGACTGGAAGAAATTTAAGAAAATAAAAGAAGCGGCATTGGAGCGCTTCTGCGGAACTATATTACAAGATGTTTCAGAGGGTTTGGCGAGTAGAGATATGCCAACAAATCATGAGAAATATCTATATTTATATAAATTAATTGAGAACTACGATAAGCGGATTGCTTTGCTTTTTGATGGCCATAGTCGGTCAAAAGCTACGCTACAGCTTATGATGCTACGAAAGGAAGGACTGGTTGATGAGTCGGACATCCAGGGGCTATCTAATGAACTCAAAGAAAACATAAATCCTGAGAATCATGGGTAACACCGGAGAAGACGGACGGAAGGGTTAATGCCATTCGGGGCAAAGCCCTTATCGAATTGAATCTGCGAAAGGATTTTCAGGCGAAATTATAAAATCTTTTCTCCGCGCCTTTGCACCCAAACAACGGGCATAAACGCCTCCGCGCTCTCCGCGTTTTTTCCAGTGACCTGGAGAGATGAGCGTTATTCACACTCCGCCGGCACGTCGTCGAAGAAGTCGACCTTGCCGGTCTCCAGGCAATATTCGGCGCCGACGACCAGCAGGCCGTTGTTGGCGATTAGTTCCTCGAGAATGGCCGAGCCGTGGCGCAGGTGATCGCAGGAGGCGCGCACGTTGGCGCGCACGGCCTTGTCGATCAGCTCTTCCCGGGGCATGTCCGGGTTAATGTCGAGCAGGTTGCGCACCGCCGGACTGACCCGGCTGACGATGGAGTGTAGATTCGGGGACTGGTTTTCGGTGGGGCGCTGCAGTTCGTCCAGGGTGGCGGTAATGGCGCCGCAGTTGGAGTGGCCCAGGACCACCACCAGCTTGGTGCCGAAGCGATCGGCGGCGAATTCCACGCTGCCCACCTGGGAGGGGGCGACAATGTTGCCGGCCACCCGGATCACGAACAGATCGCCGAGGCCCTGATCGAAGACCAGCTCGGCCGGGGCGCGCGAATCGGAGCAACCCAGGATGATGGCAATGGGTTCCTGCGGGCTTTTTGCCAGATTGGCCCGCTGGGTATAACTCAACAGGGAGTCGATACTGCGAACATTGGCAGTGAAGCGTTCATTGCCTTCGCGCAGTTGTTTCAGGGCATCGCAAGCAGAGTGCATTGGCTATCCTGACCTATCGATTATTATCTATGGAAAGTGGCCCAATGATAGCCGATTCGGGCGGGGGAAAACATCATCCCGCGCCCGGTTTTTGCCCGTCGGCAGCGGTTATTCCCAGCGTTTTTTGGCCGCGATCATGACGCCGAGGAACATGCCCACCACGGCCAGCAGCGATTCCAGCGACAGGGTGGAGAAGCCGGTCAGGCCCTGGCCGATGTTGCAGCCATAGGCGACGGTGGCGCCGATCCCCATCAGCGCCGCCCCCAGAATCGAGCTGCCCAGCTTGCCGCCGGGGATGGGGGTAAAGCGGAACTGGCCGCGGACCACGGAATAGACAAAGCCGATAGCCGCCAGGCCCACGACAAAGGAGACCGCATAGGAGAAGCGCGGGGTGTCGCCGGCGATCACCAGCATGCCGATTCGGGACATGGGGCCGGAGGCGGTGATGCCCGACGGCGCCCTGGGGTTGAAGTCGTCAAAGGCCAGCACCCCGGTGACATACCAGCTGGCCACGGTGATCAGGCCGATGATGCCGCCGGCGACCAGCAGGGAGATCTGCCCACCCCGCTTCCAGCGCAGGGCAATATAGCCGGCCAGCAGCGCGCCGATCACCAGGACCACCAGCCAGCCGGGCAGCCCGAGAATGCTGGCGATCCCGGCGTCGCCGCCGGTCAGGTGGATGGCGGTCAGGCCGGTGAGCCACAGCCGCACCGACTCGAGCAGGCCGAACTGGGTAATGGTGGCGAAAATGATGAACACCGACAGCACCAGCAGGGCCCGCAGATCGCCGCCGGCGGCGTTGACGAAGACCCGCGCCGCATCCTGCCCGCCGAGGCTGGCCCCGATGCCGAACAGCAGGCCACCGAGCAGGACGCCCAGCCAGTCAAACTGGCCGTTGCGATAGCCGGCACTGGCGATATCCACCGTGCCGGACGCTTCCAGCCACCCGGTGCCGAGGATCGCCACCAGCATGGCCGTGGCCACGGCCAGCAACTGGCGGTGACTGGCCTGGCGATAGACATTGCGCACCGCCTGCATCATATCCAGATCAAAGTGTCTGGCAACCAGGCCGTAGAAGAGACCGGCCAGCAGGCCGCCGGCGATCAGATAATTGGTGACATCCTCGAACATGCTTCCCCCTGATGGTATTTTTTCTGGCCGTGAATGTTACCCAATTCGCCCTGATGACACCATCATGTGCAGGGAAATAGACCGAAAAATCACTATCAGCCTTGTATCATTCTCCTGTCTGATAACAAACAGTGGGACCTGCATGGGTACATTGCACCCATGGTTTCACCGCTGTCGTAACAGGGGTAGAATGCCTGTTCGTTATGATCCATAACCTGTATTTGCAGGGGCTATTCCCTGCACCCATTGATGGTTCAGTATGAACGCCAGCACCGCACAACACAGTTCCCCGCAGATTCGCGAAAAACTGCTTCGCCGCTTCAAGGCATTGTTGCCGGCCGAGCAGGTGTTATACAGCGATGAGGATCTGCGCCCCTATGAATGCGACGGACTGTCGGCCTATCGCAAGTTGCCGCTGGCGGTGGTATTACCCGATACCATCGAGCAGGTTCAGACCATTTTAAAAGCCTGCAGCGAATTTGAGGTGCCCGTGGTGGCGCGCGGTGCCGGTACCGGTCTGTCGGGCGGGGCCTTGCCGCACGAGCAGGGGGTTTTGCTGAGTCTGGCGCGGTTTAACCGGATTGTGCAGGTGGATCCCCAGCAGCGTATTGCCCGGGTGCAGCCGGGGGTACGCAATCTGGCGATCTCCGAGGCGGTGGCCCAACACGGTCTGTATTACGCCCCGGATCCCTCCTCGCAAATTGCCTGCAGCATCGGGGGCAACGTGGCCGAGAATGCCGGCGGGGTGCATTGTCTCAAGTATGGTCTGACGGTACACAACATCCAGCAATTGAAAGTGGTGACCATTGACGGCGAGCTGCTGACCCTCGGCGGCAGCGGACTGGATGCGCCCGGGTATGATCTGCTGGCATTGATGACCGGCTCCGAAGGCATGCTCGGGGTGATCGTGGAAGTGACCGTGAAGTTACTGCCCAAACCGGATCGCGCCCAGGTGATACTGGCCGCCTTCGATGATGTCGTCAGGGCGGGAGAAGCGGTGGGCAATATTATCTCCGCCGGGATTATTCCCGCCGGACTGGAGATGATGGACAAACTGGCCATTCAGGCCGCGGAAGATTTTGTGCATGCCGGGTATCCGGTTGGTGCCGACGCGATTTTGTTGTGTGAACTCGATGGCACCAACGAAGAGGTTTCGGCCCATGTTTATCAGGTACGCGAGATATTGAATCACACCGGTGCCACCGAAGTGCGCACCGCCAGCAGCGATGCAGAGCGAATGAATTTCTGGAAGGGCCGCAAGGCGGCGTTCCCGGCGGTGGGCCGTATCTCGCCCGATTACTATTGCATGGATGGCACCATCCCGCGCAAACATCTGCCCGAAGTATTGGGCAAGATGGCCGAATTATCCAAAGAGTATGATCTGCGCGTAGCCAATGTCTTTCATGCCGGCGACGGCAACCTGCATCCGTTGATCCTGTACGATGCCAACAAACCGGGCGAGCTGGAACGCACCGAGGAGTTCGGTGGCAAGATACTGGAATTATGCGTGGAAGTCGGTGGCACCATCACCGGTGAACACGGTGTCGGCATGGAGAAGATCAACCAGATGTGCGTCCAGTTCGATGCCCGGGAGCTGACCCAGTTCCACGCCATTAAAAACGCCTTCGATCCCAGAGGCCTGCTCAATCCCGGCAAGGCCGTTCCCACCCTGCATCGTTGTGCCGAGTTCGGTGCCATGCATGTGCACCACGGCGAGCTGCCGTTTCCCGAACTGGATCGGTTCTGAGCATGGCCGACATCAGCGAACAGTTACAACAGCAGGTGCAAACCGCCCTGGAGAAGCATCAGCCGCTGGCGATTCGCGGCGGCAACAGCAAGGCGTTCTATGGACAGGATGTCTCGGGGACGCCGCTGGAGTTGGCCGATCACACGGGCATTGTGACCTACGAGCCGACCGAACTGGTCTTGACCGCGCGTGCCGGCACCCCGCTGGAAGCCATCGAACAGACTCTCGCCGAACAGGGCCAGATGCTCGCCTTCGAGCCGCCGCAGTTCGGGGAAGGGGCCACCCTGGGCGGCACCGTGGCCTGTAACCTGTCCGGGCCGCGGCGTGCCACGGCCGGGGCGGCACGCGACTTTGTCCTCGGCTGTAAACTGATCAACGGCAAGGGCGAGATCCTGCACTTCGGCGGCGAGGTGATGAAAAACGTGGCTGGTTACGATGTCTCGCGCCTGATGGCCGGGGCGCTGGGGACGCTGGGGGTGTTGCTCGAAGTCTCGCTCAAGGTACTGCCCCGTCCCGAAGGTGAACAGACCCTGGTCCAGGAGTGTTCCGAGGAGACAGCGATCAAACGCATGAACCAGTGGGCGCAGCAATCATTGCCCATCTCGGCCACCTGTTACGACGGCGCGAGTCTCTATGTACGCCTGTCCGGCACTGAAGGGACCCTTGCCGCTGCGCGCAAGGTGCTCGGCGGGGAGGAAGTGCCGCCGACCCGGACCTGGTGGCACAAACTCAAGGAACAGCAACACGCCTTTTTCTCCAGCAACAAACCGTTATGGCGTTTGTCACTGGCCTCCACCACGCCGCCCATCCCGTTAAAGGGCAAATGGCTGTATGAGTGGGGCGGGGCGCAACGCTGGCTGGTATCCGACGAGCCGGCCGGGCGGATCCGCAAGGCGGCGGAAAAAGCCGGCGGCCATGCGACACTCTATCGCGGCGAGCCCGGCAACCTGGACGTCTTTCACCCGTTACCCGAGAGCCTGATGAAACTGCAGCGCAATCTGAAACAGGCCTTCGATCCCCGGGGCATTTTCAATCCGGGGCGGATGTATAAAACAATCTAAGTTGGCAGTTGGCAGAGGGCAGTTGGCAGAGGGCAGTCAGTAATCAGTAATCGGGAGTCGGGAATCGGAAATTGAACCACGAAGGCGCGAAGCCACGAAGGGTTATTGGTTTACTTCGAGTCTTCGTGACTTCGTGGTGAAGGCTTTCCTCGTAACTCGTCCCTCGTACCTCGTCACTTTTTTTGGGGGATGCAACAAGGCAGACAAAGGTAACCATGCAGACCAACCTGAGCCAACAGTATTTAGAGACCCCCAGGGACAGGAAGCCAACGACATCCTGCGCGCCTGTGTGCATTGCGGTTTTTGTACCGCCACCTGCCCGACCTATCAACTGCTGGGGGATGAACTGGATGGGCCGCGTGGACGGATTTATCTTATCAAGCAGGTGCTGGAGGGGAATGCGGTCACGCACAAAACCCAGCAACATCTGGATCGGTGTCTGACCTGCCGGGCGTGTGAGACCACCTGCCCGTCCGGCGTGCGTTACGGCCGGCTGGCGGAGATCGGCCGCGAACTTGTCGAGGAGAAGGTTGGGCGCGGCAAGTTCGAAACCCTGCAGCGCTGGCTATTGCGCAAGGTGGTCCCTTATCCAAAACGTTTTGCGCCGTTGGTCAGAGCCGGTAATCTTTTCAGGAACGTCATGCCGGCTGCGCTGCGCAATCAGATACCGACACTGCAAACCCCCATATCGAGACCCGAGCAAACGCATGCGCGCAAGATGCTGGTACTTGAGGGCTGCGTGCAGAGTGTTTCCACCCCCAATACCAATGCCGCCGCCGCACGGGTGCTGAACAGGCTGGGTATTGAATTGATCAGCGCCGAGCGGGCGGGCTGTTGCGGCGCGGTCAGCCATCATCTGTCGGCGACAGAAGAGGGGCTGGATTTTATGCGCAGCAACATCGCCGCCTGGTGGTCCCATATTGAAGCCGGTGCCGAGGCGATCGTCATCACCGCCAGCGGCTGCGGCGCCATGGTCAAGGAGTACGGCGATCTGCTCAAACATGATCCCGCCTGGGCCGAACAGGCCGCGCGGGTCAGTGACCTGACCCGGGATATCAGCGAAGTGCTGCGTGACGAGGATCTGTCGCAGCTGGATAACAACTCGGGCTACAGCAAGGTGGCCTTTCACAGCCCCTGCACCCTGCAGCATGGCCAGCAGGTACACGGTGTGGTGGAAACGATTCTGCAAAACGCCGGCTTCACCCTTACCGCGGTACCCGACGCCCATCTGTGTTGCGGCTCCGCCGGGACCTACTCGATCCTGCAGCCGGCGCTGTCGCAACAACTACTGGATAACAAACTCACCGCCCTGCAAGGTGATGAGCCGGATGTGATCGCTACCGCCAATATCGGTTGTCAGATGCACCTGGCCAGCAAAGCCGGCAAGCCGGTGAAACACTGGATTGAACTGCTCGACACGGCGGATCAATAATTCCCCGGGACAATCCGGCCAACGACTATGTTCGATTCACTGATCCGTCAGATCTATCGTCACCCTTACCTCTTTTACCTGGTGTTGTTGACTCTGGGGCTGTTGACCTATTTCTTGCTGGATTACTGGATAGTCGATCTCGAGGCGCGTGACGGTCGCGGCCGCACGCCGTTATACCTGGCGGCGGAACAGGGCGATCTGGAAACCGTCCGGCGCCTGCTCGACAAGGGCGCGATGGTCGATGCCCGGGACAATTGTCTCTGGACCCCCCTGATGCGGGCCGCGCAAAACGGCCATCTTGCCGTGGTGCAGGCCCTGTTACAGGCCGGGGCCGATATCAATGTGAAGGACAAGGATGGCTACCATGCGCTGACCGCCGTGGTCATTACCAACCAGGTGGCGATGCTCGAATACCTGATCGAGCAGGGGATTGCGCTTGATGCGCAGGACGATGAGCGAGGCTGGACGGCCCTGATGTGGGCGGCCAGTGAAGGGCGGGGGAAAATGGTCGAAATACTGCTGGAAAACGGTGCAGACAGGGCAATACAGAGTATCGATGGTAAAACCGCCCTTGATCTGGCGCTGGAACACCACCATGTTAAAATCGCCACACGGCTGGCAGAATAACCGTTCTTGAACGGTGCTGGCGATCTTGTGCATCAGGTACCCCGGTAAATCATGCCGGGTACTGCTCAGATTGGAGTATCACACACTGACGTTATAAGAGAAGTAAATCATGGCAGATCTATTTGAAGAAAAGGCCCGGGATTGGGATACCAACGAGATGATTACAGCACTGTCGTCCGGCATCGGCTCGGCGATTGTCGAGCGTATCCCGTTGAATTATGAAATGGCCGTCATGGACTTCGGTGCCGGCACCGGCTTGATCAGCGCGCATCTCGCGCCGCATGTCAACAATATCACGGCGGTGGATGTTTCCGAGTCGATGCTGGAAAAGCTCGCCGCCAAGCCGGAGTTACAGGGCAAGGTGGAAGTCTGTTGTCAGGATATTCTCGAAGAACCCCTGAACAGGGAGTTTGATCTGATCGTCAGTGCCATGGCCCTGCACCATGTGGAAGACACCGAAAAACTGTTCCGGCGCTTTGCCGATATCCTCAGGCCCGGCGGACGGGTCGCCCTGGCGGATCTGGACAAGGAGGACGGCACCTTCCACCCGGCCGACGTGGAAGGGGTCTTCCACCACGGTTTCGAGCGCGACGCCCTCGAGTCGTTAATGCGCGAGCAGGGTTTTACCGATATCCGATTTACAACCGCCCATGTGGTCAACAAGGAAGAAGGGGAATACCCCATTTTTCTGGTAACTGCCAGCTACGGATGATTTATAACAGAGTGCCGGTACTAAACAGGATTATTATAAAAGCTTTACCACGAAGGCACGAAGACACGAAGAAAATAATTTATAGATTTCGAGTCTTCGAGACTTCGTGGTGAAAAAACGGGCCAGGCCGATATGGCTCTGTTAGTTATAAACTGCCCGGGCTGGCCAGCTTGCAGTAATCGTTGCCGGTTTCGTACTGCAGGGTGACGTGATCGATGCCGAAGCGGTGGTGCAGCTCGTCGCTGGCCCGTTGCACGAGCGAATCGTCATCCGGGAATTGCGGGACGACCAGATGGGCAGTGAGCGCGGTTTCGGTGGTGCTCATGGGCCAGATGTGCAGATCATGCACTTCACTGACGCCGGGCAACTGAGCCAGGTAGTTCTCAACCTGGTGGGGATCAATGTTTTTCGGTACCGCATCGATGGCCAGGCCGGTGGAATCACGCAACAGATCCAGTGTGCTGTAGAGTATCACCAGCGCGATAAGCAGACCGAGCAATGGATCGACCCACAGCCAGCCGGTGAACAGGATCACGGCACCGGCGATTACCACGCCCAGTGAGACGCCCGCATCGGCGGCCATATGCAGAAAGGCGGCCTTGATATTGAGATCATCTTTCTGGCCACGGATGAACAGCAGCGCGGTGACGGTATTGATCACCACACCGACGGCGGCGACGACGATCACGGTCATACCGTCGACCGGTTGTGGCTCGCTCAGGCGACCCAGCGCCTCCCAGGCAATCGCGCCTACTGCCACCAATAGCAGCATGCCACTCAACAGCGAGGCGAGAATGGTCAGGCGACGAAAGCCATAAGTCCGATAGGGCGTGGGCTCCTTGCCGGCCAGATAGATGGCGCCCCAGGCCAGCAGCAGGGTCAGCACATCGGAGAGGTTATGTCCGGCATCGGTGATCAACGCCAGGGAGTTGCCGAGGAAGCCGTAGACAAACTCGATCACAACAAAGATCAGATTCAGGCTGATCCCCAGGGTGAAAGCGCGGTTGTAGCTATGCGGGGCGGGGTGATGGTGCGTGTGGGCCATGACGACAACTATCTATCATTAAAAGGGCGGCTGTCAATCATGCCGCGAGCAATGAAGTGTCGGTTATGCGGTTGAGACCGTTTAGACAAAATCCCGCGGTATGACCGTGTCCCAGTTGGCCGAATAGACGCGTTTATCGCCTTCGTAAGCGTCGAGTTCGGCGCGCAGATAGAAATCACTTTCGGTCGAGGTCAATATGGTGCGAGTGACGGTTTTGACAAACCAGTCGCCGCGCCGGTAACTGCGTTCCCACAGGGTTTCGCCACGAACCGAGTTGAAGTCGTCACCCTGATAGGTATACCACTCCAGTGCCTTGCGGCCCATCGCCAGATCGATGTCCCTGATATAGACAATACCGCTGTCGTTGATCACCTTGAGGGTCGAAAGATCGAGATCCAGATCCCGAATCACGCGCCAGTTGTGGTGTTCCGGCTCGATCATCTCGGTGACCAACGGCGGTGCCGCTTCCGGTTCGTCAAATGGACGCAGATTGTTATCGCTTTCCCGGGGCGCGCGCACCGGCAAAAAGGCGCGGCTGGGCCCGGCGATGACCTTGATCCGGGTGGACTGCGGTGCCGGCCAGGCCAGGGGCCAGTAAGAGGTGGACACCGCGATGCGCAGACGATGGCCGGCGGGGAAATGCTGGGCGACGTGGTTGAGCTGAATACGGACCCGGTATTGCTTGCCCGGCTGCAGTGGTTGCGGATGTTCCGAGTCCTCGCGATGGGTCAGATTCAGCAGACCATAGGTGACGCGCGCGGCTTTATTATCGGGCGCGATGTCGGAAAGCCGAACCGCCAGCATGGCGACGGGTTTGTCCGGTATCACTTCCAGTTCGACGCAGGGGGCGCCGAGGATCTCGAAAGGTTCCTCCAGCGGCTCGCTGTCAAAGACCAGGGCGCCGCCATCCTCCTGGCGCTGATCGTGAGGCAGATCCGGCGCGGCGGCATAGGAGCACCATTTACCGGCAAACAGGCCGAGACCGAGCGGGGATTGCAGGTTACGGGTTTCCTGCCCGGCGGTTTCATCGGCGGGGAGCAATTGGCGCGCCGGGGCAAGAATGAATTCCCGCTGTTCGATTTTTGCCGTCGGCCAATCATTCTCGGCAACCCAGCGACCGGGTCGCATATGATAGCGTGTCGTGGGCGGGACACTGTCCTGCATCCAGACCCGCAGCATCGGATCATCGTCAACACCGTTGTCGCGATCTTTTAACCATTTGTCCCACCAGCGCACCGCCTCCTGCAAAAAACCGATCGCCGGCCCGGGCTGGCCGATATGCGGATATTTGTGGCTCCAGGGGCCGATGAGTCCACAGCGGGGCCCGTTGAGGTTTTCCAGCAGGCGGAACACCGCATTGGAATAGCCGTCGGCCCAGCCGCTGACGGCCATCACCGGACATTGCACGGCGGCGTAATCCTCGCAAATCGAGCCGTGCTTCCAGTAATCATCCCGGCGCTGGTGTTGCAGCCATTGCTCCAGCCACAGCCCGCTGCCGCGCAACCGTTCGAACCACATATCCCGCCAGTTGTCACCGACCACGTCCGGATCGGGCGGGCAGGCGTTATAGGCGAACATGGTCGAGGCCCAGGAGAGGTTGTCGCCCAGCAGGCAACCGCCCATGTGGTGCACGTCGTCGGCATAGCGATCATCGGTGGAGCTGGCGGTAATGATCGCCTTGAGCTGCGGGGGCCGCATGGCGGCGATCTGCAGGCCGTTGAAGCCGCCCCACGAGATTCCCATCATCCCGACCTTGCCGTTGCACCACGGCTGGGCCTCCAGCCATTGCAGGATCGCCACACCGTCGTCCAGTTCCTGTTGCAGGTATTCATCGCGCAGCACGCCTTCGGAATCGCCGCTGCCGCGCAGGTCAACCCGGACGCCGGCATAACCGTGGCCGGCAAAATAGGGGTAGATCTGTTCATCCCGGGCGCGGACCGAATCGCGCTTGCGATAGGGAATGTATTCGAGTATCGCCGGTACCGGTTGCTGTTCGGCATCTTCCGGGAGCCAGATCCGGGCCGCCAGGTGAATGCCGTCCGGCATGGGGATCCAGACATTTTCGATGGTTTTAACCTTGTGCGGAAATTCATTGACGATGCGCATATATTATCCTCGTTCGGTATTCTGGATCTCGAAAGAAAGCATTTCCAGCGCGGTCTGATAGTTTGCCAGTAACTGTTTCAGGTTGTTCGCCCCCATGAAAATGGTGGCAATTTCATAACTATAGCTGTCCTGATCGGGCAGATCACGTAACCACATGCCGGGCTGAACATGGATCTGTACTTCGGTACCGGGAAAATGCTGCTTCAGCTTGTCGATCTCCGACGTGGTTGGAACACCTCTGATGTAACCATCCTGAAAATAACGCAGCATGAATTTGGCGGCGATTTTGTGTTTGCCTTCGCGGTAAGGAAAATCAGGTTTATGTCCAAGAGCGACCTCGACCATTACCGCATGATGGAATTCGCCATCGACCATTTTGAACAGCGGGCAATGCGACTTGGAAATCCGGGTATTGATTTCAAGTAAATAAAGGCTGTCATTTTTTTCAGACCAGTAAAACTCGGCATTAAACGGCGAGTTGTCATAGCTAAAATATAAAAGAACGTCCTGTATTGCCTGAGTCATGCGCTGTTTGATGTGGTCGGGAAGCGTTGATGGATATTGATAGCGCGAAAAAGAGCTGCGGTGTTTTCCAGCACGAATCGAGTCGACAATACCGTATACGGTTACCTGGCCCTTATGAACATACCCCTCAAGGGTGCATTGCCTGCCAGTGGATATAATTCCCTCGGCGATGCAGTAATTGCCATCAAAAGGGGCGATGTGCGGGGGAATGTCTGCCTGTTTCAGGATAGCGTTAAATGGTTCGGCGAAGCGATGTATTCTCTCACGGATGATAGCAAGGCTCTCGATCAGCGCATGGCGCTTATTGATGCGAAATCCGAGATGGGAAGAGGCGGCCTTGATCGGTTTTATCCAGAAAGGATAGGCAATTTCGATTTTATCTGCTGCGTCCACATCGAAGGGGTTCACCAGCTGAAACTCGGGTACCAGTTCGGGAACGACCTCAATTTGCAGGCAGCGGCTCCAGTATTTGTGTTCACACTTGAGCACGGCTTCCAGGCTCGGACCGGGCAGGTTATAGCGTCGACGGATTATCGGCAGAAGGGTACTGACCGGAAAGTCCCAGTAACCGACGATGGCATCGATCGAGCCTTCGAAGTTGTCGAGCTTTGTATAGGCCTGTTGTAGCAGGTGCTCGATCGGCTCGCGGACAGGACGTTTTATCGCCTGATAGGCAAGAAGACAGTGAAATTGATACTCATTCGCATGTCGCAGCGACTGCAGCTGGGCGAGATTGAAATCATCGAGCCCTACCACAAAGATATTCGAGGACATCTCGCCACTCCGGCATCCTTATCGAATACTCATTTTGAGGGCTTGCTGCGCGTAAACACAAGGGTGATTTTATATCGCTATTTTGCTAGTGGCTTTCTCTTTCCACGCAACGTTGAAAAGCCGGCAAATGATTCTCGCTGGAAGCCCGTTGCAGGTTTCGAAGCACGCGCTGGACATCCGGATAGTCGCTGCTGGCGGCAAGGAGACGATCATACATGGCGGCATTGTCGATCTCGGCGGCCACGCCGGCCTGGCAGGCGGCCAGAAGGGTGTCGGGTGTCGCGACTCGCTCTGGCCAGTGGTCCTCGGGCACACGCAGGCCGTAATTTTCAAACAGGAGCAGCAGGGCATCGATATGGCGTTGCTCCGCCTCCACGATGTTGCTGAAAGGCCGTACGTCACCGAACTTTTCCAATACCCGGCGATAGGTGGCTCGGGCCTTGTATTCGTCCTCGATCGCCTCGGTCAATATTTCGTGCAGGGTCTGTGTCATACCGCGTGACTCGGTGAGTGTTTTATTCAGTTTAGCGTTTTTGTCTGCTATGACAATATACGTTGGCGTATTGTCGCCAGTCCACTGAGATATTCGAGCTTGTTTGGTTGCTCCTGAATCCCGGCGCGTGTCAGCTTGTCCTGCATCCGGGGGTGGAGGTTGGCAACCAGTACGGTAATGTTTTGCTGCTGCAGGCTGGTGATCAGGGACTCCAGGGCGACAACGCCGGTCATATCGATCATCTGCACATCGCTCATATCCAGCACCACGATATCAATGTTGCTGTTGACATGATGCAGGGTGCTGATGGCTTTTTCCGCAGCGCCGAAAAACAGGGCGCCATTGATATCATAGACCGCTACATTATCCGGAATATCCTGCAGATGCTCATGTTCCTCGGGATTGATCAGTTCGGCGCCGGTCAGGCTGGAGATGCGGCGAATGAACAAAATGGCGGCCAACACCAGCCCGGCCGCCACGGCAATCACCATGTCGAACAGCACGGTCAGGCTGAAACAGGCTAACAGTACGACGATGTCGCTGCGGGGTGCAACGCGCAGTATGTGAACGAAGTGGCGTGCCTCGCTCATGTTCCAGGCCACCACCAGCAGCAGCGCCGCCAGTGAAGCCATCGGTACATAGCCAAGCAGGCCGGCCAGGCTGATCACAATTAATAAAATCACCAGGGCATGGATAATGGCGGCGATCGGGCTGCGGCCCCCGGCCCGGATGTTGGTGGCGGTGCGGGCGATGGCCGCGGTGGCCGGGATGCCGCCGAAAAAGGGTGCGAGGATATTGCCCAGCCCCTGACCGATCAATTCGGTATCGGGTTTATGGCGCGTGCCGGTCAGACCATCGGCGACGACGGCACACAGAAGTGACTCGATGGCACCGAGCATGGCCACGGTGAAGGCCGACGGCAGCAGATCGCGGACCAGTTGCCATGACAGCCCGATGGGCTGACCATCGGCACCGGGCAGGTTCCAGGGTAGCAACGGTAGCGGCGGTGCCTGCGGGATACCCTGTTGCTGCATGCCATCAAGCAGGTAAGTGAACTGGGAATTAATGCTGGCGACACTGAACGATGGCCAGACGGATCCCAGCAGCCAGGCGGCGAGGGAACCCAGCAGCAGGGCCACCAGATGACCGGGAATCCGGCTTTTGAGGCGCGACCAGAACAGCAGAACGGACAGCGTGAGCAGGCCGATCAGCAGATCCGGCCAGTGGGTCGTGGGCAAGGCCTGCAGCAGAACGCCCATTTTCTCCAGAAAGTGTTGCGGCATCTCACCGGTCGCCAGACCGAGGAAGTCCTTGATCTGCAAACTGGCGATCACCACCGCGATACCGGCGGTAAAACCGATGGTCACCGGATAGGGGATGAACTGGATCAACCGCCCCATTCTGGCCACGCCCATAATAATCAGAATGAAGCCGGCCATGACGGTCGTGATCAGCAGCCCGCCGAGTCCATAGGTGTGGGTAATGGGTAGCAGGATTACCACGAAAGCGGCAGTAGGACCGGAAATGCTGAAACGGGAACCACCGCTCAAGGCAATGATCAGACCGGCGACAATCGCGGTGTAGAGTCCGTACTGGGGGGGTACCCCGCTGGCGATGGCCAGCGCCATGGCCAGTGGAACGGCGATGATTCCGACCGTGATGCCAGCCAGCAGGTCGCTGCGCAGATCGGTCAGACGGTAATCGCGCAGCGCGGTGATGAGTGCATTGTGGTTCAGGTAAGCGCGCATTCAACTTTCGCAGAGTCGATACAGGCTTGAATTATAAATGATAGTGCAAGCATTGTCCTTAATAAGAAAGGTGTTTTCATTAGCCCGGCGATTTACGTCGACGATGACAGATATTATCATGTTCAATGATTATCCAGGAGAAAAGCCCATGCTCAGTAATGTGTATCATTTTTTGAAAATTCAGTTCGGTCTTCTGGTCCTGCTATTACTGCTGTTGCCAGTTACCGGAGTGCAGGCTGGTGAGAGGTTGCCGGAACCGGAAATCAAGAAAGTCAATGACCGGGTCTACGCGCTGCTGGGACCGATTGGCTTTCCTTCAAAAGAAAATCATGGCTATATGGTCAACAGCGCGGTATTGATTGGCGATGAGGGCGTGGTTCTGATCGATACCGGATTCAGCAATGAAATTGGTCAGCATTTAAAAAACACCATTGCCGGTATCACGGATAAGCCGGTGACCCACATCATCAACACCCATCATCATGGCGATCATATCCTGGGCAACACCGCTTTCCCGGATGCGGAAATTGTCAGTTCGAAAATGTGCCGGGAACTGGTTGAAAAACATGGTTACGACTGGATCGCAATACTGGAGAACACGACGGGAAAGGAACATCCCGATACCCGGCCGGTCCCCGCACAAACGGTATATCCGCAAGAGTCGCATACAGACGTGACCCTGCAGGGTATCTCCATGGAGATGTGGGTTCCCGCCGGCTCGCATACGCCGGGTGACATGATGATTTACCTGCCACAGGATAAATTGCTGATTAGCGGCGATGTTCTGGTCAAGAAAATGATTCCCAGTTTTGTCGATGCCCATCTCGGCAGCTGGATTGAAACCCTGGCGCAGATCGAAAAGCGGGAGATCGAGACGGTCATTCCCGGCCACGGGCCACTGATGACCAAAGCCGATGTGAAAGCCATGCATCGACGGATGGCGGATCTCTATGCCGGGATCGAGGCAGGATACAATCAGGGGCTGATGGACAGCGAGATACGCAAGATACTGGATTTGTCACAGTGGAAGAAGATGAAGGAGTTCGAAGGGCAGATGGGAATCAACATCAACCGGGCTTACCTGGAGATCGAACGCGAGAGTTTCTAACCCTGGCTGTTTTGTGGTTCAAATCGGGGTGAGAGCAAGCGCTCAATCCACTGGCGAGCCTCACGCAGATTACGGAACGATTCGCTTTGAAAGCCGTCGCCGATCCAGGTCCGGGAAAATATCTGGTAGGAGACATCCACCCCGTTGAGTTGCCGGGGTGAGCCGACCAGGGCAACCAGCTGGTCGGGGTTCAGGGCGGCCTCTTCCTTGTCCTCCAGGGTAATGATATGGAGCTCTTCGGGCGAGACTTCCATGCGCTTGGCCTCGGTAAAATCCCAGATCTGGTAGCGCAGTTTCTTTTGTGGATCCCGGGCGTAAATTTCCCGGTTGAGATCAATGATTTCGCGGCCGCTGACCAGCCCACTCATCCTGAGTAATACGCCTTCCCCGTCATATTCGCTCTGGATTGTAGCGGGCATATAGCTACCTCCTGTATGGGCAACGACGAGGGGATAGCCTCGGCATTTGCGGGTTTGTAATATATAAGTAGAATAGTCAACTTTTTCCAAATGGGCAAACAGGAATGGTTTATCGGGGCTATGCCTTGATTGGCATCAAGGTCATTGTTGAGCCAGGGTCCAAGATTAGTTGAATAATGTCAGTATCAATGTCCGAACGGACCGGAGCATCGCAATGCGTCATAATCTTTATTTATTGCTCTTTATCGTCGTTGCCGCATCGATCCCGATGCGCGCTGCCCTGGCCGGGACAAATGCGCCAGTGCTGGCGGGGCAGCCCGAGTTACGTCAGTTATTGCAGCAGGAAATGCAGGCATTGAAAAAAGCCATGGCGGTGCTGAGCCAGGCCCTGCCGCAAGGCGAGTGGCGCAGCGTGGCCGAAACAGCCGGCCAGGTCCATGACAGCTTTATTTTTCAGCAGAAGCTGACTGCCAAAGATCGCAAGACCCTGCATCAGGCCTTGCCGGAAGGCTTTATCCGGCAAGACAGGGCCTTTCATCAACAGGCCAGAAAGCTGCAGCATGCCGCCGAGTCACGCGATGCCGAACTGAGTCTGTTCTATTATTCGAAAATGCTGGAAAGCTGTGTGACCTGCCACAGCAAATTTGCAACCCATCGATTTCCGTCCCTGGCCGAAGGTGGTTCGGATCATGGAGGTCATTGAGTAACGCACTGTTTGTGCGGTGGGTTGCAAAGGGACGAGGTACGAGTGACGAGGGACGAGGAAAATAAGATTTTCGATCAGGGTGACTTGCGGAATGAATAGTATTTGTGTCCCAGGTAACTGGTGACGGCGGGGATGGCCAGGCCGATGAGATGGGCGACTTCGGGGGCATAGAAGGTGTAGCCGACGGCAGGGAACAGGTATTCGGCCAGACCGACGCTGATGAGCCAGACCTGCACCACGGCCAGCAGGTTCACCAGGGTGAAATCGCGCAACTCGTGCCAGTGATGGCGACCGCTTTTCTCGAACACGTAGATCTTCGACAGGATAAACGCCGTCAGCATGCCCACCAGATAGGCGAGAATGACCGCCAGTCGATAACCGACCCATTCATTAATAATAATCCGCGAGACAAAGTTCACCAGCGCGGCGAAACCGCCGACGACCAGAAACTGCATGAACTCGGTTCGGATTGCCTTGGTCATGGCTGGTTTCTCATGATTGGGCCATTTTCGCCAGTTGTCTACCCAGCTTGACGCTCTCGGCCATGGAACGATCTTCCGGGTAGTAATAGGAGGTGTCGGCGATCAGAAGATTGTCGACGTTGCCGCGAATGGGCGGGAGCAGACTGGCAAAGCCCGGCTGGCAAATGGGTTGCGCATAGGCATAGCGCGAGGCATTGACCGAGATAATGTCCTCATCGCCCAGTTCGGGGTTGAGTTTTTTCAGATAGCCGGTTGCCTCGTTGATGATCTTCTCATCGCTCCAGCTGAACTTGGGGTGGGAGCGGGGCATGTAATAGGGGACATAGACCACGTTGTCGGACAGCGGCCGCAGATTGCTCATTTCGATAATGCCGGGGATATCGAAATCCGGATCGCTGATGTTGAGCCAGAAGTTGTCGGTGACCGGCTTTTTGAGTTTATAGATCAGACAGACCACGCCGATGTTCTGCACCTGCCGGTAACGTTCCAGCTGCTCCCCGGGAAGATCGGGGATTAGCCGCGGAATATACTGTAACGGGATGGTACTGATGATCTGGTCATAGGCTTCGAGACCGCTGTTGAGTTCAATGCCGGTCACCCGGTCGTTTTCGATGCGGACATTGCGGACCGGTGTCGACAGATGAATATTGCCCCCTTGTTGTTTGATGCGGGCAGCCAGCTCGTTGAGCAGGGTTTGTGAACCCCCTCGATATAGCCGAGTGACTCCTGGAAGATGCTGCGCCGCGACTGGCCGACCCGGCGGATTCGGGCCCAGATCCAGGCGGCCGAGAGGTTATCGGTAAAGTCGTGAAACTTGAGCCGGAACAGCCGATCCCACAGCACCTCGTAGGCTTTTTTGCCGCTGCCCTTCTTCAGCCAGCTGACCGCATCGAGACCGTCCAGATCGCGCCAGTTCTCCTTGTCCCGTTTGGAGGCGAAGAACATATGCGCACCATAGCGCAAGCGCGATATGAGATTGAGATGAGGAAAAGTCAACAGTGATATGGGATCCCCCCAGCGATGCAGATGACCGTGATAATAGTAGCCCATTTTCGTATCGACCCAGTGCAGCTTGTCGGTCATGCCCAGCTCATCGAGCAGATCAAACAGCGGCTCGTCGGGACGGCAGACAAAATGGTAATAGCGCTCGATACTCAGTCCATCAAAATCAAAGTGCGCTGACATTCCCCCGAGGCGATCATCGAACTCGTACAGATCGACCTGGTGGTCCTGTTTGCTCAGTTCGTAGGCCGTGGCCAGACCCATGGGGCCGGCGCCGATGACCGCGATTTTGCTCATTACGTAATCCTGTTAATAAAGTTTGCAGTCAAATGAAATTCGTGAGTCGTAAATCAGAAATAGATTCGATTTTGGACTTATGATTTAAGATTGCCAACTGCCAACTCTCTACACAATCCCTGTAGGAGCGGGCTTCGACCGCGACGGCGCCAGATTCGGCAATCGCGCCCGCGGGGCGCTCCTACAGACTTAACTATTCAGCCGTAGGTCACATTGGCGAAGCCTATGTGACGATTCCCGGTCGATTGTCAGGTAGCGCTGCGCGCAACCTGACCTACACTGTCTCTGCTAACTGCTAACTGCTAACTGCTAACTGCTAACTGCTAACTGCCAACTGCCAACTAGAAATCCAGTACATACTTACTGTAAGTCGGGTCGGTATAGGTCTCCCGTATCGCTTCATCGAACGGTGTGGCCTCAACCCCGAAAATATTCCACCACGGTATCAGCTCGAACTCGTCATGCGCGACCAGGGCTGCCAGTTGCTGGGTGGTAAAGGGCGGATCCCGGTCGAACAGCGCATAAAACCACAGCAGGAACCAGAACAGCCGGTACGGGATATGGACGATCCAGGTGCGCAGGCCTTGCACCCGTTTGATGGTACGGATGATATCCACATAATCGACTTTCTCGCACCCGGTGATGTTGAAAGCCTCATTATGCCGGCGCTGCTGCATGGCACTGATGATGATGTTACAAAAGTCCTTCACATACAACGGCTGACGCATGAAGCGACCGTGCGAGGGGATGGGAAAGATCGGGGATTTTTGCATAAAGCGCGACAGCCAGCCCAGGTGCTTGCGGTCGAACCAGCCGAACATCAATGTCGGGCGCAGGATGACGTGCGGAATACCGCATTCCTCGACCAGCTGCTCCTGGGCCTTCTTGCTGTTGGTGTAAAAGTCATTGGCGACCGATTCGACCACCGAGGAGCTGATGTGCGCGATGTAGGGTACGGCGTATTGCTTGCAGGCGTCGATGACATGCCGGGTTGAGTGAATGTTATTGCGAATGAACGGCTCCTCGGTGAGCGCGCCGATCTGCGCCTGCAGCATGATCACCACGTCGGCGCCGTCAAAGTGTTGTTGCCAGGGACCGCTTTCGGCCAGGTCGGCTTCGATCACGGTAATATCCGGGTGCAGCTCGGCCAGCATGCGCGTGTTATGCGGGTGCTTGTCGATGCCGACGAGATTGGTATAGCCGGCCTGCTTCAAAAACACGACCAGGTTCTGGCCCACCAGTCCGGCCGCGCCGGGGATGACGATTTTGCTCTGCTTGTCCACTACAGTGACAGCCTCTTGAAGACAAATTCCGGGATCAGCTTGATGATCAACATAATATAGCGCCAGAAAAACGGCAGATAGACCACGTCCTTGCGCCGGTCCACGGCCCGGACGATACCGGCGGCGATGACCTGTGGTTTGACCCACAACAGCCCTTTTTCGAATTCCCGGGTCATGGGCGTATCGACAAAGCCCGGCTTGATGGTCAACACCTGCACGCCGGCTTTGTGCAACCGATTGCGCAGCCCCTGCAGGAAGATCGTCAGCGCGCCCTTGGCGGTGCCATAGATATAATTGCTTTGCCGGCCGCGATCCCCGGCGACCGAGGAAATCACGGCGATGGTGCCGGATTGTTGTGCCTCGAAACGGTTGGCAATCAGGGTCAGGAACGACAGAACACTCAGGCAGTTGGTTTTCAGCTCCTCAAGCGCGAGGTTGAAGTCCCGTTCCCCGGCCGCCTGCTCGCCAAGTGTGCCGTAGGCGATCAGTACCATGTCCAGGCCACCGAGTTGTTTCTCGGTATTGATTAACAGGTTTTCATGTTCTGATGTGTCATTGAGATCGAGGGTTTGCCAGTCGACCTGTTCGCTACCGCGAATATTCAGATCGTCAGCCAGTCGCTGGAGCTTGTCTTTGTCGCGTGCCGCCAGCATCAGCTGCGCGCCCCGGTCGGCATACAGCCGGGCGGTCTGTTCGGCGATGGCCGAGGTGGCCCCGAGGATCAGGATCCTTTTCATAGGGATACTCCCTGTTGTGTGACCCGGCGCCAGAAGCGGGAGGAGAAGGCCGGATCGATGTGGTGTTGAAAGGTTTGCCAGCGGGGATAGTAATGCTGAAAGGCGTCGGCGGACATGCGCGCGTCCTTGGCAGGATAGACGGCCCCCTCGTTGGCGACGGTAATCCCGTCCAGCCGATCGAGCAAATCCAGCGTTTTACGTCCCCGGTTGGCAAAATCGAGCGCCAGCGTCACACCGGGCCGGGGAAAGGAAAGCATACCGGGCGAGGTAACATCGCCGAACTGTTTCAGGACGCTGAGAAAGGATCCCTGGCCGCTGTCGGCGATCACCTGCAGCAGTTGCGGCAGGGCATCGCGGGCCCTGTCCCGCGGAATGACGCATTGATACTGGAAAAAACCGCGTTTGCCATACAGACGGTTCCAGTGGCCGATTTTATCCAGGGGATAGAAGAAAGGATCGAAATGGACCAGCGCCTCACTTTTCAACGGCTTGCCGTAATACCACCGGTTGAACAGTTTTACCGTGGCGCGATTGAGTAAAAAGCCCGGCAGGGTGAGCGGCAGTGTGAGACGGGTTTTGCGATAATCCCCGGGTTCGGGTTGTTCAAGACGCCCGTCGGCGTGATTGCCGCGATAGAAAATACCCCGTCCGAGACTGTTGCCCCGGGCCAGGCAATCGATCCAGGCGACGGTATATTCCCAGTGCCGGTCCGATTCATCGCTCAGGGTGAAAAACTCTTCCAGGCTGGCAAACCGCAGCGCCTGTTGTTCGATGGCGGTGCTTTTGATCTTTTTAAGCGTGATCTCGGCCCAGACGATCAGCCCGGTCAACCCCAGTCCGCCGATGGTGGCGGCAAACAGGTCGCTGTTTTTGTCGGGGCTGCACTCATGCAATTGCCCGTCCGAGCGGCGCAGGCCGAGCTGGTTGACGTGACAACCGAAGGTGCCGGCGTGGTGATGGTTCTTGCCATGCACGTCATTGGCGATGGCGCCGCCGATGGAGACAAACTTGGTGCCGGGGGTAACCGGCAAAAACCAGCCCCGGGGTACAATCAGATTGAGAATATCGGCCAGTGTTACCCCGGCTTCACAACGCAATACGCCGTTTTGCGTGTCGAACTCGATAAAGCGATCGAGGCCGTCGGTCGCCAGCAAAACGCCGTCGGGATTGAGGGCGACATCGCCGTAACTGCGGCCCTGGCCGTGAGCCAGCACGGACGAGGCCTCGGTCGTTGGCGGCCAGGGATCGGTTTCCCAGCGCAGGGGATAAAGCGGTTGCTCCACGTCGGGATAGCGTCCCCAGGAATATTCTTGCGACATAAGACTAGAGCGCCAGTAACAGACAGACGGCGACCAGCAGGGCCACGATATAGCTGGTGCGATCATGAATGGCAAACAGTACCGGATCTTCGTGCAACACACCGCGATGGGCGAGCAGCCAGATGCGGCTGATCCAGTAGAGTATCGCGATGGCCACCGGCCACAGCCATAACGGTTGATCATACAGATTGTCGGCCTGCAGATCGTGGATATACAGCACCATGATAAGTACCGCGATATAACCGCTGCTGACACCGAACAGACTGACGACGGGCAGATCTTCGGTATGGTAGCCACGCGCGGTCTGCTTGCCTTCCGGTTTCTGTTTGAGGTTGTACAGCTCGGAAAAGCGTTTGCTCAATGCCAGGCTGAAAAAGATAAACATGGAAAAGGCCAGCAACCAGTAGGAGAGCGGTACCTCGATGGCCTGGGCGCCGGCAATAATCCGCAGGGTATACAGGCTGGTCAGCGCCAGCACATCCAGCAAGGCCACCGGCTTGAGAAACAGGGAGTAAGTAACGGTTAGCAGCAGGTAGCCCAGCAGCACCCACATGAAATCAGCGTTGACCGTGCTGGCAATGGCAAAGCCCGCCGCCAGCAACACCGGAATCATGGCGATACCCCAGGAGAGGGGTAACAGTCCGGCCGCAAAGGGCCGGTGACGTTTTTCGTGATGCAGCCGGTCGGCCTCCAGATCGATCAGGTCATTGACCAGGTAGATGGCCGAGGCGGCACAGCCGAAGGCGACAAAGGCCAGCAGGGTATGCATCACCAGGTCCGTCGCTTCCCAGCTGTGGGAGAGCACCAGGGGCACGAAGATCAGCCCGTTCTTGCTCCACTGGTGCAGGCGCATGGCCCGCAACAGCGTCTTGACGGTATCGGCGGCGCCCGGCCGGGGAAAGGTGCGTTCCAGCTCGGTCGCCGCCGCCGCCCGACGGGTCAGCCCCGGACCGGCGTTGACCGCGATGGCGCCCGCCGCCCGGCGCCAGACTTTCATGTCGACCGTCGCATTGGCGGCATAGACAAACCCCTTTTCGCCGAACTGTTCGACCAGTCGGGCGGCTTTCCCCGCGCCGGAGAGGTTATGTGTCGCATCGCTGGCCAGCACGCCGTCGAACAGGCCGATATAGCCGGCCACCGCCCCGGCACTCTGCTGGTGGGAGGCGGTCACCAGCCACAGGGGGCGGCCGCGCTGTTTTTCCGCCTGCAGAAATTCCAGCAGGGGCTGGTTATAGGGCAGGGTTGTCGGATCGAGGCGGACACGTTCGCTGAGCCGCTGCTTGAACGCCGCTTTACCGCCCAGCAGCCAGAAGGGCAGCACCACCACCAGCCAGGGCCGCTCGGCCAGCAGCCGCAGGCACGCTTCCCACAGGGTGTCGCTGTGCACCAGCGTGCCGTCCATATCGACCGCCAGGGGTAACTGGGTGGTGTCGCTCAAGGGCTCGTCCGGGTTGGAATTTGGGTATCGTTCTCGTTATGGACCTATTTTAACTGATTGATTTTGGCTGGCAAATAAAACTCCACCCGAGTGTGAAGCGTACCCGGCAGAGAAGAACGCGGGGCGATTCAGGCTCAAGAAGTCGCCGGCCGTGTCGCTAAGCCAGTTATGACAGGGCAGTGTCGGGATGCTTCCGGGCGAGGTGATGCATGGTGTTATTCCAATCGGAACGGGGAATTCTCGGCCAGTGGCGGCGTTGTTTGCTGGCGGGGGTGTGTCTTGGCCTGTCAGCCTGGCAGTCGGTCCAGGCGTATTCGTTCCCGGCCCCAGATGAGGCTGGCGCCGGGACGCTGCCCGCTTTGGGCCTGAATGCCGTGCAGGGCCGGCAAGCCTCCGAGGCCGGCGCGGCGGCGTTTGAGCAGGAAGAGTATGTCCTGGCACGGCGCCATTGGGCGCCGGCGGCCCGGCGGGGATATGCCCGTGTCCAGTTTTATATGGGGTTGTTGCAGGCCGATGATGCACTCGCGTCCCTGCGGCACCGACTCGATGCACAACGTTGCCAGGTCACTGGACGGTGAGCAGCCCCAGTATCTGCCACATCTGCATCCCGTCGCGATAATAATTGATTTTCTCCGGCGGATAACCGTGGTCCAGCAGGCCCCGGATGGCGCGCGGCGATTGTCCGCACCAGGGGCCGTTGCACCACAGGATTAACTCCTTGGCGTTGCTGAAATCCCAGGTTTCATTGACTTCACCAGCGGCGAGCAGCTTTTCAACCAGGCCGGGTTTGCTCTGGCGTTCTGTGACCCCAAGCCGTTTAAACGTACTGATCAGTTCCGGATCGAGATCTGATTTTTCGAAAACGGTAAAGGGGATGTTGATGGAGCCGGGGATGGTTCCCTTCTGGTGCCACGAGGGGAGCCGGGCATCGATCAGCAGGCCGCTGTCATCGCGTAACTGGTTTTCCATCTATGATGGTTAAAATATCGACACGGCGGGAAAAACCTTTAGAACTAAAGGTTATAAGCGATGGCGTGTTCCCAGGTGATTGATCTGGGTCAATTATTTCTTGATCGGAGCAATACTGGCGTCGTCCGGGGGCGCATGATCGGCCAGCATCTCGCCCAGAATCAGCTCCATGGCCTCCAGGGTGCGGCTCATGACCAGCGGCCCGTGCATATGATAGAGGCGAATGCGGCAGGGAATCGGTTCGTGCAGGCTGCTGCGGTGGGCGGTCTGGAAGTCGGTCCAGGCGACCACCGGGACATCGTTGAGGACACGGTCGACGATAATCCAGGCGTCCTTTTGCAGGATCAGATCCAGGTGTTTGAGGCGGGGAATGGCAAAACGCAGATCCTCGCCCAGGCGTTTGAGCGCGACCTGCACATCGTTGTAGTAAATGGCGGGCAGTTCACCGTCGCGGTATTCGAAAACCGGCACGTCATCCAGTCGACGATACATGGTGTCTCCTGTACTGGCCCTGTACTGTCAGGCTTACACCGGGGTCCGGAACTCAGTGTTCGTCTTCCAGATCCCTGTGCGGATCCCAGCCTGCCTCGCGGGCGCGCTGGATGGCGTCGTCCTGAATACGCATGAATTTCTCGCGCAAGTCATCCGGCAGGTTGGACACCAGAAAACCGTATTTCTCCCATTCGCTGTTAGCCTTACGCCACAGATCATCGATACCCTGCGGTAGCCAGCCTTCGCAGGTTTCCGTCTCGGGAATCAGACCAAACACCCAGGCGTCACGAATGATCTTGCCGGTATCGGTCATGCCGCCATGGATATCGTTATAAATGCCGACATATTTTTTGGGTTGTGCTGAATTGCGGTTACTCATGAGTATTCCATTCCGTCTTGTGTTGCATGAAATTCAGATCACAGGGTGATCAGTATAGGATAAGGTCGGGAGCCGGGCGATAACGAAATCGGTGCATGACCCGCACACTGCGGATCTTCCTCGTCCCTCGTTACTCGTCCCGCGTTACTTCTGCGCGGGCGAGTTGTTGCTGGATCGCCTGCGCGGTCTGCAGCGCTTCATCCAGGGTGGGCGCCAGCACGTTGTAATGGCCCATCTTGCGCCCGACGCGCGCTTCACGCTTGCCGTACAGATGCAGCTTGGCGTTGGCCCGGGCAAACAGCGGGCGCCAGTCCGGCGGGGTCTGACCCTGCCACAGATCCCCGAGCAGGTTGATCATCACTACCGGGGAGAGCAGACGGGGATCGCCCAGCGGCAGGCCGCAGACCGCCCGTACCTGCTGTTCGAACTGTGAAGTGAGTGTCGCATCCAGGGTATAGTGGCCGCTGTTGTGCGGGCGCGGGGCAATTTCATTGACCAGCAGCTCGCCATGGGAGACAAAGAACTCCACGGCCAGCACGCCAACATAATCCAGCGTCCCGGCGATGGCGGTGGCCGCCTGCAGCACCTGTTGTTCCAGGTCGGTGTCGATGCGCGCCGGCACCAGGCTGACATCCAGAATGCCGTGGCGGTGAACGTTCTCGGCCACCGGATAGCAACGGGTTTCGCCATCGATGCCGCGCGCCACCACCACCGAGATTTCCAGATCGAGATCGACCCGCTGTTCCAGCACGCAGGGGTTGTTGCCCAGCTCCTGCCAGGCGTCGGCCAGCTCCTCGCCCGAGGCGACCGGGTATTGCCCCTTGCCGTCGTAGCCGAAGCGGGCAATTTTCAAAATGGCCGGGGTGGGGACGGCGCGGGCCGCCGCGTCGAGATCGGCGGGCTCCCGGATCACCGCAAAGGGCGCGGTGGCAAAGCCGTTATCGTGCAAAAAGGTTTTTTCGCTGATCCGATCCTGGGTCAGGGTCACGGCGCGGGCGCCGGGGCGGACATCGCAATGCTCGGCCAGATATTCCAGACTTTCGGCAGGGACGTTTTCGAATTCGGTGGTGATGGCGTCACAGGTCTCGCTCAGATACTGCAGCGCGGTGGTATCGAGATAATCGGCACAGACATGGTCGCTTGCCAGCATGCCGGCCGGGCTGTCGGGATCGGGGTCCAGCACGACCACCTCGTAGCCCATGTTGCGCGCGGCGATGGTGAACATGCGGCCCAGCTGGCCGCCACCGAGCATGCCGAGAGTCGCACCGGGTAACAGCATCGTTAGACCTTCGGCAGTTTCATGGCGCGCACCCTGGTGCGCTGCTTCTTGCGGAAAGTTTCCAGCTTGCGGGCGTATTTGTCCTCCTGACGGGCCAGCAGGGAGACCGCAAACAGCCCGGCATTGGCCGCGCCCGCCTCGCCGATGGCGAAGGTGGCCACCGGAATCCCTTTGGGCATCTGTACGATGGAGAGCAGTGAGTCGAGCCCCTTCAGGGCCCGCGAGGTGACCGGCACGCCCAGCACCGGCACGATGGTCTTGGCCGCCAGCATGCCCGGCAGGTGGGCCGCGCCCCCGGCGCCGGCGATGATGCACTGCAGCCCCCGTTCGGCGGCCTGTTCGGCATACTCATATAACAGGTCCGGCGTGCGGTGCGCCGAGACCACTTTGGTCTCGTGCGGAATACCGAATTCTTTCAGCACCTCAACGGCCTGGCTCATGACTTTCCAGTCACTGTTGCTGCCCATGACGACGCCGACGACGGGTTTTTTCATGCTTCTCACCAGTGGTTCAAAATTGCGCTGTGTATTGTAACCCGAGTCCGGCCGGAATTACTTGGTCAGGCTGGCGAACAACATGGGCAATTTCTCCGGCAGCCGGTCCACATGGTCGACGATGGTGTAGTTGTTGGCGCCGAATATCCGCTTCACGTAGTTGTCCGCATCGGGATCCAGCGTCAGGCAGTAGGTGATCACACCCCTGGTATACAGCTCCTCGACAGCCTTCTTTGTGTCGTGACGCAGATGTTGCGGATCGCGCTCGTCGATGTCCGCCGGCTCGCCGTCAGTCACCAGTAATAACAGTTTTTTGTGCTGTTGCTGGCGCAGAAGGTGTTGTCCGGCGTGGCGCATGGCGGCTCCCATGCGGGTGGAAAGCCCGCCCTGCATGCCGGCCAGACGCGATTTAACCTCGTCGTTAAAGTGCTGGTTGAAATCCTTGAAGCGCATGTACTGCACATCATGCCGACCGTCGGAGGCAAAGCCGTGAATGGCAAAGGGATCACCGATACCGTTGATAGCAGTGGCTACCAGTGCACAGGCTTCCTTGGTCAGCTGCAGGACGGTCTTGTCCGAGCCTTCCACGGTTTCGTTGGTGGACTCGGAGAGATCCAGCAGTACCGCGACGGCCAGGTCGCGGGTCTGGATGACATTGCGCATGGTGATGCGTGGGTTGGGCTGCTCGCCCATGCGAATGGCGATCATGGCGTCGATGGCGGCATTGATGTCGATCTCGTCGCCGTCTTCCATGTTGCGCATGCGCTGCACGCCCTCGGGCTGCAACATATCGATGATCTGCTTGATCCGAAAGGCAATCGGTTTGTATTCGAGCAGAATGTCCTCGATCTCTTCGGGATCGCCTTTTTTCGGGCGGTGCTCGTAGAGCGTGACCCAGTCGGGACGGTTCAGCTGCACCTGGTAATCCCATTCCTGATAGTGGAAAGGATCGGAGATCGCCTCCTTGCCTTCCAGCTCGTTGATGGTGCAGCCTTCCTGATCGAGCCAGAAGGGCGTTTCCAGGCGCCAGATCTCCTGGGCATCGTCACCGGCCAGCTCGCAGTCGAGTTCGTTGACCATTTCCATGACACTGACGGTTTTTCTGACCTGGCGCTGGCTGGCCGGAATGTATTCGATCCCTTCTTCCCAGTTCAGCTCCTCGAATTCCCAGACGAAACGGTTGTCGTCACGATAGGGAATGCGGATCTGCTCCAGAATACGCAGGCTGGGAACGTCCTTGCGTTCGGCAAAGAGATTGAACAGCTCGAGACCGATGTGCCAGGAGAAGCTGTTGTTGTCCTTGTTCTCTTCGATATTGGTATGGAATTTCTCCGCCAGGGCATTGAGTGCTTCGTCGTCGGATTTGACGGCGGGGTCCAGCAGCATGTGGGCAAAGCGTTCCAGCACCGGCACGGTCGGGTGTTCGGCCCGGCCCTCGTACTCGATCGACATCAGCGCCTCCCACAGATTTCTGAGACCGGGGAAAGCCTGCATGGCGTGATATTCGACCCGCGCATCCTCGACCAGACCGATGAAAAACATCTGCGCCGGGCTCAGCCCTTCGGCGGAAATGCGCGAGCTGGTGTAGCAGACATGCGCCGCCAGGTGCGCGGCGATGGCGCGGTACAGTTCCAGGCCGCTGATCTCGCCGATGGGATCGACCGCGTCGGGCAGGTGCAGCACATGATGATCGATATAGGGCTTGAAGCCTTCGTGATCGGCGGCCGCCGGGCGCACGAAGAAGTCGCGGCCCCACAGGGCGCGCAGATAGAAGTTCAGCTTGCGCTGGGTATCCACGAACAGCGTGCCGCGGCGTTCCTTCTGCAGCATGGCCAGACTGTCCTGGGTGTCCAGGTTGAAGTAGTTGACCAGGTTGTTGAGATCCTTGCGATAGGCCTCGGCACCGTACAGGGCCCAGCGCTTGAGACCGGAGAGGGTCAGTTTGCTCAGCAGCTCATCGATATGTTGCAGCATCGGACGCAGGCCGCGTGAAGCCTTGGCGGACAACTGATGCAGCAGCCCCAGATAGCCGCGCAGCAGTTCCGGATCGCCCAGGCGCCGTGCGGCGGTGGGCAGGCTGGAGAACATCAGCGAGATCACCTCGCCCGAGGTCATCGAAGAGAGCTTCATGGCGGCGGCGACGATTTCCGGAATCACATCCTCGCCGCACTCCTTGACCACCAGGGGCATCTCTTGCAGATAGGATATGACCACATCCTTGCCCCGGCCCAGGTTGCACAGGCCCTTGGCACCTTCCAGGTAATCGCGCAAACCGGCCGGCGACATGACACGGGACGCTTCGTGAAACGTGCTTTCAAACGTGTCCCGCACTTCCGGCGCGGCTTCCTGCAAATATTCTTTATATTCGTCAAGATTGATAGACATGGGACTCACCCCTCTTTCGGTTCAGGATGAAGAGAGGAAACCGGCCCGGCTTCGGGCACAGTTTCACACTCCTTGAAAATGCGTTTGTCACAACGGGTACAGGTTGACTTGTTCAGGTTGTCAAAAATGTGTCGAATGGCGTCCTGCTTGGAGGCAAAGAAATGATCTTCACCAATGGCTTCTATAAAGTGTCCCTTGCGCAGAAATCGGCAGACCCGGCTTTTGTTATCCGTAAAGTACAATCCGCCGCCACGTTGTTTGAGGCGCTGTGCCTCCTGCACCAGCATCTCGGCGCCGGCCATGTCGATAAAGTTGATGCCGGTGGAGATAATCAGAATATGATTAATTCCTTCCTCATCCGAGATATGGTTCAGCAGGCGCTGGATGTTGGTCAGCGAGCCGAAGTAGATCGACATGTCGATACGGATGATCTTCAGTTGCGGGCACTGGGCCAGCGGCTTTTTCTCGACATTGGTCAGACTGTGTTTGGGGGTGGCGGGATCCGGCGCCAGCGTAATCACCTCCGGCGTGGAGGTGCGGCTCAGGAAAATCACCAGCGACAGGATGACCCCCAGATAAATAGCGAATTCCAGGTGCAGGAACAGTGTGGCGAAGAAAGTCACCAGCAAAATCGCGGTTTCCGAGCGACTGACCTGCAGGATTTTTTTTATATGATGAAAATCGACCAGGTTATAGGCGACCAGCAGAATAATCCCGCCCATGGTGGCGATGGGCAAATAGGCCATCAGGGGCGCAATCAGTAATACGATCGCCATCAGAATAATCGCGGCGAAGATGGCCGACATCGGGGTGTACGCCCCGGCGGCGTAGTTGATCCCGGAGCGGGTAAAGGAACCGGATCCGGCGTAACTGGAGAAGAAACTGCCGACCATGTTGGACAGGCCCTGTCCGATAAATTCCTGGTTACCGTCGATTTGCTGATGGGATTTGGCGGCGATCGCGCGGGAAATAGACACCGCCTCGATCAGACCCAGCAGGGCCACGGCAAAGGCCTGCGGGGCCAGTTCCCGAATCGCGGCAAAGGAAAAATCGGGTGAGGACAGTGGCGGCAAATGACCGGGGATCTCGCCAATCATGGCCAGGCCGGCGGCTTCGCCGCCCAGCTCAAGCGCCAGCAGGCTGCCGGCGATCATGGCCAGTAACAGATTGGGCAGGGACGGAAGAAACCGCTTGATCAGGACCGCCACGATCAACGTGAAGGCGGCCACGCCGAACACCAGCGGATCCAGTTGTTCCAGGTGGCTGAACAGATCCATCCAGACATGGACAAAGGACTCGCCTGCAGGCACATGGATGCTGGTGATATGTTTCATCTGACTGGTGGCAATCAGCACGGCCGCGCCGGCGGTAAAGCCGATAACCACCGTGTGCGAGACGAAGTTAACCAGCGTGCCGAGTCGGGCCAGCCCAAAGGCGAACTGGTAGACGCCGGCCAGAAAGGTCAGCGTTAATGCCAGTTGAATAAACTCGGTACTCCCGGGTTCGGCGTGTCCGCTCAGGGTGCTGAACACGACAATGGAAATAGCCGTGGTCGGCCCCGATATCAGATGGCGCGAGGATCCGAACAGTGCGGCAACGATCGGGGTGACCATCGCGGTATACAGGCCGTACTGTGGCGGCAGGCCTGCAATGGTGGCAAATGCCACGCTCTGGGGCAGTACGATTACCGCCCCTGTCAGGCCCGCAATAAGATCGGCGCGCAGGGTATGCCGACCCACCATGGGCCACCAGAGCAGGAACGGGAAAAGCTTGTCGAACAATGTACTCATGAAAGCCTTATCTGGTTGCCATCGCGACGGTATAGTGCTTGCCCTGCTTCAGTTTCTTGTAGTTGCCAAATATCTCTTTAAAGTTGCGCTCGATATATTTGCGCAGGCCGGTGATGGTGACTACATAAAACCGCCCGCCGGGTTTCATCTGTTGCCGGGCATCATGCATGAACAGGGTCAGCATTTCGTTGCCCACCTTGGCCGGCAGATTGGAGGCGATCACATCAAAGCGGCGCTCGCGGATCCGGTCGAAACCGTTACTCAACAGCGCCTCGGCATTGGTGATCCGGTTGAGCGCAATATTTTTCTGCGCGTAGTCGATCGCCACGTAATCCCTGTCGACCAGTGTCGTATTGCCTTGCGGCGCCAGTCTGGCCAGCGTCAGCCCGATGGGGCCGTAACCGCAACCCAGATCCAGGCAGTCATCATCCGGGTTGATGTCGACGTAATCCAGTAACAGCAGTGAGCCTTCGTCCACCTCGCGGGGCGAGAAGGTGCCCCAGGTGGAGTGGAAGGTCAGCGGCTGTCCGCGCAGGGTCGCATTGAAGACAATGTCCTCGCGCAGCTTGTCGATTGATTCCCTGTTCATGGCCTCTCAATTAACGCAGAGGGTCGCAGAGACGCAGAGAAAAAAATAATATCTTCTCCTCGCGCTTCGCGTCATCGCCACGGGTAAAAATTGCATTGTATCTCAACAACCGGCACCAATGCCGGGTGTCAATGCCACCTTATTTTACAAAGAAGGTGTTGACCGCCGCTTCCAGAGTTTCGCGCATGTCCGGATCGTCGGTCAGCGGGGTAACCAGGGTCATGATGCAGGCCGCAACCGGTTCCACGCCCTTGTTGATCAACTGACCCGCGTAAACCAGCAGGCGGGTGGAGATCCCTTCGTCCAGGCCGTGCCCTTTGAGGTTACGGGCGCGATGGGCGATCTGGACCAGCTTGCCGGCGGTCTCGCTGTCGATGCCGGTTTCCTGGGCGACGATCTCGGTTTCGTCCTTTTCGTCCGGATAGTCAAAGTCCAGCGCACCGAAACGTTGCTTGGTGGACTGTTTGAGATCCTTCATCAGGCTCTGGTAGCCGGGGTTGTAGGAGATAACCAGCTGGAAATCCTCATGCGCCTCGATCAGCTCGCCTTTTTTGTCCAGCGGCAGGGAACGGCGATGGTCGGTCAGCGGATGGATGATAACAGTCGTATCCTGACGTGCCTCGACGATTTCATCCAGGTAGCAGATGGCACCGATACGGGCGGCGGTCGTCAAGGGGCCGTCCTGCCATTTGGTACCGTCCTTGTCGAGCAGGAAACGGCCGACCAGATCCGAGGCGGTCATGTCCTCGTTACAGGCGACGGTGATCAGGGGTTTTTGCAGCTTCCAGGCCATGTATTCGACAAAACGGGATTTACCACAGCCGGTCGGTCCCTTGAGCATCATCGGCATGCGGGCCTTGTAAGCCGCTTCATAGAGTTCGACTTCGTTTTCCACCGATTTGTAGAACGGTTCCTGGGTGATTTTGTATTGCTCGACATTGTTTTTACTCATGGCATAACTCCCGAGTTGCGTGTCTTAAAATAGTATTAACGCGGCATTGCAAAAGCGGCTGCGCCGCGATTATGTTTATCGCACAAAGGTGTTCTTGCCCTCTGCTTGCCGGGGTAATAATACTTCAGGTCGTAAAATAAAAAGCCCCTGTCCGCACGAGTCGGGCAGGGGCGTTGTTCTGGAAACGCCGCACCTTACCTACCATGGTATTATCGCGGCGTACCGTACATCCTGTACATCGCGGCTCCTGTGCGTCCATGCACCCGCCGCATACCATACATCCTGTATATAACCCTGCCTGGTATCAGGCCTTTATTTCGCCGCGGAAGATAACCATTGAAGCACCCTGTGACTGGGCATAGTTGTCATAACCGATCAGACGCACGTGATTTTTCGGGTGCGCCTTGTGGCAGGCTTCTGATTCAGCCAGGATCTTGTCCACGTCGGTTTCACCGAACATGGGCAGCTTCCACATGTACCAGTAATGGTCAAAGGCATTTTCCGGCTCGGTATGTTCAATAGCCGGGTTCCAGCCCTGGTCGACGATGTACTGAACCTGCTTCTTGATATTGTCCTTGGACATCTCAGGCAGGTAAGAGAAGGTCTCAAATTTACGGCTTGAGGTATCGGTCAAGCTTGATTTGTAGTCTTGCATATCGCTCATGTCTTTATCTCCAAATTCAGTTTCAAATTCTTCACCGTTCTTTAATGAACGCTCTGGAATTCAGTGACGAGTGCCGAGTTACGAGTAACGAGGGGTATGTCCTCGTCACTCGTTCCTCGTGACTCGGCCCTGTTATTTGTGGGAAACATCCAGCTTGTCGACGGTGTCGAATTCGAACTTGATTTCCTTCCAGGTTTCCATCGCCATCTTGAGTTCCGGGCTGTGCTTGGCGGCTTCGGTAAGAATTTCCTTACCTTCTTTCTCAATCTCGCGGCCCTGGTTACGGGCTTCGACACAGGCTTCAACGGCAACACGGTTGGCCGCGGCGCCGGCTGCGTTACCCCAGGGATGACCCAGTGTACCGCCACCGAACTGCAGCACGGAGTTGTCACCGAAGATGGAGACCAGTGCCGGCATGTGCCAGACGTGGATACCACCGGAGGCAACAGCGAAGGCGCCCGGCATGGAACCCCAGTCCTGGTCGAAGAAGATACCGCGTGAACGGTCTTCCTTGACGTAGCTTTCACGTAGCATGTCGATCCAGCCCAGAGTGGATTCACGGTCGCCTTCCAGCTTGCCGACTACGGTGCCGGTGTGCAGGTGGTCACCGCCGGACAGACGCAGGATCTTGGTCAGTACGCGGAAGTGGATACCGTGGTGCGGGTTACGGTCGAGTACGGCATGCATCGCGCGGTGGATGTGCAGCAGCAGGCCGTTGTCACGGCACCACTGGGCCAGACCGGTATTGGCGCAGAAACCGCCGGTGATATAGTCGTGCATGATGATCGGGGCGCCCAGTTCCTTGGCATGCTCGGCACGCTTGAACATTTCGTCCGGCGTCGGCGCAGTCACGTTCAGGTAGTGGCCCTTGCGTTCGCCAGTTTCGGCTTCGGCTTTGTGAATGGCTTCCATGACGAAGTCGAAACGCTGACGCCAGCGCATGAACGGCTGGGAGTTGACGTTTTCGTCGTCCTTGGTGAAGTCCAGACCACCGCGCAGACCTTCGTAGCAGGCACGGCCGTAGTTCTTGGCGGACAGACCCAGCTTCGGCTTGATGGTGCAGCCCAGCAGCGGACGACCGTATTTGTTCATGATGTCACGTTCAACCTGGATACCATGCGGCGGACCGTTACAGGTCAAGACGTAGGCAATCGGGAAGCGAACGTCTTCCAGACGCAGGGCGCGCACGGCCTTGAAGCCGAATACGTTGCCGACCAGCGAGGTGAAGACGTTAACAACAGAACCTTCCTCGAACAGATCGATCGGATAGGCGATGAAGGCATAGAAACAGGTGTCATCACCCGGTACGTCTTCGATCGCGTAGGCGCGACCCTTATAATGGTCCAGGTCGGTCAGCAGGTCGGTCCAGACGGTGGTCCAGGTACCGGTGGAAGACTCGGCAGCAACAGCGGCAGCGGCTTCTTCGCGCGGAACCCCTTCCTGCGGCGTGATTTTGAATACAGCCAGCAGATCGGTTTCGCTTGGCGTATATTCCGGCATCCAGTATGTTTCGCGGTAGTCTTTTACACCCGCGCTATAGGTCTTGCCCATGAGGATATCCTCCTAAGTCGTTTCAAATAATCGTTTACGCCTGCAGCCATTCACGACCGACCATGGTCTAAAAAGTGGATAGCTGCAGGTACCAAGTGGTCGGGGAAGTATAGACAGCCTATGCATAAAGTAAACTAAATAATAATGATTGGAAGCATAAGGTAAAGCTTATTCATTGGTGCGCCCGTGAAAGCGGTTTAAACCCTAATGGCTGCCTGAATCTGAATCGCCTGCGAGACGATAAGGCAAATTGACTCAAGGGAGGCCGAAGTGTCCCTTATTTAAATCATGTCATCAGGGTGGAATAATGCTTTATTAATCACGTATTTACTATAATATGAGAGTTATAGTTTACTGCGACAGCTTACGGATAGCCCGCTATGCACGTCACTCTGCGTCAGTTGAAGGTTTTTGAGGCCGTTGCCCGGCATCTGAACTATACCCAGGCGGCCCAGGAGCTGCATCTGACCCAGCCCGCCGTTTCCATGCAAATCAAGCAGTTGGAAGAGTCGGTGGGGTTGCCGTTGTTCGAGCAGATGGGTAAACAGACCTATCTGACCGAAGCGGGACGGGAGATGCACCATTACTGCCGGGCGATCTCCCGCCAGCTGAGCGAGGCCGAAGAGGTGATCGAGCAGCTCAAGGGGGTGCGGCGCGGGCACCTGGACATCTCGGTGGCCAGTACCGCCAATTATTTTGCCACCCGCCTGCTGGCCAGCTTTATCAGCCACTATCCCGAAGTCAGTTTCAGCCTGGATGTCACCAACCGCGCCACCCTGTTGCGGCAGCTGGAGCAGAACGACAAGGATATGGTGATCATGGGCAAGCCGCCCGAGGATCAGGGGCTGGAGACCGAGGCCTTCATGGAGAATCCGCTGGTGGTGATCGCGCCACCGGATCACCCGCTGGCCGGCGAAACGGGGATTTCCCTCAAGCGTCTTGAGGAAGAACCCTTCGTGGTCCGTGAACCGGGTTCGGGCACCTTTATTGCCATGGAGCGCTTTTTTACCAAACATGGCATCAACCTCAAAACCGGCATGCAGATGACCAGTAACGAGGCGATCAAGCAGGCGGTGGAAGCCGGGCTGGGACTGGGGATCGTCTCCATTCATACCCTCGAACTGGAGCTGGAGACCGGCCGACTGGTGGTACTGGATATGGCCGATTTTCCGATTTTGCGCCACTGGTATGTGGTGCACCGTGAGGGCAAACGGCTCTCGCCTGTGGCTCAGGCTTTCAAGGAGTTTGTTCTGAGCCAGGCCAGTGGTATGGTTTCCCGCGCACACTTGCAGCTTGCTTGAGTCCTGCCCGCGCCGGGCGCATAATCGATTTACTTACCAATACTTATAATCATTCGCCCGTTCGGGTTTTTCAGCCGTGGTCAGACACCGATGCAATATTCGCTCACTGACGTTGTAAACATGGGAGTAACTATACGATGAAATATCTTGTCTCTATCACATTGATGGCGATGTTGGCCGGTCCCGCGATAGCCGAACAGAGCACTGAACATGTCGAACAAAGCCGCGCGGCGGTTCAGCAATTTTTCGGCCAGCTTAAAGGTGAGCTGCAAGCCGGGATGAAAGCCGGCGGGCCGGTCAACGCCATTGAGGTGTGCAGTGACAAGGCGCCGGCGATTGCTCGCGATGTCTCAAAGGATAAGGGGCTGCAGATCGGCCGGACCAGTCTTAAGCCTCGCAACCCCGGCAATGCCCCGGATCAATGGGAAGAGGCCGTGCTCAGGGAGTTTGAACAGCGCAAGGCGGATGGTGAGCACCCGAAGAAAATGGAAAAGCATGCGATCGTCGAGCAAAATGGCCAGCAGGTCTTTCGTTACATGAAGGCGATCCCGACCGGCGAGCTCTGCCTGAAATGCCACGGTACCCAACTTGATCCGGCGGTTTCCGCCAGGCTGGAAAAGCTCTATCCCGAGGATCGGGCGACCGGTTACAGCCAGGGTGATCTGCGCGGCGCCTTTACGATTAGCAAGAATCTCTAAACCGACTATATAAATAGCCTGATTTTGGGGTTATTTTCCGGATCGGTTTTGTTAACATGGCACGGCCCCGGAGGAACCTGTCGGGTTCGCCGGGGTCAATTAATGTATTGAACCGACGTTCAGGCCGATTTGCGCATGAGACGAACACGACACGGGCTCGTCCACCTGCTGACCCTGGCAATGCTGTTATTGCCGGTGCAGGCGTTGTATGCGCAAACCGAGATGCAGGTGCCCTCGCCAAATCATGTCTGCGAGCACATGCAGGTGGCGCAGGCGGATACCCCCAAAGCGATGAGCTGTTGTGAGCAGGATGCCAATCACTGCAACCAGAATTGCCGCGACTGTTTTCATTGCCAGAGTATCAACGCGGTTGCCTCTGTGCTGAACACCGAAATCGATACCCCCGATCTGCACTATTCGCTTCCCCTGCACGGGACCGCTGACGGCTTGCCCCCGAGCGGTCAATTCCGACCTCCCCGAAACCTCATCTGACGTTGACACCCTTCACGGGTGTACTTTGCTGTCGTTATGCCGATGCGAGGCATCGGTATGGAATCAGATGATGAGGTGTCACCATGTTACGTCTATTTATGTTGTGCGGTGTCGTACTGGCGACATTGACAGCCCGGCCGCTGTTGGCGGCGTCAACGTTGACACTCGAGGAGTCGATTCGGCTGGCGCTGGACAATGATCCCGGGTTTCGAATTAACGAAGCCAGAAGCGCGGCCCTGAAGGAACAGGCGGTCGCCGATAACGCCCTGCCCGATCCCAAGCTGAAGCTGGGGCTGATGAATTTTCCCACCGACACGTTCAAACGGGATCAGGAACCGATGACCCAGGTACAGGTGGGCATCCAGCAGATGTTTCCGGCGGGAGACTCGCTCAAATACCAATCCCAACGCACCCTCTCCCGTTCACGGGTGCAGCAACATCGATCGGAGGATCAACGTCGGCAACTGGTGCGTGACGTACGTCAGGCCTGGCTGGAATGGTATTACTGGCATCGGGCACAAAAAGTGGTGCAGGAGAACCGTAATCTGTACCGCAGCCTGGTACGGGTGACCGAATCTCAGTATGCCGCCGGGCGGCAACAGCAGCAGGATGTGATCCGCGCGGAGCTCGAACTGGGGTTACTGGATGATCGCCTGGTGGATATTCGCAATCAGATGGAAGAAGCCTGGGCGACGCTGGCGCGCTATCTGGGCGACACGCCCGACGCCATGAGCCCGCCGCAACCGTTCCCCGAACTGCCTCGTCCGCAATCGCCCCGGCTCGATGAGCATCCGCAGATTCAGGCCGCCCGCGCCGAGGTGGACGCGGAACAAAACGGGGTTTCCCTGGCGCGTCAGTCGTACAAACCCTCCTGGATGCTGGATGTGACCTATGGCGGACGCGACGGGTTGAACCCCGACGGCAGCGGGCGCAGCGATTTTCTCTCCGCCATGGTGCTGATGGATATTCCGCTGTTTACCGATAATTACCAGGACCGCAAGGTGGCTGCCGGCAAGCAGCAATTACAGGGCGCACTTTACAGTCTCAAGGATCGCCAACGAGAACTGAACCGGCAATGGCAGGCGAGCCATACCCGCTGGAACAATCTGGCCGATCGTCTGGCCCGTTATCAGGACCGCTTGTTACCCATGGCGCGGGAAAACGCCCGGAGCGCCCTGCAGGGTTATCAAAGCCGCGATGCGGAATTCACTGCCCTGATGCGGGCCCGCATTATGCAACTGGACACCGAACTCAAGGCACTGCGCCTGCGTACCGATCACGCCAGGGCGCAGGCGCAGTTACTCTATCTTGCAGGAGTCACACAATGAAACTGATGAAAGGATTACTGATTCTTGGGTTGGGGCTGGCACTGGCCGCCTGTGGTGACGACAAGACCAGCTCGGACACCGGTTCCGAAGCAACGGGACAACAGGAAACCGCGCTGGAGCATGCAAAGAAGCACACCGATCCCAACTATGTCTGTCCCATGCACCCGCAGATTATTCGGGATGAGCCGGGCAACTGTCCGATCTGTGGCATGGATCTGGTCGAAAAAGAGCAGGATGACGCGAGTGAGGACGAAGGCGAGAAGGAGATCCTCTATTACCGCCATCCACACAATCCCTCGATTACCTCCAAAGAGCCGAAAAAAGACGAGATGGGGATGGACTTTGTCCCGGTCTATGATGATGGCGGCGGCAGCTCGGTGAAAATATCCCCGGCCGTGATCAACAACATGGGTGTGCGTACCGCCAAAGCCGAGCGCGATACCCTGTGGCGCAAGATCGATACGGTCGGCTATGTCGCCTATGACGAAAGCCTGATCTCGCATATTCATCTGCGAACGCAGGGCTGGATCGAAAAGCTCTATGTCGAAGCCGAGGGCGAACGAGTCGAAAAAGGTCAGCTGCTTTACGAGGTATATGCCCCGGAGCTGGTCAATGCGCAGGAAGAGTATGTTCAGGCCCTGGACAGCGGGCGTAAATCGCTGATTCGCGCCTCCCGGGAACGGCTGGTGGCGCTGGGCATCGGTAACGAACAAATTGACAAGCTGCGCCAGACCCGTCAGGTGAGCCAGTATGTCAAAGGTTACGCCACGCAGGACGGTATTGTAGCCAACCTTGGTGTGCGTGAAGGCATGTATGTCAAGCCACAGGCCGAGGTGATGGCGCTGGCGGATCTCTCTTCTGTCTGGATTCAGGCCGAAGTGTTCGAAAGCCAGGTGGACTGGGTCGAAGCGGGCCAGCCGGCCGATGTCAGCCTCTCCTATTTCCCCGGTCGCACCTGGGAAGGCGAAGTGGAATACGTCTACCCGAGCCTTAATCCCAAAACCCGCACCCTGCGGGTACGCCTGCGCTTTGACAATCCCGATCAAACCCTCAAGCCCAACATGTTCGCCGATATCAGTATTTACGGCGGACCGAAGCGGGATACCGTGGTGATTCCACAAGAGGCCTTGATCCGCGGCGGAGACGAAGATCGGGTGATCCTGGCACTGGAGGAAGGTCGCTTCCGGCCCCGGACCGTGGTCGCCGGCATGGCCTCGGGTGACCGGGTCGAGATCAAACATGGGCTGAAAGCCGGTGAGCGGGTTGTAACCTCGGGACAGTTCCTGATCGATTCGGAAGCCAGCCTCAAGGCCAGCATCAAACGCATGACATCACCGGCAGACGAGACTGCCGCAGAAAGTACATCAGCCTCGTCAACGATCACCGGCACCGGCGTGTTGCATGAGCTGGAGCCGGAAGCAAACAGCGTCAACATGAGCCACGATCCGATTCCCGCAATCGACTGGCCGGCAATGACCATGTCGTTCAGGGTCAAACCCGATGTCGACCTCGAACCATTCAGCCCCGATGACAAAGTCGAATTCGATCTCGAAAAAGGCGACGACGGCTATGTCATCAAGGCCATGCGTAAGCGAAAAGAGTAAAGAATAACCACCAAGACACAAAGACACCAAGGAGAAAAAAATGGAATTTATAAAGGTATCGTCTGAGGTTGACAAGATTGCGAAGGAAGTTGTTGATAGTGCATTTCATGTCCACAAATCGCTTGGTCCGGGGTTGCTCGAATCAGTTTATGAAGCATGTATGTTGCACGAGCTTCAAAAACGCGGAATGAAAGTGGAAAGCCAGAAAACTATCTCGGTTATCTATGATGGATTAAAAATAGATGCAGGGTTACGGCTTGATTTGCTTGTTGAAGATGAGGTTGTAGTTGAATTGAAGTCTGTAGAGACAATTTTGCCAGTTCATGACTCGCAACTATTGAGTTATCTGAAGCTGGCGAATAAACGGCTTGGTCTGCTGATCAATTTCAATGTGCCTGTCATAAAAGATGGGATCAGAAGAAGAATATTATAACTGTCTTGGTGCCTTGGTGCCTTGGTGCCTTGGCGTCTTGGTGGTGAGATTTTTGGAGCTTCAAAATGATTGAACGAATTATCGACTGGTCGCTGCGCAACCGTTTTCTGGTGTTGTTGCTGACGGTGATCCTGTGCGGCTGGGGCTGGTTCGCGGTGAAGAACACGCCGCTGGATGCGATTCCGGATCTGTCGGATGTGCAGGTGATTATCAAGACCACCTATCCGGGCCAGGCGCCGCGGGTGGTGGAGGATCAGGTGACCTATCCGTTGACCACGGCGATGCTCTCCGTGCCGGGGGCGAAGACGGTGCGGGGTTATTCCATGTTCGGGGATTCGTTTGTGTATATCCTGTTCGAGGACGGGACCGATCCCTACTGGGCCCGATCGCGGGTACTGGAATATCTGAGTCAGGTCGAGGCACGATTACCCGAACAGGCGCGTCCGGCACTGGGGCCCGATGCCACCGGGGTGGGCTGGATCTATGAATATGCCCTGGTGGATCGCACCGGCCAGCATGATCTGTCGCAGCTGCGTTCTCTGCAGGACTGGTTTTTGAAGTATGAGCTGCAGACGGTTTCCGGCGTGTCGGAAGTGGCGACGGTCGGCGGCATGGTCAAGCAGTACCAGGTGGTCCTCGATCCGGACAAACTGCGCGCCTACGATCTGCCACTGGCGAAAGTCCGCCAGGCCATCCGGCAGGGCAACCAGGAGGCCGGCGGCTCGGTGATCGAGATGGCCGAGGCTGAATACATGGTGCGGGCCACCGGCTACATCCAGAGCAAGGACGATCTCAAAAACATTCCCCTGGGTGTCAGTGAGCAGGGCACGCCGTTGTTGCTGGGGGATATAGCCGAAATCCGGCTGGGACCGCAGATGCGCCGCGGTATCGCGGAGCTGAACGGCGAGGGCGAGGTCGCCGGCGGTATTGTGGTGATGCGTTACGGCGAGAACGCCCTCAAGACCATCGAGGGCGTGAAGCACAAACTGGCACAGCTGCAAAACGGCCTGCCCGACGGCGTGGAGATCGTCGAGACCTATGATCGCTCCGCCCTGATCAACCGGGCGGTCGATAACCTGACCGGTAAATTGCTGGAAGAGTTTTTGATCGTCGCGCTGGTCTGTCTGGTGTTTCTGTTTCACCTGCGCTCGGCGCTGGTCGCCATCATCAGTCTGCCGATCGGGATCCTCGGGGCGTTTATCGTCATGTATCACCAGGGCATCAATGCCAACATTATGTCCCTGGGCGGGATCGCCATCGCCATTGGCGCCATGGTCGATGCGGCAATCGTGATGATCGAAAACGTGCACAAACACATCGAACGCGAGCCGCTGACTAACGAGAATCGCTGGCGCATTATCAGCGAGGCGACCCGCGAAGTCGGTCCGGCCCTGTTCTTCTCGCTGTTGATTATCACCCTCAGCTTTTTGCCGGTGTTCACACTCGAGGCGCAGGAAGGGCGCATGTTCGCGCCGCTGGCCTTTACCAAGACCTATGCCATGGCCGCGGCGGCCGGGTTGTCGATCACCCTGGTCCCGGTATTGATGGGCTACTTCATTCGCGGCCACATCCGCCCGGAGGAGAAAAACCCGGTCAACCGGATTTTGATCAAGGCGTATCAGCCTTTTATCCATACCGTACTGAACAAGCCCAAAAGCGTGCTCGGTATTGCCCTGCTGGTGGTGTTGATGACGATCTGGCCGGTAATGAACATCGGTTCGGAGTTCATGCCGGATCTGGACGAAGGGGATCTGATGTACATGCCGACGACCTTCCCCGGCCTGTCGATCGGCAAGGCGCAGGAGCTGCTGCAGCAGACCGATAAACTGATCATGAGCGTACCGGAGGTCGAGCGGGTCTTCGGCAAGATCGGCCGGGCCGAAACCGCCACCGATCCCGCACCTTTGACCATGATCGAAACCACCATCCAGCTCAAGCCGCGCAGTGAGTGGCGCGAGGGCATGACTACCGAAAAACTCAAACAGGAGTTGAACGATCGGGTGCAATTCCCCGGTCTGACCAACTCCTGGGTGATGCCGATCAAAACCCGGATCGACATGCTGGCGACCGGCATCAAGACGCCGGTGGGCGTCAAGGTCTCGGGGCCGGATTTGAACGTGATCCAGGAGATCGGCCAACAGATCGAAGAGGCGGTCATGCAGGTACCGGGCACCGTCTCGGCCTATTCGGAACGCACCGTCGGCGGCCGTTATGTGACGGTGGATATCGATCGACGGGCGGCTTCTCGGGTCGGTCTGAACATCGCCGATGTGCAAAATGTAGTGAGTACAGCCATAGGCGGTATGCAGGTCGACCAGACCGTGGAAGGGCTGGAACGTTATCCGATCAATTTACGTTATCCGCGGGAGGTTCGCGAATCGGTCGACAAGCTGCGCGATCTGCCGGTGATTACCAAGCAGGGCGCCCGGATTCCGTTGTCCGAAGTGGCGGATATTCGTGTCGAGACGGGTCCGGCCATGATCAAAAGCGAAAATGCGCGGCCCAACGGCTGGACCTTCGTCGATATCAAGGATCGGGACCTGGGGTCCTACGTGGAAGAGGCGCAACGGGTGGTTAACCGGCAGATCGATTTACCGGCCGGCTACTCCATTGCCTGGTCCGGGCAGTATGAATACATGGTGCGGGCCAAGGAGCGCCTGAAGGTCGTGGTGCCCCTGACGCTGGTGATTATTGTGCTGCTGTTGTATCTCAACTTCCGCAATATTATCGAGGTGCTGATCATCATGGGCACGCTGCCGCTGGCCCTGGTCGGGGGGTACTGGCTGCTTTACCTGCTCGGCTACAACATGTCGGTCGCCGTCGGCGTGGGCTTTATCGCCCTGGCCGGCGTGGCCGTGGAGATCGGGGTGGTGATGCTGGTCTATCTGAATCAGGCCTATCGCAACCAGATAGCCAATAAAGAACGCGTGCACGTGCCGAACCTGGAAGAACTCAAGCAGGCCGTCATCGAGGGTGCCCTGTTGCGGGTGCGCCCCATTATCATGACCGTGGCGGCCATTACCGGGGGGCTGTTGCCGATCATGCTGGGCGGCGGTACCGGCTCTGAAGTCATGCGCCGCATCGCGGCACCCATGGTCGGCGGGATGGTCAGCGCTACCATATTGACCCTGGTCGTGATTCCGGCCGTTTATTTTCTGTGGAAGCAATTTGAAGTCAAGCAGTTTATTGAAAAAGGCAAGATACCGGGGGTGTGAACATGTCAGCGATATTCAACATTGTGGTGCTGGGTATTATTGGCAGTCTGTGGCTGGCCGGGTGTGACAACTCGGTCAGTTCCAACAGTCAACCACAAGCTGACCAATCAGCCTCAACAAAAACCGGGGTGCCGCCGCGTAATCAGGATATGCAGCAGATCCTGCGGGGCGGGCGCCTCTATCAACAAAACTGCGCGGCATGCCACGGCAAACTGGCGCAGGGGGCGTCGAACTGGCGCCAGCGCGACGAGGAGGGAAAATTCCCGCCACCGCCGCTGGATGGCTCGGCACACACCTGGCACCACCCGACGGCCCAGCTGGTCGAGATTATTAAAAACGGCACGCGGGATCGGGGCGGCAATATGCCGGCCTGGAAAGACCGGCTTGGCGATCAGGACATTGCCGATGTGTTGGCCTGGATCAAGGCGCAATGGCCCGATGATATCTATGCTCAGTGGTATCGCAACGATCAACGAGCAAAAAACAGATAGGCAAGAAGGAATATATGATGCACGGTGAAGGGTGGAGTGGCGGTTGGTGGTTGTTCGGTCACGGGGGCTTCGGTATCCTGATCTGGATTGTCGTACTCCTGGCCATCGTCTGGCTGATCAAACAGATACCAGCTCCTGGAGACTAGTACCTAGGACGTGAGCCTGAATAGACACAATTTTATGAATCACATGTAATTTTCTGAACTATAAAGATTTCTGAAAGGAGAGTGAGTATGTACGGATTTAACACCAAGGTCTCGGGCAGTTTTGATGATGCGGTTGAGAAAGTCACCGAAGCCCTGAAAGAAGAGGGTTTCGGCGTATTGACCGAGATCGACGTTAAGGCAGTCATGAAAAAGAAACTGGATATCGACAAGCGGCCCTACAAAATCCTGGGCGCCTGTAACCCGGTACTGGCCAACCAGGCCCTGACCGCCGAGCCGGATATCGGTCTGCTGCTGCCCTGCAACGTGGTCGTGCGCGAGGAAGATGATAGCTCAATCACCGTGGCCTTCATGGATCCTCAGGCGGTGCTGGATCTGGTGCAACAACCCGGGATTCATGAGCTGGCCGGGGATGTCAAGGCAAGGCTGGAACGGGTGCGCGACAGTCTGTCGAAATAAGGTTCTAGTTGCTAGTTGCTAGTTGCTAGTTGCTAGTTGCTGGTGACTGGTTACCAGAGAACAGAGGCGTAGGTCAGGTTGCGTGCAGCGCTACCTGAGATTCTGCGTATCGGCAGGGGTGTCACGCAGGCTAATGCCAGCGTGACCTACAGGATTAGCCAGAGTATAAGGTATGCACAAATTTGGAACAGTCTTGTAGGTCACGTTGGCGTAGCCTACGTGATTTGAAGAGTAGGGTATCGACGTTGAATTCGGAGAATAGCCTCAGTCTTGTAGGTCACGTTGGCGTAGCCTACGTGACTTGAAGAGCAGGGTATCGGCGTTGAATTCGAAGAATAGTCTTGTAGGTCACGTTGGCGTAGCCTACGTGACTTGAAGAGCAGAGTATCGACGTTGAATTCAGGGGATAGCATCAGCACTCAGCACTCAGCACTCAGCACTCCGCACCTAGTACTCAGCACTCAGCACTAACCATGCCTGATTATTAATTTCTCAGCCGGTACTCCATCGCGTACTGAAATTCCCTGCTGGATAAAGATGCCGGCGGTGGGGGAAAAGGTTGGGCTTTGCGGGCGGCCTGGATGGCTGCTTCGCAAAACAGGTCATTACCTTCAAGACATTCGATATCTTGTAATTGACCGTCATCGGCGACCGTGATGCGGATTGAAGCCCGACCCTCCAGCTGGCGCCGGCGCGCCATAAAAGGATAGTGCTGGTACTGTTCCAGATGGCGCAGCAAACGGCTCTGGTAGGATTCATCGGCTGATATCCCGCTGCGGACACCCCCGCTCTGCATTCGTTGCTGCTCCACCTCTTGCGGCAACGCCTCTTTAAACGGTTTTATCGCTTTTTCCTCTGACGGTTCATTAGTTTGTGTTTTTACGGGCCTGTTCGGCTTTTTGACGGGTTTCGGCTTCGGTTCAGGTTCAGGTTCAGGTTCAGGTTCAGGTTCAGGTTCAGGTTCGGATTTCGGCGCCTTCTCGGGTGGTTTTTTCGGTAACGGTTCGGATGTTGTCCGGTTTTCTGTTGCCGGACTCAGAGTGATGCTCAGTCGCGTTTCATTATCTGTCGGATAGTGTCCCGGCGAGAGCGAGCCGGACTGAATAATTGCCACAACATGCAGACCGATTGAGACCAGCAGCGTCAGTTTGAAGACAGGCGTTAGTTGCGTCATGAAAAGCAGGTCAGTCCGGTGGGTTTTTCGCATGTGCTGATATAAGCAAACTTTAACGTAATATCATCCCCGCTCCAATGCCGCAGGCCGGGTAAAACTGTAAGACACATAGTCGGGATCAAAATGCCAATGTGGCTGTTTTGAGACGAGGTGTCTGATAACAGACAGTTTCAAATTTATTTCCCACTGCAAGTTGTTGTTTTGTGGTAAATGATTTGTGGCACGGCATTTGCTCCTTTGTAGTTTATTTATATGGGGAGCAAGCAGTATGCAGTGCAGGTACTCTATTGAATTAAGAACGGCATAATATTTTCCTGTTCTGATCCCCGACTTTAATAACAAGCTACATTCAAGGGAAAAAAATGCATCAGCAACCATTACCTTTGCGCAAAACCTTACTTGCCACACTGATCGCCGCTTTCGCCCACGGCACCGCGATCGCCGAAGAGGCCATACCAACCATTTCGGTCACCGCCCCCCCTCTGACAGAGAGCCGCGACGTTAACCGCACAACCGTCAGTGAGGAGACCCTGCAGATGCTGGCCCCGGCTACCAGCGACAGCGCCAGCCTGCTGAAGAACCTCCCCGGCCTCACGATCCAGGGCTCCGGCGGGGTCTCCGGTCTGCCCGTCATCCGTGGCCTGGCCGATGATCGCCTGCGCATCAAGGTCGATGGCATGGACCTTATCTCCGCCTGTGGTAACCACATGAACCCGCCGCTCTCCTACATCGACCCGAGCAATGTCGACAGCGCCACCGTGTTTGCCGGCATCAGCCCGGTCAGCGTGGGTGGCGACAGCATCGGGGGCACCGTTCTGGTCGATTCACCTGCGCCGCAATTCGCACAACCCGGTGAAGAAAGCCTGTTAAAGGGCGAGGCCGGCTTTTTCTATCGCAGCAACGGCAATGCCTACGGCGACAACCTGAGCGCGACCGCCGCCAACGAAAAATTCAGCCTGACCTACACCAGCTCCACTACCGAGTCGGGCAACTACAGCGCAGGCGATGATTTCAAGACCCAAACCTATGTCAATGACGTGGGCGACCCCTCCCTTGACAGCGACGAGGTCGGCTCGACCAGGTACAAATCCACCAATCGCTCCCTCAGCCTGGCGATGCTCAACGACAACCACCTCACCGAATTCAAGATCGGCATGCAGGATATCCCCTACCAGGGGTGGAGCAACCAGCGTATGGACATGACCGGCAATGACAGTACGCAATTCAATCTGAACCACACCGCCGAGCTTGACTGGGGCACACTGGAAGCCCGCGCCTACCACGAGCGTACCCGTCACTCCATGCAGTTCTATGACGACAAGCTCTTCTGGTATGGCTCCAATGACGGCACCACCAATCCCGATGGCGAGCCCTGTACTCTGGAAGGTGGGATGAACGGCTGTGCGGCAGGCATGCCGATGGATACCGAGGGCAATAACAGCGGACTCCTGCTCAAGGCGGATATCGTGCTGTCGGGCCGTGACCTGCTGCGGGTAGGCACCGAGGCCCAGCAGTACCGTCTGGATGACTGGATGGATCCCTCCGGTAAGGGAATGTGGCCCGACACCTTTATCAATATCAACGACGGCGAGCGCGACCGCCTGGCGTTGTTTGGCGAGTGGGAAGCGCAGTGGGACGAGCGCTGGCTGACCCAGCTCGGCCTGCGCTATGAACAGGTGAAAATGGATGCTGGAGAGGTACAGGGTTATAACGCTACCTACCTCGCTGACGAAACAGCCTTCAACGATGCCGACCGCGCCAGGACCGACGACAACTTCGACTTCACCGCGCTGGCCCGTTTCACCCCGGATGCCAGCCGCACCATCGAGTTCGGCCTGGCGCAGAAGAGCCGCTCGCCCAACCTCTACGAACGTTACACCTGGTCGACCGGCGGCATGGCGATGCGCATGATCAACTGGGCCGGCGACGGCAACGGCTATGTCGGTAATCTGGAGCTGGACCCCGAAATTGCTCGCACCGTCAGCGCCGCCTTCAGCTGGCACGATGCAGCGCAAAAGAAGTGGGAGCTGAAGGTGAGCCCCTACTATACCCGCGTCAAGGACTATATCGATGCCGAGCGCTGCTCGGGGGCGGCCAGCGGTGTCTGTACTGATGCTAACCTGACGGCGACCGAGGATTTTGTCTATTTGCAGTTTGTCAACCAGGAGGCCACCCTCTACGGTCTGGACATCTCCGGCCACTTCCCGCTGGCTCAAAACACTCCGTACGGCAACTTCACCGCGACCGGTATGCTGAATTACGTTCGCGGCGAGAACGAGGATACCGGTGACAACCTCTACAACATAATGCCGCTCAATGCCAGGCTGGCCGTCGTGCAGCAGAAGGGAGCATGGCAGAACACCGTCGAGGTGGAGCTGGTGGATAGCAAGGAGGATGTCTCCGCCACCCGTAACGAGATGCAGACCGAGTCCTACGGCCTGCTCCATCTGCGCAGCAGCTACACCTGGAAACAGGCCCGCTTCGATGTTGGTATCGAGAACGTCTTCGATGAATTCTACAACCACCCGCTGGGCGGCGCCTATCTGGGTGAAGGCAAAACCATGTCCGGGAGTGATGTTGCCTGGGGTACCCCGGTCCCCGGCATGGGACGTTCCATCTATGCCGGCGTAAACATCAAGTTCTGAGCCTGGCGATGGCATAATAAGGAGACGACGCCGGCGTAAGCCGGCGTTTTTCATGTGCCTGCGATACCTCTGTCATCCAGGTCAACGAACCGGGCCGATCTTACTGGGCCAAAGTGAATATCGTATTTTGATCCATTGATTCAAGAGCGGTTGACGAACGCGGAGGACGCAGAGGCGCAAAGACGCAGAGAAATGAATTTTGAATTCTAAATCAGTGGAACTGTATTTTAGATAGAAAAAGTTGCCAGGAAGATCAAAAAACATGATCTCCGCGCCTCTGCGGCTCCGCGTCCTCTGCGTTTTTAATCAGGGATGCTGATTTATTCGATCGCGTATTTTTTCATGCGGTAGATCAGCGCGCTGCGGGTGATGCCGAGCAGCCGGGCGGCCTTGCTCTGGTTGCCGGTGACCCGGGCCAGTGCCTGGCGAATCATGCTCGCTTCCAGGTCATCGAGCTGTACGCCCGTACCGGGCAGTTGCAGTGAACTGTCCTGCCCGGTGTTCGGGCGGACGATCTCGGCCGGCAGATTGCCGACATCGAGGGTCTTGCCGGGCAGCAGCACCAGCATGCGTTCGCAGACGTTGCGCAGCTCACGCACGTTGCCGGGCCAGGCGTAAGCCTGCAAGGCTTCGATGGCGGCAGTGGTATAGCGGGGTGCATCCAGACGATGATAGATTGCCAGGCGTGCTGTCAGCTTGCCCAGCAGCAGTTCGATATCGGAAAAACGTTCGCGCAACGGCGGCAGATGCAGCGGTACCACGTGCAGGCGGTAATAGAGATCTTCACGGAACAGACCTTCTTTCACCAGCGTATACAGATCCCGGTTACTGGCGGCAATGACCCGTACATCCACCTTTTCTGTCGTGGTCTGACCCAGTGGCTGGATCTCGCCCGATTCGAGAAAACGCAGGAGCTTGACCTGTACCGGCAGGGGCAGTTCGGCGACCTCATCCAGAAACAGGGTGCCGCCGTCGGCGGCCTTGAGTTTGCCCGGCTGATCCTGGTGGGCATCGGTGAACGCACCGCGCCGGTAACCAAACAGTTCAGCCTCAACCAGATTATCGGGCAGGGCGGCACAATTAATATTGATCATCGGCGCCCGGTTGCGCGAGCTCGTTCGGTGCATGCCATGCGCCAACAGCTCCTTGCCGGTGCCGGTTTCGCCGGTGATCAGGGTGGTGACCTCGGTCACGGCAATCAATTGCGCCGAGCGCAGAGTGGCAAGAAAGGCCGGAGCCTGGCCCAGTAAATGCGTGAATGCGTCATTCATGGCAAACTTCCTACAGAAACATGTTGATGACCGTGCGCCCAGGTCAGATAAAAGCTTGCGATAGCCAATACTATCAGCAGTAAACCCACGCCCATTTTGACCTGGGTCAACCGGGACAGCCTTGCCATCCATCCGGTTAATATACCGGCGGTCATTACCGAAGGCAAAGTCCCGGCGCCGAAACTCAGCATGAACAGCGCGCCATAGACCGCGTCACCGGCAGTACCCGAGATAATCAGTGCGGAATAAACCAGCCCGCAGGGCAGCCAGCCCCAGACCAGGCCGAACAACCAGGCGTGCCAGGGTGAGCGCACCGGAATGAGTTTCTGCCCCCAGGGTTGCAACCGCTTCCACAACGGTTTGCCCAGTTGCTCGATCATGGCAAAACGGGGAAACCACTCGGCCAGATAGAGTCCGATACCAATCATCATGGCGCTGGCAATGCCTTGCAGGATCAGATGTCCTGTGTCGGGACTGAGCACCTTGAACAGGCTGTCACCCAGCCAGCCCAGCAGGGCGCCGGCGGCTGTGTAGCTGGTAATGCGACCAAGGTTATAAGCGGAGATATAGGGAAACAACCGCCAGCGGTGTTCGCGGACCGCCGGCGGCAGACTGAAGGTCAGCGCGCCGATGATCCCGCCACACATCCCCAGGCAGTGCAGACTACTGAACAGCCCGACAATAAAGGCACTGACCAGGGCAATATCCATCTAGATCAACACTCGCACAAGAAATAAAGCGACATCATAACATTACTTGATTGCCGCGACCTGTCGCGAGTCGGAAATCGGAACTCAGAACTCCAGGGGCCAGCTCCGGATGCATCGCCTGCAGGACATGCTGCAGCGTCAGCCGGGATTCGCCGGTCAGGTCAATCAGTTCGGTGGGATTCAGATCCGCCATCTGCCAGACCCGGGTATCGATGGGCAGATCATCATCCGGGCTGATGGCTTGCTCGATCGTGTTGCCGATCGCGTTGGCCAGATGCACGATACCGGTTTCCTGAATGTAATGGTTCGCCAGGGCGGGCTGATGATGAAGGCCAACCGCCTCGATTATTGCCTCGGGCATATGCCACTGATGCAGCAATGCTGCGCCAACTTCCCCATGGTCAATCCCGAAGACATCCCGCTCGATGTGGTACAGCTTGTCTTCGCCCTGCGCGGCACGCGCCAGAACCTGACGGGATTCTTCGGGTCGTAATAAATACATGACCAGTTTGCCGATGTCGTGCAGCAAACCGGCGATAAACAGACGTTCGGTGTTAACGAACCGCAGTCGTTCGCCCAGGGTTCGGGCGGCGCTGGCCACCGCGAGGCTGTGGCGCCAGAACTGTTGGGGGGTGATCAACCCCTCGGGAAACTGGTTGAACTGTCTGATCAGCGTCATGGTCATAATGATGTCCCGCAACGCATGGGTGCCGATGAGGGTGATGGCCATGGAGATGCCGTCAATCTGCGACGACACGCCGCAAAAGGGACTGTTGACGATCTTCAGTACGCGCGCCGAAAGTGAGGCATCCTGATTGATGATTTCGGCAATCTCCGCGGCGCTGCAGGCGGGGTCGTTGATCAGTGTGTCAAGACGCGCGACGATGGCCGGCAGCATAATCCGCTCAAGGCGATCATAAAGCAGGGACTGGGGATCGGGCGCCATGGCGTCGGGTAAGGTATCCTGTTATCCGTTGGCGAATCGCCGAGCCCGGTTCAGCCTGACCCGTTGATTTCGATTATAGGCGGTCCCGGTCAGTGATAACGCGAGCATTGTGTGAATATATTCACATTTTAAAGTAGGTATTTGAGACGGGCGGATGCCCGATAACGCGGTTTTAATCAATATATAAGGTAGCGTGGTATGACGGCAGCAACCCGACTCTCCATCAGCGGCATGAGCTGTGCCGGCTGCGTAGCCAGCGTCGAACAGGCGCTGCAGGCGGTGCCCGGCGTCGAGCAGGCCGAGGTGAATTTCGCCGAGCACACCGCCACGGTCGAGGGCGATGTAAGTGCTGACAAACTGGTCGAGGCCGTCAAACAGGCCGGTTACGACGCGGCCGAGATGAAAGGGCAAAATGCCGAGGCCGACAAGGAAGCGGCCGAGATGGCCCACTACCGCCGCCTGTTGCGCAAGACCGCGGTGGCGGCGGTGCTCGGGGTGCCGCTGGTGATCGGTGACATGGGCGGCTTCTTGCCCGCACTGGATACCTCACTCGGTCAGCCAATCTGGCTGTTTCTGGGGCTGCTCACCCTGGGGGTGATGATCTATGCCGGCGGCCATTTTTTCACCGGGGCGTGGAAGGCCTTTCGGGTGCATAACGCCAACATGGATACCCTGATTGCCCTGGGCACCGGTGCCGCCTGGGTCTATTCCGTGGTGGTGGTGCTGTTCCCCGACACCGTGCCGAGTCTGGCCCGGCATGCCTATTTCGAGGCGGCGGTGGTGATCATCGCCCTGGTCAATCTGGGCGGGGCGCTGGAGATGCGCGCCCGGGGCAAGACCTCCGAGGCGATCCGCCGGCTCATCGGTCTGCAGCCGAAGACCGCGCGGGTGGTGCGCGAGGGTAAGGAGCAGGATGTACCCATCGACGAGGTCGGGCTGGGCGAGACGTTGCGGATTCGTCCCGGCGAGCGCATCCCAGTGGACGGCGACATTATCGACGGTCATTCCAGTGTCGATGAGTCCATGCTTACGGGTGAGCCGCTGCCGGTGACCAAACAGGTCGGCGACGAGGTGGTGGCCGGCACCATCAACGTCAGCGGCAGCTTCCTGTTCCAGTCCAAACGCATCGGTGCCGACACGGTGCTGGCGCAGATCATCGAGATGGTGCGCCGTGCCCAGGGCAGCAAACCGGCCATCGGCCGTCTGGTGGATAAGGTGGCCGGGGTGTTCGTGCCGGCCGTGCTGCTGGTGGCGGTGGCAACCTTTCTGATCTGGTTCAACCTGGGCGGGGAGGTGCTGCTGAGTCACGCCATCGTCGCCACCGTGACCGTGCTGATCATCGCCTGCCCCTGCGCCCTGGGACTGGCCACGCCCATCTCCATCATGGTCGGCGTCGGCAAGGCCGCCGAATACGGCATCCTGATTCGCAATGGCGAGGCCCTGCAACAGGCAGGCAAGCTTGAAGCGATCGTCCTGGACAAGACCGGGACCGTGACCGTGGGACGTCCGAGCGTCACCCACCTGGTGCCCGCGGCCGATTACAGCGAGGAACAAGTGCTGCAACTGGCTGCGAGCCTGGAGCAGGGTTCCGAACACCCGCTCGCTCACGCCATTGTCGAGGCGGCCAAACAGCGCGAGATCACCCTGTCCGACGTCCAGCGGTTCGAGGCGATCACCGGCCAGGGGGTGAGCGCTGAACTGGACGGCGACGTGTGTTATCTCGGCAATGTTCGCCTGATGCAGAGCCAGGGCATCGATATCGGCGAGCTGCAGGACCGGGCGCAACAGCTGGCCGGGCAGGCGGAAACGCCCATGTACCTCGCCCGGGGGCAGCAACTTGTGGGTATCGTGGCAGTGGCCGATCCGATCAAGGATGACTCGGCCGCCGCGGTGCGGCGTTTGCAACAGCTCGGGCTCAAGGTGATCATGCTGACCGGCGATAACACCGCCACGGCACAGGCGGTGGCGCGTCAGGTGGGGATCGACGAGGTCATCGCCGAGGTCCAGCCACAGGACAAGAACCGGCATATCGAACAATTGCAGCAACGCGGCGAGGTGGTGGCCATGGTCGGCGATGGCATCAACGACGCCCCGGCGCTGGCCCAGGCCGATGTGGGTTTTGCCATCGGCAGCGGCACCGACGTGGCGATCGAAAGCGCCGACGTCACCCTGATGCGCGGCTCGCTGCACGGGGTGGCCGATGCCATCGCCATCTCCCACGCCACCCTGCGCAACATCAAGCAGAACCTGTTCGGCGCCTTTGTCTATAACAGTCTGGGCATCCCCATCGCCGCCGGCATTTTGTATCCGATCATGGGGCTCATGCTCAACCCGATGATCGCCGGCGCCGCCATGGCCATGTCCTCGGTCACCGTGGTGAGCAATGCCAACCGCCTGCGCTGGTTCAAATCAGGAGCCCAATCATGATCTGGCTGATCAATCTTCTGGGGCTGGCACTGATGCTGGCCATCGTCTGGTGGTTCTGGATCGCCAAACCCGCGACCACCCAACGCCAGGGCGATACCGTCGACATCCTGGTGGACGACGGCGTCTACACGCCGTCGCGGATCGAAACGCCCGTCAACCAGCCGATTACCCTGCGCTTTTTGCGCAAGGATGCCAGCCCCTGCGCCGAACAGGTCATTTTTTCCGACTTCGACATCAGCGCCGAACTGCCGGTGGATGACTACAAAGCGATCACCCTCACCCCGCAGGAAAAAGGCGAATACGACTTTACCTGCCAGATGCAGATGTACCGTGGTACGCTCATCGTCATATGACGAAGGGCCGAGTTACGAGGGACGAGTGACGAGGCAAAAACACTCCATTATAGTAGCATCTTCACCTCGATATTTTATTTCACGATTGCAGTGGTAAAACTTTAACAAAGTGAGGTAGCTGTGTTGCCACAACAAAATGATTTAATAACGTCAATTTCCTCGTCCCTCGTCCCTCGTCCCTCGGCCCTGTTCTTATGAGCTGGTGGGGCAAGGTTGTCGGCGGGACGTTCGGCTTCATGCTGGGCGGACCATTGGGCGCGCTGCTAGGCGGGGTGCTCGGCCATCAATTTGATCGGGGTCTGAACTTGCAGAGACAGCTCGGTGGTCCGTCTCGCCCGGGTGAGACGGAGCGGGTGCAGATGGCATTTTTCACCGCGTTGTTCTCTACCATGGGGCACGTGGCCAAGGCCGACGGGCGGGTGAGTGAAGACGAGATCGAGATGGCCCGCGGGGTCATGCAGCAGATGCGCCTCGACGAGCAGCAAAAGCACGCCGCCATCGAGCTGTTCAATCAGGGTAAGCAGCCCGACTTCGATCTGGATGGCGTGCTGGAGCAGTTCCGCCAGGAAGCGCGCCGGCGTCGCACGGTGTTGCAGATGTTCATGGAGATCCTGATCCATGCCGCCTATGCCGACGGTGTCATGCACCCCACCGAACAGAACGTGCTGCGGCATATCGGTCAGCGGCTGGGCTTCAGCGGCAGCGCGTTCGAGCAACTGCTGCAAATGGTTCAGGCCCAGCGGCAATTCCACCAGCAACATGCCGGTGCCGGTGGTGGCGCCCAGGCAGGACGTCCCCCGGCCGAACAGTTAAAGCAGGCCTATGAACTGCTGGGCGTGAGTGAAAGTGCCAGCGATAGCGAGATCAAAAAAGCCTACCGGCGGCAGATGAACCAGCACCACCCGGACAAACTGGTGGCCCGGGGCATGCCCGAGGAGATGATCAAGATCGCCAACGAAAAGACCCAGGAGATCAAGGAAGCCTACGAGCTGATCAAGAAATTACGCCAGCACTGAAATAGCTTGCGCGCATTTGAGAAATAAAAGCAAACCACCAAGACGCCAAGACACGAAGAAAATAAATATTTGAACACTTCGTGTCTTGGTGTCTTCGTGGTTAATATCTTTCACCGTACCGCACGGCCTGTCGCGCCAGAGGCGCTCCTACAATAGATGTTTTTCCTCGGAACTCGTAACTGCCTCCGCAGGACGCGCGGACCCGGGTAGGCCCGATATAGCGAAGCGGTATCGGGCATTTTTCGGGTTGCCGGACACCGCTATGCTATGTCCGGCCTACCAACTGTGAAATAAAAGCAAACCACGAAGACACCAAGACACGAAGAAGAATATTGTTTAAACCTTTGTGTCCTCTGTGGTGAGACAAGCATGGCTGGTCCTGAACACTATTGTGAAATAAAACAACTGCAACACATAAAATCTCGAAGGATTTAATATTGATTTTACTTCGTGTCTTGGTGTCTTGGTGTCTTCGTGGTTAAGATTTTTCAGCCGAAGTACCGCCCGCCGCTGGCAATGGCCACAGTAATAAGCCCCAGCAGGGTATTCAGTCCCACCAGCATCCGGATCTGGCCGAGCTTCTGGCCGCCGGTCGGCCAGTCCTGGCTGAGAACGGCCTGCTTGAGCCGACGATAGGGGGCAAAGAAGACATGCAGGTAGATCAGGATCATGATGATGCCGAGGGCGTTCATCAGGTGGACATAGATCGGGGCGCTGGCAAAGCCGCCGAACATGGCAAACAGCATCCAGTAGCCGGTCAATGGCAGCAGAATGACAGACGCCCAGACCCAGGGAAAGAACTTGCCAAAGGTGCCAACCCAGAGGGTCAGGCGTACCGGCGGTTCCAGTTGCGTGGCGGCTACCGGGCGCAGGCACATATAGGCAAAAAACATCCCGCCGACCCAGATGACGGCGGCGAGCAGGTGAAGGGCAATCAAGATACTGTTCATATTCATATTTCTGACCTCGTTATTTATAAATTATTAACGCAGAGGCAAAGGGCGCAATGTTGAATTTTAAATTTTGAATGTTGAATTGTGAGTTTGTACTTAATTCAAAACTCAACATTCAACATTCAAAATTATCTCGCCGCTTCCTCGCCGAGCGCCTGATTATCCAGCCAGCGGCTGACCCGTTTCACCATTGTATCGGCCATGCCGTTGAAGAAATGGTCGGCGCCTTCGATCTCAACCTGGCGGTAGTTATTGTTGCCGGCCCGGGCGGCGCCTGTGGCGCGCTGTTTGACCGAAGCCATCACGCCTTCCAGATCCCGGCTGCCGTAGAGATCGAGCACCGGAATGGTGATCTTCTCCAGGTTGTGGGCGTTGTCCATTTTATCGATTTTGCTCTGATTCATGCCAATACCGACGAATCCCCGGACAGGATGATCGGGATTGCTGGCCAGATAGTGGGTGCTCATGGCGGCGCCCATGCTGTGGGCGAGGATGACGATATTCTCGATCCCCTGTTCGCGCAGGTAGGCGATCGCCGCCTCGAAGCGGGGCGCGACCTCGGCGAACAGCGGTTCATAGTCCCGGGCGTCGGCCTGGTTTTCGAGAATGGGCATCTGGACAGACAGGGTCATCCAGCCGTGGTCCGGTAACCGGCTGCGCAGCGGATGGATAACTTCCGGCCAGTTCGGATGGGCGCCGATGCCATGGACGACGATGGCGGCCCCTTTGGCTTTTTCGGTGGTGTGTTCGGTGGCCAGCGCCAGCACCGGCTCGTCGCGGGGTTCCAGCCAGATCGCCTCGCCGACCATCAATGTATCGACGATCTGATCGGCCCAGCGCTGTTCCTTGGCCTTGTCCGAGGCTGACAGCGGCGAACTGATCAGCGCGATACTTATTAATAGGGTGGTACACAATCCGCGCATGGTAATCCCTTGTAATCAGAGAGGTTTTGTTTCCGGGCCCGCCCGGGGAAATGCCGGGCGGGGCGCAAATCCGCAGTCATGTTGCCACAAAAGGCTGAAAAATCCGATCCGATCAGGTAAAGTCTGCGGTTCATTTTTCAGCAGGTCGCGTCACGGCGCGAGCGACGACACTTTAAATTACAAGCGAAGAGGCGAACCTATGGCCGATTATCAAATTGCCCCGTCCATCCTGTCCGCGGATTTTGCCCGCCTGGGCGAGGAAGTGGACAACGTACTGAAAGCCGGTGCAGACATTGTCCATTTTGATGTCATGGACAACCATTACGTGCCCAACCTGACCATCGGCCCGCTGGTTTGCGAAGCCCTGCGCAAGCATGGTGTGACCGCGCCCATTGACGTGCATCTGATGGTCAAGCCGGTGGATCGGATTATTCCCGACTTCGCCGAAGCCGGCGCCACCTACATTACCTTCCATCCGGAAGCCTCCGATCATATCGATCGTTCCCTGCAGCTGGTGCGCGAAAGCGGCTGTAAATCCGGTCTGGTATTCAACCCGGCCACGCCGCTGGATTATCTCAAGCATGTCATGGACAAGGTCGACATGGTCCTGCTGATGTCGGTCAACCCCGGCTTTGGCGGCCAGTCCTTCATCCCGGCCACCCTCGACAAGCTGCGTGAAGCACGCAAACTGATCGACGAATCCGGTTATGACATCCAGCTGGAAGTCGATGGCGGCGTCAAGGCCGACAATATCCGCGAAATCGCGGCAGCGGGCGCGGATACCTTTGTCTCCGGCTCGGCAATTTTCGGCAAGGGCCAGGATTCCGATCCCAACCGCTATGATTCCATCATCAAACAAATGCGGGAAGAACTGGCCAAGGCCGGTTAATCATAGGGCGGATGATGTAACGCAGAGTTCGCAGAGGCGCAGAGGCGCAGAGAAATTAATTGTTTTGTGCTGATTCTAAAGCATATTATTCTATTCTCCTCCGCGTCTCTGCGACTCCGCGCCCTCTGCGTTTTTATGCAGGAATCTAAAATGTTGAAGAAGCCGGAAATGGTACTGATTGATGTGGACGGCACGCTGGTGGACAGTGTGCCGGATCTTGCATATTGCGCGGACGAGATGATGAAACAGCTCGGCATGCCGGAACATGGCGAGCCGAAGGTGCGCCATTGGGTCGGTAACGGCGTCGAGCGTCTGGTGCGTCGCGCGTTGATTGGCCGGCTCGACGGCGAGCCGGACGAGGCACTGTTCGACAAAGCCTATCCGATCTATCTGGAACTGTATGCCGAAAATACCAGCAAGCGCAGCAAGGCGTATCCGGGCGTCAAGGAGGGGCTGGAGTATCTCAAGCAGGCCGGTTACCGGCTGGGTTGTGTGACCAACAAGGCGGAGCAGTTCACTGTGCCGCTGCTCAAGACGCTTGGTCTGTACGATTATTTCGAGATCGTGGTCAGCGGTGACACCCTGCCGAAGAAAAAGCCCGACCCCCTGCCGCTGTTGCATGTGGCGGACTTTTTCGGGGTCAAACCGGAAAAGGCACTGATGATCGGCGATTCGGTCAGCGACGTCACCGCCGCGCGGGCCGCCGGTTTCCAGATTGTCTGCATGAGCTATGGCTACAACCATGGCGTGGATATCCGCGAGGCCAACCCCGACGCGGTGATCGACTCCATGGCCGAACTGCCCGATTTACTCAAACAGGCGGCGCGTGGCGCGGCCTGACTGTGACCTGAAGATGCAACGCCGCATGAACAATACCATTAACCGATGGCGCCACTGGTGAGGCAGTGACTCCGGTTTTTGGTATATGATGGCAACTCTTCAGGTGACAGTTTATGAACGAGACACAATTTCAGGCGTACGCCAAACAGGGCTATAACCGCGTCCCGCTGGTGCGGGAAGTGCTGGCCGATCTCGACACCCCCTTGAGCACCTATCTCAAGCTGGCCGACGGCCCCTACAGCTATTTGTTCGAATCAGTGCAGGGCGGCGAGAAATGGGGCCGCTATTCCATTATCGGCCTGCCCTGCCAGACGGTTCTGCGCATTCACGGCCACGATATTCGTCTCTACCACAACGGCGAGATTATCGAACAGGAACAGGCCGGCGATCCGCTGGCCTGGATCGAAGCCTTTTATGCTCGCTACCGGGTCCTCGAGGACGACCGCTTGCCGCGCTTCAACGGGGGCCTGGTCGGTTACTTCGGCTACGATACGATTCGCTACATCGAGCCGCGGCTGGCAGACTGTCCCAACGACGACGCGCTGGAACTGCCGGATATCCTGCTGATGGTCTCCGACGAGATCGTGGTGTTCGATAATCTCTCCGGCAAGCTCTATGTCGTGCTGTATGTCGATCCAGGTCAGAGCGGGGCCTATCAACAGGGACAAACGCGGCTGGATCAGTTGATCGCCCGCTTGCAGCAAACGCCGCCCCGGCCTGCCAAAACCCGTTCGCTCAAGGTCCATGAAGACGATTTTATCTCCGGCTTCACCCAGGCGGGCTTCGAGTCGGCGGTGGAAAAGGCCAAGCAGTACATTATCGACGGCGATGTGATGCAGGTCGTCCTGTCGCAGCGCCTGTCGATTCCCTACGAGGCGCAGCCACTGGATCTGTATCGCGCCCTGCGCAGCCTCAACCCCTCGCCCTATATGTTCTATCTGGATCTGGACGATTTTCACATCGTCGGCTCCTCGCCGGAGATCCTGGTGCGGGTGGAAGACGAGACCGTCACCGTGCGCCCGATTGCCGGCACCCGCCCGCGCGGCAAGAGCGACGAGGCGGATCGGGCCCTGGAAGCCGAGCTGCTGGCCGATCCCAAGGAGCGGGCCGAACACCTGATGCTGATCGATCTGGGGCGCAACGATGTCGGCCGCATTGCCGAGACCGGCAGCGTCAGGGTGACCGAAAACATGGCCGTGGAGCGGTATTCGCACGTCATGCACATCGTCTCCAACGTCACCGGCAAGATCAAAGCCGGCATGTCCAACATGGACGTGCTGCGCGCCACCTTCCCGGCCGGTACCGTCTCCGGCGCGCCCAAGATCCGCGCCATGGAGATCATCGACGAGCTCGAACCGGTCAAGCGCGGCGTCTACGCCGGCGCGGTGGGCTATCTGTCCTGGTCCGGCAACATGGACACCGCCATCGCCATCCGCACCGCCGTGATCAAGGACAAACAACTGCATATCCAGGCCGGCGCCGGCATCGTCCACGACTCCATCCCGCGCAACGAATGGGACGAAACCATGAACAAAGGCCGCGCCATCTTTCGCGCCGTCGCCCTCGCCGAAGCCGGCCTGGACGGGGCACATAGATAGAGCGGTGTATTTAACGCGGAGGGCGCGGAGGCGCGGAGACGCAGAGGAAATCAATAATGCAAAGGAGTTGCATATGCACGAAAATGATCTTGCTGGAGAAATAATCGGTGCAGCGATAGAAGTGCATCGGATACTTGGTCCGGGACTGCTGGAATCGGCGTATCATGAATGCCTGAAACATGAATTCGGTATGTTGGGTATCGAATATGAGTCGGAGGTTCCTATTCCCCTGGAATACAAAGGTATCATGGTTGATCAGGTTTATAGAGCTGATTTTATGGTGGATAGGACAAGGTGATTATTGAGCTGAAATCAGCTGGAGGAAATTAAAGATATACATAAATCACAGGTTCTGACCTATCTGAGATTGACAGGCAGAAAACTGGGGTTGCTTATTAATTTCAGGACATCATTGATTAAGAACGGTATATATCGTGTTGCAAATAAATTGTAGTTCTCTTCGCCTCTCCGCGACTCCGCGTCCTCTGCGTTTTTCGCAGGGAGTATTCTATGTTGCTAATGATAGACAATTACGATTCGTTTACCTACAACCTGGTTCAGTATTTCGGTGAGCTGGGCGTGGAGGTGCGGGTTTATCGTAATGACCAGATTACGCTGGATGAGATTGCCGAATTGAAACCGGAGTACCTGGTGATCTCGCCGGGTCCCTGTACGCCCAACGAGGCGGGGGTGTCGGTGGAGTCGATTCGCCGCTTCGCCGGCAAGTTGCCGATCCTGGGGGTTTGTCTGGGCCACCAGGCCATCGGCCAGGCCTTTGGCGGCAAGGTCGTGCACGCCGGCAGCATCATGCACGGCAAGACTTCGATGATCCATCATTATGATATCGGGGTATTCCAAGGACTGGCCAATCCGCTGGAGGCGACCCGTTATCACTCACTGGTCATCGAAAAAGATTCATTACCCGATTGCCTGGAAGTGACTGCCTGGACTCGACAGGACAACGGCGAGCTGGACGAGATCATGGGCGTGCGGCACAAAGAACTGGCCATCGAAGGGATCCAGTTTCACCCCGAGTCGATCCTGACCGAACACGGTCATGACATGTTGCGTAATTTTCTGGAACAAAACCAAAGATAAATTTTACCGCAGAGACGCAGAGATATAATTTTGAATGTTGAATTTTAAATTATGAATTACGGTCATGGCTTTTAATTCAAAATTCAAAACTTAAAATTCAACATTAAGCGTTACTTCGCGTCCTCTGCGTCTCTGCGGTAAAGATCAATTAAAAACGGGATATAGAAATGGATATGACAGAAGCGATCAAGGCGGTGACTGAAAACCGCGATCTGACCGGCGAGGAGATGACACAGGTGATGCGGCTGATCATGACCGGCGAGGCAACACCGGCGCAGATCGGCGGTTTTCTGGTCGGGCTGCGCATGAAGGGTGAGACGGTGGACGAGATCGCCGCCGCCGCCGGCGTGATGCGCGAGCTGGCCACCCGGGTCTCGGTTCATGGCGAGCATCTGGTTGATACCTGCGGCACCGGCGGTGACGCGGCCGGTACCTTTAATATTTCCACTGCCAGTGCCTTCGTGGTGGCGGCGGCCGGCGGGCAGGTGGCCAAGCATGGTAATCGCTCGGTCTCCAGCCAGTGTGGCAGTGCCGATGTGCTGGAGGCTGCCGGCATCAATCTGGATTTGAGTCCCGAGCAGGTGGCGCGCTGCGTCGATGAAACCGGTGTGGGTTTCATGTTCGCACCCAAACATCACAGCGCCATGAAGCACGCCATTGGTCCGCGCCGCGAAATGGGCGTGCGCACGATTTTCAATGTCCTGGGGCCCTTGACCAATCCGGCCGGCGCGCCTTATCAGGTGCTCGGCGTATTTTCCGAGCGACTGCTGGTTCCCCTGGCCGAGGTACTGAAAAAACTGGGAAGCAAACATGTGCTGGTGGTACACGCCGAAGATGGCATGGATGAGATCAGCATCGGTGCACCGACCCATGTGGCGGAGCTGAAGGACGGCAAGGTCAGCAGCTATAGCATCACCCCGGAACAGTTCGGCCTGCAGCGCACGGATGTGACCACCCTGAAAGTGACCACCGCCGGGGAATCGCTGGCAATCATCAAAAACCTGCTGAATAACCAGCCCGGGCCGGCCCGGGATATTGTCCAGCTCAACGCCGGCGCGGCGATCTACGCCGCCGACCTGGTGCCGACGCTGGAGGACGGCGTCAAACGTGCCGCCGAGGTGATCGCCGACGGCTCCGCCGCCGCCAAGCTCGATGCTCTGGTAGAACTGTCCAGGTCTTTTTAAGAGAAAAGCTTTTACCGCAGAGACGCGGGGATACAATGTTGAATGTTAAATTTTTAATGTTGAATTAGATGTGGCTCCGCAATTCAAAATTCAACATTCAAAATTATATTTTCGTTCTCTATGGTGAAAAATATAAATAGTGAAATGAATAATACTCCCGATATTTTAAAAAAAATCATCGACCGTAAACGGGACGAGGTAGCCGAACGCCAGGCGACAATTCCATTGTCGCAACAGCAACAACGTGTGGCGGAGGCGTCGCCGGTACGGGATTTTGTTCACGCTATTGAACAGCGTCTGGCGAACAGTCAGCCGGCGGTGATCGCGGAGATCAAAAAAGCCTCGCCCAGCAAGGGGGTGATGCGCGATCCGTTCGTCCCGGCGGAGATTGCCCGCTCCTACGAACAGGGCGGTGCTGCCTGTCTGTCGGTGTTGACCGATGTTGATTTCTTCCAGGGCAGTGACGAATTCCTGCAACAGGCGCGTAATGCCTGTTCGCTGCCGGTATTGCGCAAGGACTTCATGATCGACCCGTACCAGGTCTATGAGGCCCGCGCCATCGGAGCCGATTGTATCTTGCTGATCGTCGCCGTGCTTGACGATACCCGGATGCGCGAGCTGCATGACCTGGCCCGGCAACTGGGTATGGCCGTGCTGGTGGAAGTGCATGATGCCGGGGAACTGCAGCGAGCCCTGAAACTCGAAACCCCGTTGATCGGGATCAATAACCGTGATTTGCGGACCTTCGAGACCCGGCTGGAGACGACACTCGAACTGCTCGATGCAATCCCCGACGATCGCATCGTCGTCACCGAAAGCGGCATCCATACCCCCGACGATGTCAAACACCTGCACAACAACGGCGTCCACACCTTCCTCGTCGGCGAAGCCTTCATGGTCGCCGAAGACCCCGGCACCCGGCTCAAGGCCCTGTTCGACTAAATAGATGAGTTAGTGGAATAAACGCAAAGGACGCAAAGACGCGAAGGGCGCAAAGGAAATAATCTTTCAGACTAACCCGTGGCAATTTGGATGAAATTTTGCTCTGAAAATTCTGAATAGAGGATGACTTCAATGTATTGATAAGTCAGATCAATACTATAGGAAAACAGTAATTAAAATCTTTGCGTTCTCCGCGTCTTTGCGTCCTTTGCGTTATTTTCCAGAGAGTCTGAAAAATGATTCCTATCGGGTGCCGAAGACGACGATAGTTTTCCCTTTGACGTGGATCAGTCCCTGTTCTTCCATGGTCTTGAGCACGCGGCCGACCATTTCGCGGGAGCAGCCGACGATGCGGCCGATTTCCTGGCGGGTGATGCGGATCTGCATGCCGTCGGGGTGGGTCATGGCATCGGGTTGTTTGCACAGATCCAGCAGGGTGCGGGCGACGCGGCCGGTGACATCCATGAAGGCCAGGTCGCTGACCTTGCGGCTGGTGTCGCGCAGGCGGGTGGCCATCTGCCGGGCCACGGCGAACAGGATGTCCGGGTGGTCCTGGTACAGCTGGCGGAATTTGGCGTAGCTGATTTCAGCGACTTCGCAGGTGCTGCGGGCACGCACCCAGGCACTGCGATTGCGTTCCTCGTCAAACAGCCCCATCTCGCCGAAGAAATCGCCCTTGTTAAGATAGGCCAGCACGATCTCCCGGCCTTCCTCGTCTTCGATCAGAACCGACACCGAGCCGTCCACGATGTAGTAGAGCACCTCGGAGTCATCCTCGGCATAGATAATGACGCTTTTGGCCGGATACTGGCGCCGGTGGCAATGCTCCAGGAAGCGATCCAGCGTGGGAATGCCCGTATTTTCAACCTTGGCCTGAACCATGCTTTTCCTTATATAGTCTGCTGACGTCGGTTGCTGCCTATGGTATACCAATAAAAGGCATTTACAATAGAAGCGGCGATTTTCGTCGCCGAATTGAGAATGCTGTCACCCCGCCGGGGTTCTGATACGGCAGCGATTTTGCAGTTGCCGCCCGGATTTCAGCTAATGCCGGCCGGTTCTGCACAACCAATCAGTGTGATTCGGGAGGATGACAGTCAGATGAAAGCGCGGATTAAATGGGTTCAGGATGCCACCTTCGTCGGGGAGTCGGGCAGCGGCCATGCGGTGGTGATGGACGGCCCGCCGGAACACGGCGGTCGCAACCTCGGCATTCGCCCGATGGAAATGTTACTGCTGGGCATGGGCGGCTGCACCAGCTTTGATGTCGTGAATATTCTGAAAAAATCCCGCCAGCCGATTCGGGACTGCTATGCCGAGCTGTACGCCGAACGCGCGGAAACCGAACCGAAGGTGTTTACGCACATCCATGTCCACTTTGTCATTACCGGCAAGGGCCTCGGTGAAAAACATGTCAAACGGGCCGTGGAACTGTCGGCGGAAAAATATTGCTCGGCGTCAATCATGCTTGCTAATGGCGGTGTCGAAATCAGCCATGACTACGAAGTGATCGAGCCGGAAGATGAATGAACCCGTCGCTAACTGAACTCAATCGCAAGGAATAATGTTTATGGCTGATTTCCCCGGGCTCGTACACAGTTACTATCAGGCCTGGTTCCGTTTTCATCCCGAGAAGGCGGTGGACCTGGGAGTGCGGGGTTTTGAATCGCAACTGACTCCGTTTGCCGACGATGAGATCGGTGCCCTGAAGGCATTGAATGAAAAACTGATCGACGCGCTGGATGAAATCGATACCTCGGTATTGACCGCGGCACAGGTGATTGATCGGGAAGTGATGTATGGCGCCGCCGTCATCGAATCATCCGAACTGATCGAGCATGACTGGCGTTATCGGGATCCGGCGCGTTATCTGCCGATCCATGCCATCTATCAATTAACGCTGCATAATCTCAAATTTAACAAACAGCATTTGCAAAACCGGTTGCAGGCGATCCCGCGCCACTTGCGTAATGCCCAGGCCAATCTGCAGAGCGAACCGGAGAGGATCCCGCCCGTGTGGCTGGAGGCCGCGCATACCGAGGCCGAGCAGGGCGCGGATTATTTGCGCAGCCTGCGCAAACACCCGGTGTTTATCCGGCACGGCCTCAATGCCGAGCTGGAGCAGGCCGCGCATGCCGTCGACGAGTTTGCCCACGTTATGGAGACCGAACTGCAACCCAAAGCGGCGGGCGATTTTGCCTGTGGCACGGCCTGGTTCGAACGCTTGTTACATCATCGTCATGCCCTGCCGGTCAGTGCGCGGCAGTTGCATGCCCTGGGCGAGCGCCTGTTCGAAGAGACGTTGCGCGAACTGAAGGCCGTCACCGTCGAGCTGCAGGGCGACGAAGATATCCGGCAACTGACTGAAAAGATCCACGCCCGCCACCCGGCGGCGGAAGAGCTGCTCGAGCAATACCGGCAGAACATGCAGGCCGCGCATACGTTTGTCGCAGAACAGGATCTCGTCAGCCTGCCGGGCAAGGAATCGCTCAAGGTGATCGAGACGCCGACCTTCCTGCGGCATGAGATTCCCTTTGCCGCCTATATGGAGCCGCCGTTTAACGATCCCGAGCAACAGGGCTATTACTATGTCACGCCGGTGAAAGATGCGTTGTCGCTGGGCGAGCACAACCAGGTCAGTCTGCGCCATACCTGTGTCCATGAGGCCTGGCCCGGTCATCATCTGCAATTTGTCACGGCCAACCGGGGCCATCGTTCGAGTACCCTGCCGCGCCTGGTCAATCCGTCGGCGACGCTGTATGAAGGCTGGGCGCTTTATTGCGAGCAGTTGATGCAGGAGCAGGGCTTCCTCGACACGCCGGAGTCGCGTTTCGTCCTGCTCAAGGACCGATTGTGGCGCGCGCTGCGCATCATGCTGGATGTGGAGTTGCACACCCGGGGAGTGTCACTCGCACAGGCGGCGCAGCGGATGGAGCAGTGGCTGGGTTTCACGCACGAACAGGCGCTGGCGGATCTGGGCTGGTATACCCATGCACCGACCGTGCCTATGGGTTACGCCACCGGCTGGGCCCTGATCAACGCGACACGCGAGCGATTGTCGCAGCTGGAGAGTCCTTTTGAACTCAAATCCTTCCACGACCGGCTGCTGGCGGAAGGCTCCATCGCGCTGTCGCACGTGATCCGCAACCAGTTTGGCCGGCCGGTCTGGGACAGCGTCCAACGCGGTATCTTCACCGAACCGGCAACCGGCACGGACGCCTGATCGGCACGCCGGCGGCAACTGCCTGATTTGACAGCATAATATCGGACAGTTTGAGCTCGATCGGCAGAGGGACAAAAACGCCTGACGCCTCCGGGCGGTTGGTTTAAAATGGTTGTTTTTTCCCGATCGGGCTCATAAGGAGAATGCAATGAAACGTCCCGTTGCCACAGCCGGTTTGCGTCATGTTGCCCTGTATGTCCGGGAATTCGACGCCTGCGAGCGGTTCTATGTCGAGCTGCTCGGGATGCGCGAGGAGTGGCGCCCGGACCCCGCTAACCTCTACCTCACCTCGGGCAACGATAACCTGGCCTTGCATCATAGCGAGGAAGTCTTCGACGGTCCGCAACATCTGGATCACATCGGTTTCATACTCGATACCCCCGAGGCGGTGGATGAATGGTACGAATTCCTGCTCGCCAATGAGGTGTCGATGCGGACCAAACCCAGGACCCATCGGGATGGTGCCCGCAGTTTTTATTGCTATGATCCCGATGGCAACGTGGTACAGATGATCTATCACCCGCCACTGGCAAAAGCGTAACGAGAGGTAAGCTGTTGGATAAAAAACACAGCAGAAAGATTCGTCTGATGGGGTTCAACAACCTCACCAAGACACTGAGCTTCAACATCTACGATGTCAACTATGCCGATACCGCCGAGCAACAGGCGGCCTATATCGAGTATATTGACGAGGAGTACAATGCCGAGCGCCTGACCAATATTCTCACCGAGGTGAGCAACATCATCGGCGCCAATATCCTCAATGTTGCGCGCCAGGACTACGAGCCCATGGGCGCCAGCGTGACCATGCTGATCTCCGAAGAACCGGTGATCCCGGAAGAGGAACTCGACACCAATGCCGCACCGGGGCCGTTGCCCGAATCGGTCGTCGGGCATCTCGACAAGAGCCACATCACCGTGCACACCTACCCGGAAAGTCATCCGGATAACGGTATCAGCACCTTTCGCGCGGATATCGATGTCTCCACCTGCGGGCGTATCTCACCCCTGCGCGCCCTGAACTACCTGATTCACAGCTTCGAGTCGGATATCGTGATCATGGACTACCGCGTGCGCGGCTTCACCCGCGATGTGCGGGGCAAGAAGCATTACATCGATCACAAGATCAACTCGATCCAGAACTTCCTGGCCAAGGACACCAAGAACCTCTACCAGATGGTGGACGTCAACATGTACCAGGAAAACATCTTTCACACCAAGATGATCCTCAAGGAATTCGACCTGGACAACTACCTGTTCGACATCAGCGCCAAGGACCTGCCCGAAAACAAACGTAAACAGCTGCACCAGCGCCTGCAAAAAGAAATGCTGGAAATCTTCTACGCGCAGAACATGCCGAAACTTTCGAAATAACAGGGACGAGTTACGAGGGACGAGTTACGAGGAAGATCAAAATCCGGGCTTCTCGATCGTAATTCCGATATAAATAAATTAACCGCGAATGCTCGAAGACACGAAGGATTAAAGACTAAAAAACTTCGTGTCTTCGCGCCTTCGTGGTTAAGGTTTTCCTCGTTACTCGTCCCTCGTCACTCGGCCCTGTGTTTTAGATCCAATAAGCCGTCCGGGTCATGATCTTCGAGGTCAGCTGCATGAGCTTTTTGACGGGGAAGGGCAGTTCGGCGCCACCGGCCTGCAGGGCGGTGGTGGCGTGGAGGCCTTCGTCTTCTTTCATTTGCTGCAATATGGCGCGGGATTTGGCGTCGCGCTCATCCAGTTGCGCCAGGTGGCTGTCGAGATGCCGCACCACCTGGTGTTCGGTTTCGGCGACGAAGCCGAGGCTCCATTTGTCGCCGGCGATCCCGGCCAGTGCGCCGATGCTCACCGAGCCGGCATACCACAGCGGGTTGAGATAACTCTTGTGTCCGCCCAGCTGGTTGATGCGTGACTCGCACCAGGCCAGGTGGTCGTTTTCCTCCAGCGCGGCGCGCTCCATTTTTTCACGCACGTCCGGCAGCCGGGCGGTCAGCGCCTGGCCCTGATACAGCCCCTGGGCCGAGACCTCGCCGGCGTGATTAACGCGCATCAGCCGTGCCGCCAGGACCTGCTGGTCCTCGTCCAGCGCCGACTCCGCGACCGCCGCGGCGGGATTCGGCCGCTCGGTCAGCACCGGCCTGCCCACCAGCGTACGCAGGCCGAGATCGACGTTCATCAGAAAATGATCCACCGGGCTGTAATGACGTTGTTCCATATTCTTAAAGATACTCGAGGACAGTTAAGGCTGCAAGCTGGTGTTTTTATACCAAGGCTCTGGAAGCAACGCAAAGGACGCAAAGACGCAAAGATCGCAGAGAAAATTATATTCGTTATTATTATATGGGGCTGCTAATCAACCTGATACTTGAACCAGGAATTCTGACTGTCTATTTTACACACCAAAAATTACTAACTTTGCGTTCTCCGCGCCTTTGCGTCCTTTGCGTTATTTTCAGCGTCTGTAAAAATGACGGACCGAATCAAAAGTAATACCCCAGGCTGATGTAGTTGATGCCGTAGTCTTCGTCGTCGCTGAGCAGGGTGTATTCCAGTTCCAGGGTACGGCCGTTATCCAGCGGGTAGCCATAGCCGACGCCCCAGCTCAGGCCGTTGCCGTTGCGCTCGGCTTCGGTGTCGTAGCGCACCTGCCAGTCGCTGTAGCCGGCCTTGAGTTTCAGGTAGTGGCGTTCGCCGATGTAGAGACTGGTGTAGAGCGCATGGGTATCCATCTCCCAATCCTTGCGAACGGTCGAGGTCTCGCCTTCGACTACCGAGGTGTTGATTTCCAGTTGCAGCCCGAGGCTGAGGTACTTGCCGTCCATGAGTTTGCCGCCGACAGTCAGGCCCAGGTTGATGGCCGGATCATAAGCCGGGTTTTCGTGTTGCAGGGTGCCGAGTTTGACCGAGAAATGGTCCTTGTCCCTGGCCGTTGCCGAGGTGGCCACGGCCACCAGTAACAGCAACCAGGGCAATTGTCGCAGGTGAATCATGCCGGGGCCTCGATATATTCGCGCAACAGGGTAAGTGGATGGATGACCGGGATCAAATTGTGCTGTTCGACCAGGCCTGATTGCAAATGCAGGGCACAGCCGATGTTGGTCGTGACGAGGCGATCGGGATGTTGTTCTTCAACGTGCGCCAGTTTGCGCGCCCGCAGTTGATCGGCAAACGCGGGGTAGCGCAGCAGATAACTGCCGGCGGCGCCACAGCAGGTGGCGTTATCCCCCAGCGGCAGGATCCGCAGCCCGGGGATGTGTTCCAGCAGCGGGTAGATATCATTTGCGGCACGCAGCACATTCTGCGCGCTGCACGGCTCATGCACGGCCACGGTTTCATCGCCGGCGCGAACCGGCAGTGAATCGGGCCAGGACTGGTTGGCGATAAAACTGACCGCATCGCGCACCGGCACGGGCAAATCTGTTTCCAGCAACTGGCTGGCGCAGCCGGAGGCGGTGACGATGATCGCATCGAACTCGCCGGCAAACGCGCGGCGGTTTCGCGCCGCCAGCTGTTCGGCCTGCGCGTGCTGTCCGCTGTGGGCGTGCAGGGCCCCGCAGCATTGTTGCGTGGCGGGAACGGTCACATCGAAGCCGAAATAGCGCAATACCGCGATGGTGTCGCCCAGGGTCCGGCTGTCGGCGGCCGCGCTGACACAGCCTGTGAACAGGGCGACCCGGCCCCGGCGCGGTGTCATGGCGGGGTAGTGGGGCGCCAGGGAACGGGGCCAGGGCAGCCGCGGCAGCGTCAGGCCGCGGCGCAGCAGGGTTGAGTGTCGTCCCAGACCCAGGCCGCGCCCCAGCGCGGCCAGGCCGCTGCGCTGGCCCAGTACGATCAGCCGGACCAGCGCGCGCAACCCGACGGGACGGGTGAGCAGGGCCAGTCCCAGGCGGGCAGCGCGAGCGGGGCGGCGATCCTGCGCCAGCAGCTGCTGGCCCAGGTCGAACAGCCGGCCATACGCCACCCCCGAGGGGCAAACCCGCTCGCAGCGGCGGCACAGCAGGCAGTGGTCGATATGCGCGCGCAGTTTGGGCGCGGCCTCCAGCTGCCCGTTGGCCAGCGCCTGCAGCAGCGCAATCCGCCCGCGCGGCGACTCGTTCTCGGTCAGATCGGCCTGATACGTCGGGCAGTGAGGCAGGCACAACCCGCACTTGACGCACTGATCGGCCAGCTGATCGATCTGTCGGGAAAGGGGCAAGGGTTCAGAACCGTCGGGCTGCATGGTCCGGCAAGTCTACCCTGTTCCGGCACCCGGTTTCAGCTCGATGTATGACATAATCACAAAAACAGGGACGAGGGACGAGGGACGAGGAAAAATACCTTACACCGAAGGCTGTAGGAGCGCCTCCGGCGCGATAGGCCATACCGCGCGGAGAGATCTATCGCGGCGCAGCCGCTCCTACAATGCAGGGGCTCGAGGATTTTGATTTACCGCGTCACTCGCCACTCGTACCTGCGTCCGGAGGGCGCCGTGGGAGGGGCTTTCAGCCGCGACAGTCTATCGGGCTGCACGACCTGTCCGCGCCGGAGGCGCTCCCGCAGTTTCCGGTTATGACGCTTTTCCTCGTCCCTCGTAACTCGTCCCCCGGCCCTGAGTACAGGAGTGGTTTATGTCCTTTTACAAGCACCATGTCTTTTTCTGCGTCAATCAGCGCGAGGAAGGGGAAACCTGCTGTAACAATTTCGGCGCCCAGCGCCTGCGCGATTACGCCAAGCAGCGGGTCAAGGAACTCGGCCTGCACGGCAAGGGCGAGATCCGCATCAACAACGCCGGCTGCCTGGACCGCTGCGAGGAAGGCCCGGTGATCGTCGTCTACCCCGACGAGACCTGGTACACCTACATCGACGAGGAAGACATCGACGAAATCATCGAGGAACATTTGCTCAACGGCAGAATTGTTGATCGGTTAAAGATATAGAAAAGAAAGTTGGCAGTTGGCAGTTGGCAGTCATCCGGGGCCTGTAGGAGCGGCTGCGCCGCGATGGGCCCTGCTGTGTGGCACGTTCTATCGCGCCAAAGGCGCTCCTACAGTTTCCGGTTATGAGGCTTTTCCTCGTAATTCGTCCCTGTTTGAGGTGTAGGCCGGACATAGCGCAGCGGTGTCCGGCATCCCGAAAAATGCCCGATACCGCTGCGCTATATCGGGCCTACCTGGCTGAGTTGGCAGTTGGTGGTCTTCCGGGTTCTGTAGGAGCGGCTGCGCCGCGATGGGCCCTGCCGTGTGGCACGTTCTATCGCGCCAAAGGCGCTCCTGCCGCTTTGAGTCATAGGGTTATATTTCTGCGAACTGAAAACTGTCAGAATTAGTTATGAGTCAAAAATTGCTAATCGAAGGTGCGGTCGGCCAGCTGGAGCTGCTCATCGAAGAACCCGACAACCCGGCGCCGCAGGCCCCGGTGGCGGTGCTGTGTCATCCCCATCCGCTGCACGGCGGCAGCCTGACCAACAAGGTGGTGCATATCCTCGCCGCGACTATGAACCGGCTGGGCGCGACGGCGGTGCGTTTTAACTTCCGCGGCGTGGGCCGCTCGGAGGGCGAGTTCGACAACATGGTCGGCGAGCTGGAGGATCTGCGCGCGGCGGTCGAGTGGGTGCGGCAACACTACCCCGACGCGCCGCTGTGGCTGGGCGGCTTCTCCTTCGGCGCCCAGGTGGCGCTCAAGATGCACGCGCGGGTCGGGGCCGAGCGGCTGCTGGTCGCGGCGCCGCCCCTGTCGCTTTACGGCAGCGACGATCTGCCGGCGATCGCGATCCCCTGGCTCGTGATCCAGGGTAGCGAGGACGAGGTCATCGACGCCCACCAGGTCCGCGACTGGGTCGCCCGCCAGACCGCCAACCCGCCGCAGCTCATCTGGCTCGAGGGGGCCGGCCACTTCTTTCACGGGCGATTGAATGAGGTGCGCGAGGCGGTGATCGAGGCCTGGCCGAAGCTGTCGCCAGCGTTAAGAGCTCAGGGACGAGTTACGAGGGACGAGTGACGAGGAAAACCCGGGGCAAAGGGCTGTAGGAGCGCCTCCGGCGCGATAGACCGTGCCGCAAGGCAAGACCCATCGCGGCGTAGCCGCTCCTACGATCGATGAGGCCGGGTTTTGATTTTCCCCTCGTCACTCGTCACTCGTCACTCGTCCCTGCGCCCGGAGGGCGCCGGGAGCGCCTCTGGCGCGATAGGCCGTGCCACACGGCAGGGCCCATCGCGGCGCAGCCGCTCCTACCCCATCATTTTTCTGCCAACTGCCAACTGCCAACTGCCAACTGCCAACTGCCAACTCAGTACTTAGTACTCAGAACTCAGAACTCATCAAACCCTATGATATTTAAGGTATTTCCTGACTAAAAAAATCGGGCATCGGGGCTTGACTGAATATTGTCAATTAATTATATTAGCAAACACTGAAATACAGTTTTTAACTCCTCCATCCTCCTTATGGTGGTATTTGTGGCGCGGTTCCCCCCTTTTCCGCGCCTTTTTTTTGTCCGCAAAAAATGGCCCGTCCGTGCCGGCGGCTCTTGTCAGGGGCCCCCGATTTCTGTAAGATTCCGCCTCTTTTTTGCAGTAGTTTAATAACTTAAGGCTCGAGTCGATGAAAACCTTTAGCGCCAAGCCGGAAACCGTCAAACGCGACTGGTATGTGATTGATGCGACAGACAAAGTTCTGGGTCGCGTCGCTACCGAGATCGCCCGCCGCCTGCGCGGCAAGCACAAGCCGGAATACACCCCGCACGTCGATACCGGTGACTATATTATTGTCATCAACGCCGACAAGATCGCGGTCACCGGTAACAAAGAGTGGGACAAGATGTACCACCACCACACCGGCTATCCGGGCGGCATCAAGTCCGTCTCCCTGGACAAGCAGCGCGACAAGCACCCGGAACGGATCCTCGAGACCGCCGTGCGCGGCATGCTGCCCAAAAACCCGCTGGGCCGGGCCATGTTCCGCAAGCTCAAGGTATACCGCGGCGCGGACCACAATCACGCGGCTCAACAGCCCAAGGCACTGGAACTCTAGGCAGGAACCCTCATGGCAGATAACTATTACAGCACCGGCCGTCGCAAGAACTCCACCGCACGGGTCTACCTGACCCCCGGTAACGGCAGCATCAGCGTCAACAAGCGTCCCCTGGACGAATACTTCGGCCGCGAAACCGCCCGCATGGTCGTTCGCCAGCCGCTGGAGCTGACCGACCACACCGGCACCTTCGACGTCAAAGTCTTCGTCCGCGGCGGCGGCAACACCGGCCAGGCCGGCGCCATCCGCCACGGCATCACCCGCGCGCTGATGAAATACGAAGAAACCCTGCGTCCCGCCCTGCGCCGCGCCGGCTACGTCACCCGCGACGCCCGCGAAGTCGAACGCAAGAAAGTCGGCCTGCACAAGGCGCGTAAGCGTCCGCAGTACTCCAAGCGTTAAAAACGCTGCTGCGTTTTTAACGCAGGGCCGAGTGACGAGGGACGAGTCACGAGGAAAAGCACAGAACTTCAAGGAGGAAGGGGCATGGATGCACTCGAGAGCCTGGATGTCTGGAAACGGGCCTGCCGGTTGTCAGTCAGGTTGTACCAGACCCTGGCTGACTGCCGGGAATACAGCTTCAAGGATCAAATCACGAGGGCGGCACTTTCTGTGCCCTCGAATATCGCCGAAGGCTATGAAAGGGAAACTGACCGCACCCGCGTTCAGTTCTTCAAGATTGCCAAGGGTTCCTGCGGCGAGCTGCGAACCCAACTGATGATCGGTCGGGCAGCCGGATTTATCGAGGCTGAAACCGGCAAGGAAATGGAAGAAGAAGTCAGGGAAATTTCCCGGATGATATGGGGCCTGATTCGTCACTATCAGGATCAAGAAGACCTCGTCCCTCGTCCCTCGTGACTCGTACCTGTTCTATTGGGGACTCGTCTAATGGCAGGACGACGGACTCTGACTCCGTTAGTCTAGGTTCGAATCCTAGGTCCCCAGCCAAAATAGAAAAAGGCCGGTTTTTCCGGCCTTTTTCTATTTTCACCTGCCGGATCTCAATGGATGAGAACCGTTGGTTCGACAAAATCGCCGGGATGACGTGCAGGGAAGCACTAATGTCGCGGAAGGCAGGGATGCCGTGAGCGACTCGATTTTGGACAGCGGCGCGCTGTTTGCGGCGCTGGCCCGCAGGGCGAAGGTCATGGATGGCCGGAGCAATCCTGGGTCCCCAGCCACATTAAAAAAGCCCCTTATCAGGGGCTTTTTTAGTTTCCCGGTACTAGGGGCTAGGTTCTAGAAAATCCTGGGAGGATCCTGGTCCAGATTTATATAGGGATAGCAAGAATGCAGTTGCCCCTGGAATAGCGAAGTCAGAATCGCTAGCCCCTGGTAACTAGCACCTAGCTGTGATCTCTCAATAGGTTGTTCATCCGGAACGATCCCGGAAGAATGGAGGTGTGAACAAACCAACCTTCCAGGAGTCCCGGATGAACATTCATAAAAATGCCCGATTAACGCCTCAAGGTCGAGCCCTTTTGGTTCAACGTGTGCTCGAAGAGGGGCTGCGTCCCACCGAAGCGGCCCAGGCCGCCGGCGTCAGTCCCCGCACGGTCTATAAGTGGTTGGCCCGTTTTCGTGACGAAGGAGAAGTCGGTTTGCGGGACCGCTCTTCCCGGCCCCACGCCAGTCCCCGAGCGACCGCCGAGCCGGTCCGTGCCCAGATCATCGAACGCCGCCGCCAACGCCAGACCTACCGTCAAATTGCCCAGGCCCTGAACCTCGGCCATAGCACGGTCGCCCGACTGCTCCAACGTGAAGGACTCAATCGCCTCGGGGCATTGGCGCCGGGCCGGCCCGATAATCGCTACGAGCACGCGGCACCGGGGGACCTGTTACATCTGGATATCAAGAAGCTGGGCCGCTTTGTCCGCCCCGGGCATCGGATCACCGGGGAACGGCAGCGCAAAAGTCGCGGCGCCGGTTGGGAGTATGTGCATGTGGCCATCGATGACCACTCGCGGGTGGCCTTTAGCACGATTTACCCCGATGAGACCGGCCAAAGCGCCTGCCGGGCCTTGCTGGCGGCGGTGCGTTACTATGCCCACCTCGGGATCCACTTCAAGCAGGTGTTGACCGACAACGGGGCCTGTTACCAGTCCCGACGCTTTGCGCGACTGTGCCAACGCCTGGGACTGACACACCGCCGGACGCGGCCCTACAGTCCGCGCACCAACGGCAAGGCCGAACGGTTCATTCAAACCGCGTTGCGCGAGTGGGCCTATGCCCGGGCTTACGCCAGCTCAGACCAGCGGGAGCAGCATCTGTCGGCGTGGTTGCATCAGTACAACTGGCATCGGCCTCACGCGAGTCTGGATTACCAACCGCCTATCAGTCGACTGGGATTTTCCGTGAACAACCTTATGAGGTTACACACCTAGTGCCTGCCCGAAGGGCTTGGTCCCCAGCCACATTAAAAAAGCCCCTTTCAGGGGCTTTTTTAGTTTCCAGGTACTAGGGGCCAGGTTCTAGTAACTGCCAGAAGGGCTTTGTAGGAGCGCCTCCGGCGCGATAGACCGCACCGCGCGGCAAAGCCCATCGCGGCGCAGCCGCTCCTACGATCCAGGAAACCGATTTCGATCTTCCTCGTTATTCGTCACTCGCTCCTCGTCCCTGCCCGAAGGGCGATGGGGTTTGGCGGTCATATCCACGCCAATGGCACGCATGACCGCCAGCAGGGTTTTTAATGTCGGGTTGCCGGTTTCGCTGAAGCTGCGGTAGAGCTGTTCCCTTGACAGCCCCGTTTCCCGGGCCAGTTCGGTCATGCCTTTGGCGCGGGCGACAATCCCCAGGGATTGGGCGATATAACCGGCATCACCGGTTTCCAGCGCATCCGCCATGAAGGCGGCGATGGCCACGTCGCTATCAAGATGCTCGGCCGGGTCGAAATCGGTAAAGGTCTCAGTCATTTTGCGTTCTCCACTCATCGAGTATCTCTCTGGCGATATCAATATCCCGTTTTTGTCTGCCCTTATCGCCGCCGCACAGTAAAATGATCAGCGTGTCCCCCGCTGGTGAAAATAGACCTGATAACCCGGCCCATAGTGAATCCACAGCTCGTTGAGCCCCTGGCCCAGCGGGGTTACATCCGAGGGCCAGCCCTCCATCAGATGGTGAATACGAGCCAGGATGATCCCTTTGCCCTTTTCATCCTTGAGCCGCTTCATCCAGCGGTTGAATCGCTGTGATGAAATCCGTTTCATGTAATGATTGTAGTTTATAAATCACAGCAAAGGCAAGATATTGGGTTCAATGGCAAAGAAGACGCCGATCGTAGAACAGGGCCGAGTGACGAGGAAAATTGCCTTGCGCAGAAAGCTGTAGGAGCGCCTCCAGCGTCCTCCGGACGCAGTTACGAGGTACGAGTGACGAGGGACGAGGGACGAGGAAAAAATGCCTTACACCGAAGGCTGTAGGAGCGCCTCCGGCGCGATAGACCACACCACGCGGCAAGGCCCTTCGCGGCGCAGCCGCTCCTACCGATCCAGGGGGCCCCGGGGTTCTGATCTTCCTCGTTATCCGTACCCTGGATGGCGTGTCGGGGATGCCAATAGCCCCTCACAGAACTTCGGCGCAAAACTCGCTTGGGGTAAGGATGCGGGTTCGCTCGATGTTGCCCCGCTCAAGGAGTCCGGCGCGGCGATCGCCGGTAATCAGATAATCAGCCTCTCCGGCCAGGGCCATGGCCAGTAAAAAAGCATCGTCGGGATCGGTGGCCTCAATTTCCAGATTCAGGTTTTCGAGTACGATGGCCTGTTGCAGGTTGTTGATCATGTTGCCGATTCTGGCGGGTTGCAGCACCGCCCGAAGTTTGGGATAGCGACTGGCCCGGCGGATTTCATCCAGTTGCAGCTGTGAGGTAACGATTTCAAACCGCGAGCTGCGCCATGCCCGGTAAATCCTGTCCGGCGGGCCATGGGGAGAGATCAAGGCACTGAACAGGATATTTGAGTCAAGGACAACCCGCATTTACTGTGTGCGTGCCCAGTCGAGCGCCTCATTGACCATCGATGTCAGGTCGGATTCATCGACCTCGGCATTGGCCGCCTTGGCCTGTTCGGCCGTCAGTTCCAGGATGTGGGCGCGAACCGCCTCCTCGATGAAGCGGGAGAGGTCGCCTTTTTTGCCCCGGCCCTGGCTGGCCAGGTACAGCCGCAGCGACCGGTCGGTGTCGGCGGAAACCGCGATATTCCAGCGAATGGTAGACATGCGTCTGACTCCTGAATGCAATCTCTGGAAAAAATGATAGGTGTTTATGTGTTTATCTGCAACTGCGCACCCTCCGGGTGCAGGTACGAGGGACGAGTGACGAGTGACGAGTGACGAGGGGAAAATCCATCTTGACGTACATGAAGGGCGTGTCAGGAGCGCACCACGGGCGCGATTGTCGAAGCCGACACTGTCGTAGCTGGCACCGTCGCGGTCGAAGCCCGCTCCCACGGCGCCCTTCGGGCGCAGTGACGAGGTACGAGGTACGAGGGACGAGGAAAACCGCCTTGCGCAGAAGGCTGTGGGAGCGCCCCACGGGCGCGATAGACCCCGCAGCGCGGCAAGGCCCATCGCGGCGCAGCCGCTCCTACCGATCCAGGGAGCCCGGAGTTCTGATCTTCCTCGTAACTCGTCCCTCGTCCCTCGTCCCTGCACCCGGAGGGTGCGCTGTGGCAAAAATACAACATTACTCACGCTATGTTGTATTTATCAAAAAAAATGTTGCGAATACGCCAATGCTGCGTTATAACACACCACGAGTTTACTTAAGCACAACTCAATAACAGCTCTCACTACAAAAGAAAGAGGAGTTCATATATGAACAAGAAACTAATTGCAATCGCCGTTGCCGCCGGCATGGCCGCGCCGATGGCTGCTCAAGCCGACGCCACCTGGTACGGACAGCTTCAGGCCGAAGTCGCCAGCCATTCTTCCGATTTCACTGCTGCTGCATTTGATAACCATGTCTGGCAGAACACCCCTCGTTGGACTAACGACAATTTGCAGGTCGAAGATGACAAGCGCGGCCGTCTGGGCGTGAAGGGTTCTGAAGATCTGGGCGGCGGTCTGGCTGCCATCTACAAGTTCGAATTCCAGGTTGACACCACCACGGCCGATGTTGATGACGGCAATCGTAACGCCTTCGTGGGTCTGAATGGTGGCTTCGGTACCATCAAGGCCGGTTCCCTGAAATCGCCCTACAAATACTTTGGTGGCGTCAGCTACGATCCGTTCGTAACCACTTCAGCCGAAGCCCGTCGCTACGGCGGCATGACTTCCGGCCAGTTTGGTTCCAACGGTTTCTGGGACAACTCCATCAGCTACCAGAATGACTTCGGTGCCGCCAATCTGTGGGTGACCTACACCCCCGACGAGCGTGGCAACCAGGATGGTGATTACGCCGCGGGCCTGAAGTTCTCCGGCAGCAACTACGAAGCGTTCATTGCGACCGCCAGTGACGCCGACCAGGACAACAATGAAGCTACCCCCGATTTGGCCTATGATGCAATGAAGATCGGTGGTCAGTACAAGAGCGGTCCGCACAAGCTTTCCGCTCAGTATGAAATGACTACCCAGGAAACCGGCGGTGGTGATTTCGATGGTACTGTTCTCTATGTCAATTACGACATGAAGATGGGCAAGAACATCTTCACCGCTACCTATGGTGTGTCAGAGCTGGATCGAGGCGGTAATGATCCTGAAGGTACCTACATGCGTGTTGGTGTGACCCACAAGTTCACCAAGAGCACGCGCTTTATGCTGGCTTACATGAATGCTAATGCAGATTGGTCCACTGCTGGCGGTATTGATGGTGACAAGAGCACTGTAATGGGTGCCATGCGCGTCGACTTCTAAGACTTTGAAGTCTTAATAATAATAATATCAAGCAGTACTTCGGCGGGGCCTTCGGGCCCCGTTTTTTATGCACGCCCTTCGGGCAGGGACGAGTTACGAGGGCCGAGTGACGAGGAGATCCCGCTTGGCTAGGGTGCGTTCCACACACCATTATACTGCCGACTGCCGACTGCCGACTGCCGACTGCCGACTGCCGAACTGATGACCGATTTAACGTTATGGTCGCTGTTCCTCAGCGCTTTCCTCTCTTCGACATTACTCCCCGGCGGCTCCGAAGCAGTGCTGGCCTGGCTGGCCCATGAGCAGGCGCATACGTTGTGGCTACTTCTGGCAGTGGCAGCATGTAGGCCGGACTGAGCGTAGCGGTGTCCGGCATCCCGAAAAATGCCCGATACCGCGTTGCTATATCGGGCCTACCTGCTCACCACTCGGTACTCAGTATATCGTTCGTAGTGCCCGATAAAGCGCAGGGGTATCGGATAAATCACATCTTAAAAATAGAGATTCCAGGCGATGGTGATGCGAGGTGTATCGCCGGTATAGGGATGGACAAAATGGAGCAGTTCGGCCGGGAACATAACCATGGCGCCCTCTATCATCTCCGGGGCGAGTTCTTCGGTCGCAACGCCGGCTTCGGCGGGACAGCAGTACGGAATACGGGGGTCAACAAAAGCAAGCCGCCCGTCCAGAAAATGCTTGTCTTCTTTGTCGCCCGGCTGCAGACAGTAAACAATACTTGCCATCGAATCAGTATGACTGTGCGGGCTCAGGTACTCATGCTTTCTCGAGATGCTGGCCCAGCAGTTAGTGAGTTTGATTTCCGAAGCTTTTTTGCTGGTAGCTCGGGCAAGATATTCGATTGCCCGGGCATGTATTAGATCGGCCTCCGGAATTCCCCATTCGTGAACGTTACGCACCTTGCTACCGCCGATTTCCATGCGATGGGTCAGCTCGCCGGTTTTCTCCAGCTCCAGAATTCGTTCGACCAGAGGGGCATGATACTCATGAAAGTCAGTGAACTCGGTCCAGAACATAGGCGGGTGGGGATTCAGAGTCAGCACTTCCATATCGTCTGGCCAGATGTCGATGGCTTTGTCATTAATGGTGATAGAATGAGACATGTTAATAATGCTTTTCTATAAAATTCCGATTTAATTCAATACTATAGAACCCCAAGGGGCTTTGCAATAATGGTAAACATATAACGCTCTCGCCGACTCAGAAAAGCGAAGTTGGCAGACGTCAGAGTGCAGTTGACAGCAAAAAAGCCCTGACTCAGAGTTTTGCCAACTGCCAACTGCCAACTGCCAACTGCCAACTGCCAACTGCCAACTGCCAACTGCCAACTGCCAACTGCCAACTGCCAACTGCCAACTGCCAACTGCCGAGTGATGCCTGATTACCCGTTATGGGGCCTGTTCCTCAGACATCGGTGATTCGGGGGTGATGGTGCGTGGGACATATCCTACCGAACTGACAGGCGGGCATGGTTTACCTCGTCACTGCCCGGAGGGCCTGCTGTGGAGTCTGATATTGATCGGGATCGGTAAGACAGCCCGCTATGCGGTGGTGGTGTTTTTGTTTATGTAGCAGCTGAACAGAATCCTGTGGGAGCGCCCCACGGGCGCGACTGTCGATGCTGGCACTGTTCGCGGTCGAAGCCCGCTCCTACAAAGACCCTCTTCGTCCCCCCTCTGTAGGAGCGCACCTCGGGCGCGAATCTCGAAGCCGTTGCTGTCGCGGTCGAAGCCCGCTCCCACAAAAAAAGGCGAGCGGCGTTTTACGAGAAGAACCTTCACCACGAAGTCACGAAGCCACGAAGCCACGAAGTAAACCAATAATTCTTCGTGTCTTCGCGCCTTCGTGGTTCGTTTTTTCAATCCCGGAGGGCGGTGCCCCGGTTCGGGACTGGATGGCGGCCTGCAGTTCGATACAGGGCATTATTTTTCAAATGATTGAAGAGCGCTTTCTACCTGAATTGCCAGTGCTGGCAGATCTCGTTCAATGGTTTTCCAGACTACGTTCAGGTCAATCTTGAAGTAGCCGTGCGCCAAGACATTGCGGGTGCTGTATGCGGCATTGAGTGGAAAATCCGGGTACTGATGGGTAAAGTCAGGGAAGTGGCGCTGAATATTGCCCGCAGCTTCACCGATTATCTCAAGATTGCGAATTACCGCATCCTGTTTTTCCTCGTTGCGAAGAAAGGTCGAATGATCAATATCTACCAGGTATCGCTGGATGCGTTGGATTGCCTGCTGAATATGTTCGAGATAATCCTGCAAGGCAAGCCGGTCGCGCTTGCTCATACAGCACAGGCCTCATTCAGGGCATCTTCTTTCCATCTGTCCGGCAAGCTTCCTGGCGTCAGCACATCGACTTTCACACCAAGTAGCTCTGTCAATTCGGCATGAATGGCACCAATATCAAATAAGGACGTCTCGTCCGTTGTGTCGACGATAATATCCAGATCGCTGGTATCCGTATCCTCTCCATGAATCACGGAGCCGAATATCCGGGGATTACTGGCGTGGTGTCGTGCCACAATCCTGCGGATAGCCTCTCGATGGGTTTGCAATGCCTCTGAGGGTTTCATAGGTCTTTGAATCTTAGGGAAAAGTTATCGATTGTATTTATATTGTGGGTCGCCGGTGTGGGTTTTGCAAGTCTGAAAAAGTAACGAGGGACAGGGTGCGAGTGACGAGGGAAAATCACCCTGGATCGAAAGTTGTAGGAGCGCCTCTGGCGCGATAGACCGTGCCGCTCGGCAAGACCCATCGCGGCGTAGCCGCTCCTACGCATTATCGGACAACGAGGTTACACAATCTGCTCAGCACTCAGCACTCAGCACTCAGCACTCAGCACTCAGCACTCAGCACTCGATATACCGCCAACTGCCCTCTGCCGACTGTCAACTTTCTTCTCCATAACCTCCTGAATTCAAGGGCATTATGCCCGGATTGCCTGTTACGCCACCTGTGGGCGCATGTTAGAATAGCCTTCTTTCGCGGCACGCCCGCTCTCTCAAAACTCCTTTGAAATCAAATATATGACTGAACGAATACGCGAGATCCCATACAACTACACTTCGTTTTCCGACAAAGAAATCGTGATCCGGCTGCTGGGCGATGAGGCCTGGCAGGTGTTGAACAAGCTGCGCGCGGAGCGGGTGACCGGCCGTTCGGCGCGGATGCTGTTCGAGATCCTCGGGGATATGTGGGTGGTGACACGCAATCCGTTCATTCAGGATGACCTGCTGAACAACCGCAAGCGCCGCGAGTCACTGGTCGAGGCGCTCTATCATCGCCTGGACGGGATTGCCGAGCGCGCCGCCGGCAACGCGCTGACCCAGGATCTGATCATCAAGACCAAGGAGGCACTGCGCAAGTTCGAGAAGTGGTTCCCCGAACAAAATGCGCTGCGCAAAAAAGCCTTCAAGCGTCTGAAGAAGATCACGCACAAGGACAATATCTGTTTCGACGGCCTGGCGCGTGTCTCGCACGTGACCGACGCCTCCGACTGGCGGGTGGAATATCCGCTGGTGGTGATCAACCCCGATAACGAGCAGGAAGTGCAACAGGTGGTCGCCGCCTGCCTGGAACTGGGCATCAGCATGATTCCGCGCGGCGGCGGTACCGGCTATACCGGCGGCGCGGTGCCGTTGCAGGAAAACTGCGCGGTGATCAATACCGAAAAGCTTGAAGGACTGGACACTGTCAGCCGGCAGGATCTGTTTGTCGATGGCGAAGAGGGCGAACAATCTCTGCCGGTGGTGCGCGCCGAGGCCGGGGTGGTGACCAACCGCGTCTCGCAACTGGCCGAGGCCAGCGGCTTTGTGTTTGCCGTGGATCCGACCTCGCAGGACGCCTCCTGCATCGGCGGTAACATCGCCATGAACGCCGGCGGCAAGAAGGCGGTGATGTGGGGCACCACGCTGGACAACCTGGTTTCCTGGCGCATGGTCACCCCGGACGCCAAATGGCTGGAAGTGCAGCGGCTTAATTTCAACCTGGGCAAGATTCACGAGCAGGAAGAGGTGGCGTTTCGCATCAGCCGCCTGGAGGCCGACGGCGAGACGCCCTGTGGCGAGCCGGAGATCCTGCGCATTCCCGGCAAGCAGCTGCGCAAGCTGGGCCTGGGCAAGGATGTCACCAACAAGTTTTTAAGCGGCCTGCCGGGCATTCAAAAAGAAGGCTGCGACGGCATTATTACCTCGGCCGTGTTTACCCTGCATCGCATGCCGCAATTCATTCGCACGGTCTGCCTGGAATTTTTCGGTAACGATCTGCGTAAAGCCGTGCCGGCCATTGTCGAGACCAAGGATTATCTCGACGGGCTGGCCGAGGTGGATCTGGCCGGCATGGAGCATCTGGACGAGCGCTACGTGCGCGCGGTCAACTACACCACCAAGGCGCCGCGCCAGGACCTGCCGAAGATGGTGCTGCTGGTCGATGTGGCCGGGGATGACGAAGATACCGTGGCCGAAGCCGCGTCACACATCGTCTCGCTGGCCAATGCCCGCGAGGCGGAAGGGTTTGTCGCCGTCAGCGCCGAGGCGCGCCGTCGCTTCTGGGCGGATCGGGCGCGCACCGCGGCCATCGCCTCGCACACCAATGCGTTCAAGATCAACGAGGACGTGGTGATCCCGCTGGCCAAACTGGCCGAGTACAACGACGGCATCGAGTGGCTCAACATCGAGCTGTCGACTCGCAACAAGATCCGCATGATCGATGCCGTGCTGGACTATCTCGATTCGGAGATGCCCGAGCTGCACCCGATTCGTGCCGGCGAAGTGCCCGATGCCGAAGAGAGCGAGGAGAGCGAGGCGATCATCGCGGCCAAAAAACATGCCGCGCGCGAACTGCTGCAGGCAGTCAAGGATCGCTGGCAGGCGATCCTGACCCATCTGGATCAGCCGGCGGCCGAGCACCGCGATCTGTGGCAGACCCCGAACGACCGGATCGAGACCGAGGATAAAGAGAGCCTGTTCAACCTGTTGCAACGCCGCCTGGTGCGCATCTCCTATCGCAAGCAGGTCGAGGCGCCGCTCAAGGATATCTTTGCCGGCCATGAACTCAAGGGCGTGCGCGAGAAGCTCGACGAGATCCATCAGCAAATCCGCTCCAGCCGGCTGTTCGTCGCCACCCACATGCACGCCGGCGACGGCAACGTGCACACCAACATCCCGGTCAACTCCAACGATTACGTCATGCTGCGCGAGGCCGACGAAGTGGTCGAGCGGATCATGCGACTGGCCGGCGATCTGGGCGGGGTGATCTCCGGCGAGCACGGCATCGGCATTACCAAGATGCAGTTTCTGGATCGCGATACCATCGAGGCCTTTGCCGGTTACAAGCAAAAGGTCGATCCCGATCAGCTTTTCAATCCCGGCAAACTGCAGGCCGGTTCGGGGTTGTCCAATGCCTATACCCCGTCATTGCGGCTGGTGGAACAGGAGGCATTGATCCTCGAGGCCAGCGACCTGGGCGATCTCAACCACATGGTCAAGGACTGCCTGCGCTGCGGCAAGTGCAAGCCGGTCTGTAACACGCATATCCCGCGCGCCAACATGCTCTATTCGCCGCGCAACAAGATTCTGGCCTCGGGGCTGATCATCGAGGCGTTCCTCTACGAGGAGCAGACCCGGCGCGGCATCTCGACCCGCCACTTTGCCGAGATGAACGACGTGGCCGATCACTGCACCGTCTGTCACAAGTGTCTCAACCCCTGCCCGGTGGACATCGACTTCGGCGATGTATCGGTATCGATGCGCAACATCCTGCGCAAGCAGGGCGAGAAGCACTTCAATCCCGGCACCTGGTTCTCGATGATCTTTTTGAACATCACCGATCCCACCGCCATCAAGATCTTCCGCAAGCTGTTTATCCAGTGGGGTTACAAGGCGCAGTCGCTGGCCTCGAAAATGGCGCGCAAATTCCGCATCGACAGCAACAAGAAACGGCCGCCGTCGACCACCGGCCAGACCGGTGCCATCGAGCAGGTGGTGCACTTTATGAAAAAACCGATGCCGGGCAACCTGCCGGCGCGCACCACCCGCGCCATGCTCGGCATCGAGGACGACAAGGTGGTGCCGATCCTGCGCGATCCGCAAAAAGTCGACGACAACAGCGAGGCGGTGTTCTACTTCCCCGGCTGCGGCTCCGAGCGGCTGTTCAGCCAGGTGGGACTCGCCACGCTGGCCATGCTGTACGATACCGGCGTGCAGACCGTGCTGCCGCCCGGCTATCTGTGCTGCGGTTATCCGCAAACCTCCGGCGGCGATGAAGAGAAGGGCCGGGAGATCTCGGTGGACAATCAGGTGCTGTTCCATCGCGTGGCCAACACGCTCAACTACCTGGACATCAAGACCGTGATCGTCTCCTGCGGGACCTGCATGGATCAGCTGCTCAAGTACCAGTTCGAGAAGATCTTCCCCGGCTGCCGGTTGCTGGATATTCACGAATTTCTGATGGAGAAGGGTGTCAAGCTGGAGAACCTGACCGGCAAGCAGTACATGTACCACGACCCCTGCCACACACCGATGAAACGCTATAACCCGGTCAAGGTCGCCTCCAACCTGATGGGCCAGGACGTGAGCCTGTCCGATCGCTGCTGTGGCGAGGCCGGCACCATGGCCATGGCGCGTCCGGACATCTCCACCCAGGTGCGCTATCGCAAGCAGGAAGAACTGCAAAACGGCCTGGAGAAGATGATCGGTAAACGTTACAACGATCAGAGCGAAGTCAAAATGCTCACCTCCTGCCCGGCCTGCCAGCAGGGCCTGTCCCGCTACGCCGAGGACACCGGCATCCAGACCGACTACATCGTGGTCGAAATGGCCAACCACCTGCTCGGCGACGGTTGGCAGGACCAGTTCGTCAAGCGCGCCTCCGATCGGGGGATCGAGCGAGTCCTCCTGTAAATAACTATTGTTTTGTAGGAGCGGGCTTCGACCGCGACCGGTGTTTGTTCGAGATTCGCGCCCGCGGGGCGCTCCTACCGCGCCAGATGTCGGTGTTCGTTGTTGTGTAGGAGCGGGCTTCGACCGCGACCGGTGTTTGTTCGAGATTCGCGCCCGCGGGGCGCTCCTACCGCGCCAGATGTCGGTGTTCGTTGTTGTGTAGGAGCGGGCTTCGACCGCGACCGGCGTTTGATTCGAGATTCGCGCCTGCGGGGCGCTCCTACCGCGCCAGATGTCGGTGTTCGTTGTTGTGTAGGAGCGGGCTTCGACCGCGACCGGCGTTTGATTCGGGATTCGCGCCTGCGGGGCGCTCCTACCGCGCCAGATGCCGGTGATTGTTGTTGTAGGAGCGGGCTTCGACCGCGACCGGCGTTTGATTCGAGATTCGCGCCCGCGGGGCGCTCCTACCGCGCCAGATGCCGGTGTTCGTTGTTGTGTAGGAGCGGGCTTCGACCGCGACCGGCGTTTGATTCGAGATTCGCGCCCGCGGGGCGCTCCTACCGCGCCAGATGCCGGTGATTGTTGTTGTAGGAGCGGGCTTCGACCGCGACCGGCGTTTGATTCGGGATTCGCGCCCGCGGGGCGCTCCTACCGCGCCAGATGCCAGTGTTCGTTGTTGTAGGAGCGGGCTTTGACCGCGACCGGTGTTTGATTCGAGATTTGCGCCCGCGGGGCGCTCCTACACTGCGCCATGGCAATCCTTTACACAAATGCCTGTTTACGGCACAGTCATGTCAGAACACACGGAGGTGTTTTCATGACAACCCACCATTTTTCCGGGCATCGTCTGCGTACTGGCCGCCTGTCGGAAACCGGGCGGATTTACCTCATCACCACGGTCACTGAACAACGCCAGCCAGTCTTTCAGAATATCTTGCTGGGTCGGCTGGTGGTACAGGCACTGAAAGATAATCAAAGCAATACGACGACACTGGCCTATGTTGTCATGCCCGAACATCTTCATTGGATCATGCAGTTAGGTGACCGGCACGATCTCGGTACGGTGGTTTCGAGCATCAAGTCGAACAGTGCCCGTTGGATAAACAGGCATCTGAACCGCTCGGGACGATTATGGCAAAAGGGATACCACGACCATGCCTTGCGGTGTGAAGACGATTTACGGCAAGTGGCTCGCTATGTCATCGCCAATCCCTTGCGGGCAGGTCTGGTCCGACAAATCGGAGATTATCCGTTATGGGATGCGATATGGCTGTGAAATGGAATCCCATACCTGGTAGGCGCGGGCTTTGACCGCGACCGGCCTTTGTTCGGGATTCGCGCCCACGGGGCGCTCCTACGGGGCTGTGCCGGTGACAGGTTTTTAGGTAGGAGCGGGCTTCGACCGCGACCGGTTGTTTGTTCGAGATTCGCGCCCGCGGGGCGCTCCTACCGCGCCAGATGCCGGTGTTTGTTGTTGTAGGAGCGGGCTTCGACCGCGATCGGCGTTTGATTCGGGATTCGCGCCCGCGGGGCGCTCCTACCGCACCAGATGCCGGTGTTCGTTGTTGTGTAGGAGCGGGCTTTGACCGCGACCGGTGGTTGATTCGGGATTCGCGCCCGCAGGATGGGCCGACTATACTGGGAGAGGATTTCCGTAAAACCGCGCAGGAGGGGATATGTACCTGAAGGACAGCAAGAATGGTGATCTGGTGGAGATTATCGACCTGGGAGGGCTGTTCGATCCGTTCGTGGCCGATGTCAGTGGCCGTTACCACGCGGGCGAGGAGATGCAGGATACGCAGTCCTTCACCAAGCAGGCGCTGATCTTTCCCTCCGGCGAAGCGCTGCCCCGATGCTGGGTGGATGCCAACTATAAGCAGTGATTACAGGGCCAAGGAACGAGTAACGAGGGACGAGGAAAAGCATCTCATCACCTGAAGCTGTAGGAGCGCCTTTGGCGCGACAGATTCTGGTCGGCAATATCTATCGCGGCGAAGCCGCTCCTACGGGTCCTTCGTACAAGGTATTCCTCGTTACTCGTCCCTCGTAACTCGGCCCTGTTTTTTAGTAGGTAGGCCGGACATAGCACCTTTCGCGCATAAACTCCGCGGTGTCCGGCAATCCGGGAAATGCCCGATACCGCTATCGCGGCGAAGCCGCTCCTACGGGTCCTTCGTACAAGGTATTCCTCGTTACTCGTCCCTCGTAACCCGGCCCTGTTTTTTAGATCCTGAGATACGTCCACCCTTCCCGCTGGCGCAGCAGGGCTTCCTGCATGGCGGAGGGAACCACGTCCACGTTGGGCAGCAGTTCGATGCTGATGCCGTTTTCTTCGCGGTAGCGGTTCAGCGCGATGCGGCAGGCCATGAAACGGACATTCTGGTAGCTGCTGCTCAGGTTTTTGATTTTTTTGGCGTAGGCGGTATTGCCCTGTTGCAGCAGCTTGAGGCCTTCGCCGTTGGCCATGATCTCGATGCGCAACGGACGTTGTTTGTTCTGCGAGGTGCGCAGCAGGTACTCGGCCTCTTCCAGTACGGTCTTGAGACGCGAGGGGTCGTCGGAGTTGACGTGCAGCATCAGTTTCAGCTCGTCATCCGGTTGCGGTTCGGCGGCGACCTGGGCGGACTGGGCCATTTCGAACAAAGAGGCCGGACGCTTGAACGTGTCATGGCTGAACCAGCCGATGCTCAGGCCCAGACCCAGAATCAGCAGCGCCGAGGCGGCCTGGGCAAAGTAGAGCTGCCAGCGACGGCGGCCGGGCTGAGCGGTACTCTGTTCGCTGGCCACGTTGTGGTACGCCAGCTGAACCATGTCCTGGACTTTTTGCAGCTTGCAGACCCGCTCGGCCAGCACCTGATCGCGGCGCAGTTCCTCGAGCAGCAGGCTCCGCTCCTCGGCGTCGAGCTGGTTATCCAGATACGCGTTCAGATGCTCATCGGAAAAATTCGAATTCATATGACTCTCCTGATAGAAGTCACGTTATCGGCGCTTTCGGGCTGGAACTCAAGCAGCTTCCCGGCCAGGCATTTGCGCGCCCGACACAGCCGGCTCATGACGGTGCCGATCGGAATATCCAGAATCTCGGCGACTTCGGCATAACTGCAGCCTTCCAGGTCGATCAGGGTCAGCACGTGGCGCTGGCCCTCGGGCAGTTCGGAGACTGCCCCGCGGACCTTGTCGACAATGTTTTGTTGTTCATGGTGTTTTTCCGGCGTCTGATGATCGGTCAGCACCTGGTTGTCCACATCATCCATGTCGCGGCTGCTGCGGAAATGATCGCGCCAGCAGTTACGCAAAATGCCAAAGGACCAGCTTTTCAACGCCTCGGGTTTTTTCAGCTGGGCGACATTTTTCAGGGCCTTGGCCAGGGTTTCCTGGGTCAGGTCGTCGGCCAGTGTCGGATTGTTGGTCCAGGAATAGGCCAGGCGATAGAGCTGCGGGCGCAGTGCTTCCAGCTGTTCCTTTATATGGTGGTGACGCGAAAACAAGTTTAATGGATTCATAGCTGCATAACTTCAGGTCAGGCAAGGATTGGCAATTCTAGCATGACCGTCAGGGGCGGCAAATCCTGCCAGGCGGATATTCCCTGTATTATCAATAAATTAGAAGGCGCTAATATATCGATGTGGAAAATTTTTTTTCGATTCGGGGGAATAAATCCGCACAAGGATCGTCTTCTGTATGTGCGTCAACCTGATCAAAGTGGAGGAGGACGCCAAATCTCCCATGTGAAGCAGGAAGCACTAAAAACAACAGGGATGACACAACAACAATAAATGGCAAGGCAGAGTCACGGGGTAGGCAAGGCCCCGTCACTCGAATTTTGGGGGCAACCACTGACAGCCTGAAGAATCTGCACCGATTGGTCAGGCTGTCAGTGCCCAATTTCCTATCCCCTTCAGTTTCTCCCGGACTAACTTCAAACTTTCTTCTGGCAGTACGCGTCTGTTCTATGGTTCCAGGGGCCAGGTACTAGGTGCCGGGTGCCAGTAAAAGCCTGGTCACCGCCTGTCTGTAGGAGCGGGCTTCGACCGCGACCGGTGTTTGTTGTTCGAGATTCGCGCCCGCGGGGCGCTCCTACCGGGTCAGATGCCGGTGTTCGTTGTTGTGTAGGAGCGGGCTTCGACCGCGACCGGTGTTTGTTCGAGAATCGCGCCCGCGGGGCGCTCCTACCGGGTCAGATGCCGGTGTTCGTTGTTGTGTAGGAGCGGGCTTCGACCGCGATCGGCGTTTGATTCGAGAATCGCGCCCGCGGGGCGCTCCTACCGGGTCAGATGCCGGTGTTCGTTGTTGTGTAGGAGCGGGCTTCGACCGCGATCGGCGTTTGATTCGTGAATCGTGCCCGCGGGGCGCTCCTACCGGGTCAGATGCCGGTGTTCGTTGTTGTGTAGGAGCGGGCTTCGACCGCGATCGGCGTTTGATTCGTGAATCGCGCCCGCGGGGCGCTCCTACCGCGCCAGATGCCGGTGTTCGTTGTTGTGTAGGAGCGGGCTTCGACCGCGATCGGCGTTTGATTCGTGAATCGTGCCCGCGGGGCGCTCCTACCGCGCCAGATGCCGGTGTTCGTTGTTGTGTAGGAGCGGGCTTCGACCGCGATCGGCGTTTGATTCGGGAATCGCGCCCGCGGGGCGCTCCTACCGGGTCAGATGCCGGTATTCATTGTTGTAGGAGCGGGCTTTCAGCCGCGACGGTCATGTGGTGTAGCCAGTTTTCTTTCGCGGCGCGGCCACGCCTGCCATATCATTTTACTGCCAACTGCCAACTGCCAACTCTGCACTTTTTTCTATTTTTTGAAAAACCAGAGAATCACGCTGATCACGATGCTGATGATGATCGCGCTGGTGATGGGGAAATAGAACCGCGCGTTCTCCTTCTCGATGTAAATATCCCCCGGCAGGCGGAACAGGCCGAGCTTGCTCAGCCAGGGCCAGAGCAGGCCGGCGATTACCAGAATGATCCCCAGACTGATCAGAAGTTTCTGCATAAGTTCTCACCACGAAGACACCAGGACACGAAGTTTGTTATGTCGAAGATCCCCTGGCCTTGGCATCCAGGGCAGCATTTACTGTATGTAAAGCCCGGCTTGACCCGTTTACCCGAATACCGGGGTTGAGGTCATCCCGGACGGACGCTGCTAGCTTTGCAGGAGGCAAGCTCTATGGATTCTGGCATGCCTCGAAGAGGCAGGCATAACGATATTCTTTGCGTTCTCCGCGTCTTTGCGCCCTCTGCGTTATTTCCCAGAGGGCGGGAGAAGCGGTTATTCCATCATCTTTACACCATCTTTGGTGCCCAGCAGCAGCACGTCGGCGGGGCGCATGGCGAACAGGCCGTTGGTGACGACGCCGGTGAGGTTGTTGAGGGTCTGCTCCAGTTTGACGGCTTCCATGATCTCGAGGTTATGCACATCCAGGATAATGTTGCCGTTGTCGGTGGTGAAATCCTGGCGCAGGACCGGCTCGCCGCCGAGTTTGACGATCTCGCGGGCCACCAGGCTGCGGGCCATGGGGATCACTTCGACTGGCAGCGGGAAGGCGCCGAGCACCCCGACCAGCTTGGATTCGTCGGCGATGCAGACGAATTTCTTGCTGGCGGCGGCGACGATCTTCTCGCGGGTCAGCGCCCCGCCACCGCCTTTGATCAGCTGCAGGTGTTCGTTGGCTTCGTCGGCGCCGTCCACATAGACCGAGATGCCGTCCACGGCGTTGAGATCGTAAACCGGGATCCCGTGGCCCTTGAGCCGTTCGGCGCTGGCCACGGAGCTGGCGACGGTGCCGTCGATCTTGCCCTTGATTTTGGCCAGCTCGTCGATGAAGAAATTGGCGGTGGAACCGGTGCCCACGCCGATGATGGTGCCCGGCACCACGTGTTCGATGGCGGCCTGGGCGACCAGCTGCTTCAATTCGTCCTGTGTCATTGCTTTTACTCCTGCCAGGCCGTGTTTTCGGGCCAGTATCATTGTTGAACGGGTAATAGGCCATTATATTAGGCATTCCGGTCTGGTATCCACAACTGACGGCCAGAAAGTCACCATTCCGGCAGGCCCCCAGAAGCAGCAGACTATGACTCAGCACTATGTCGACATGATTAACGCCGCCCCGGTTTACGATGTGGCGATTCACTCCCCGCTGGACCCGGCGCCGCGCCTGAGCGAGCGGCTGGACAATACGGTCCTGCTCAAGCGCGAGGATTTGCAGCAGGTCTTTTCCTTCAAGCTGCGCGGCGCCTACAACCGGATTATTCATCTCACCGAGGAGGAACGCGAACGCGGCGTGATTGCCTCGTCGGCCGGGAATCACGCCCAGGGCGTGGCGCTGGCGGCCAAACGCCTCAATATCAACGCGACCATCGTGATGCCACGCACCACCCCGGAGATCAAGCAACATGCGGTCAGGGCGCTGGGTGCGAATACCGTTTTGCACGGCAATGCCTACGACGACGCCTATTGCCATGCGATGGAGCTGGTCGAGGAGCAGGGCCTGGTCTTCATTCATCCTTACGACGACCCGCTGGTGATTGCCGGCCAGGGCACCATCGGCAAGGAACTGCTGGCCCAGCGCGAGCAGATCGACGCGATCTTTGTGCCGGTGGGCGGCGGTGGCCTGATCGCCGGGATTGCCGCCTATGTGAAAACCGTGCGTCCGGATATCAGGATCATCGGGGTCGAACCGGAAGATGCGCCGAGTATGTATACCGCGTTGCGCGAGGGTGAGCGGGTGCGTCTCGATCAGGTGGGGATATTCGCCGATGGCGTGGCCGTGCGTCAGGTGGGCGAAGAGCCGTTTCGCCTGGCGCAGAAGTATGTGGACGAGGTGATCCTGGTGAGCACCGACGAGATCTGTGCGGCCATCAAGGACATCTTCGATGATACCCGCTCGATCACCGAACCGGCGGGGGCACTGGCCGTCGCCGGGGTAAAAAAATACGTGGCCGAGAAGGGCGTGCACGGCCAGACCCTGATCGCCATCGACAGTGGCGCCAACATGAACTTTGATCGCCTGCGGCACGTGGCCGAGCGGGCCGAACTGGGCGAGCGTCGCGAGCTGCTGTTCGCGGCCACCATCCCCGAACGACCCGGCAGCTTTCGCCAGTTCTGCGAAACCATCGGCTCGCGGGGCATTACCGAATTCAACTATCGCTATGCCGATCCGGGCCAGGCGCATATCTTCGTCGGCGTGCAGATGCACCACGGCGAGCAGGAAAAACGCGAGCTGTTCGCCCAGCTGGAGGCCGCCGGTTATCCCTACAGGGACATGACCGACAACGAGATGGCCAAGCTGCACATCCGCTATATGGTCGGCGGCCGGGTCGATGGCGTGAAACACGAGTGCCTGTACCGCTTCGAATTCCCCGAGCGCCCCGGTGCATTGCTGCGTTTTCTCAATCACATGGGCGAGCACTGGAACATCAGCCTGTTCCACTACCGCAACCACGGCGCCGACTACGGCCGCGTCCTGGTCGGCATGCAGGTGCCACCCGACGAGGAGTCCAT